>JBJHCR010000319.1:0-7218 GCA_050486105.1 Vulcanimicrobiota bacterium
CACTCAAGGACTGGTGATTTGAACCCGTTCCCTGCCCTTTCCGAAACTACGCTCCGTTCGGGGGCTCTTTTCACTGCGCCACACTCGACATCCGGCGTCGAGGAGTTCTACAGTCGTACTTCGAGTGAATCGGAGGTTTGCTGCTTAGAGAAGGTCCCGCTCACCTGATAGATGGTAAGCCAGAATGGCCAATTCGTGAGTCAAGTTGACATTGCGAACCACCACCACTTCGGGCAGCGACAGATGGCGACTGGTGAAGTTAAGAATCGCCTTGACTCCGGAAGCAGCCAATAGCTCAGCGCACAATTGAGCCGCTTGAGGTGGAACAGCGAGAATTCCGAGGTCGACGCCCAAAGGCTTCGGCAGCTCATCGATCGGCTCCACAGGAATCCCGCCAAGTTTCGAACCACACTTAGCGGGGTCGCTGTCGAAAATGTAGCAGACATCAAAACCCCACCGTGAGAATCCTGGAAAGTTACCGAGCGCCGAGCCCAAGTTTCCGGCGCCGAGCAAGACAACTCGCCTCCGCCTATCTAGCTGCATGATCTCGGTGATCCGCCTAAGAAGATCGTCCACGGGATATCCTAGGCCCTGAATGCCAAACTCACCGAAGTAGGACAGGTCTTTTCTGAACTGAGAGGCCTTCACCCCGACTTCTGCGGCCAAGTCCCCAGAGCTTACAATCTTAATGTTGCGTTCCTTCAAATCTGCCAGGCATCGAAAATACAGTGGAAGCCGGGCCACCGTAGGTTCTGGAATTTTTGTCTCTCGCCCCTCTGGCGAGTCGCTCTCGAATCTCTCAGTCAACAGAAAACCTCATTTAAACACCGCTCCCAAATGCCGGATCTGTCCTATCGAACCGCGCGCTCGCCCAGAGAGCGAAACCTGTTTCGACCAGCAACCGAGATCTGCTCCTCGGTGGATTGGCTCAAGGATTGAGAAAATAGTCTCAGCAGCCGGTTCAAGTTCACCAAGCTGCACAAACTCCCGCGACCCGCGCACAGGCCGGCAGTACGAAAAGGCAGCAAGGCCAATTGCTCGGCTTCCAAGCAACTCGGGGCAGAAAACAGAGGAGCACCATCAACGACCACGCAATCTTCCGGAAGGTGGGCCAACGGAAGGCGAACGCGGTGGAGCGTTAAGAGCCAAAGCAGATCGCAATTTCCAACCAATGGTGCCGGTAAAGGCTGGGGGATCCTCGATGACCCGTTCATCCGTTCTCGAGCCACGAGGCATCGGGATTCGACGGCCAAGCCACAGTGCCTCAGCTCGCTAGCCAAGAAGCCTGCAATGTCTTGAAACTCCTCGGAATACCAAATTTGGGTGCGTCGTCCCGCAAAGGACCAGTCGTGAGCCTGGGCTAACTGAAAGAACGAAAGAGACTGAGGAGTCAAGGAGCACTCGGGACGGTCAAGGTCCAGCCTTTTAAGGCGATGATAGCCCTTGAGTGCCTGTCGATGGGCATCAGGCATAAAGCTCGGAAAAGCTATTCCATGAATCCCTCGAGATTTCTCCAGCAGTTCAAGTCGGTCTCGAAATCGATCGGCGGGCAAGCTTCTTGGAATTGGCTCAATTTGAACTAGAGCTGAGAACTGGGTGGCGGCATGGCGAAGGGGAAATCCCTGAGGATGATCCAAATAATCAAAGATAACCAAGCGTGGCCGAACTCTTCGCTGCTCAGCGCGAGACTTCAGCGTCGCAAGTTTACCCAACAAATGCTCTTTCACAGCCGAGTTCACCCAAACAGCCGACGCTCTCATAAGCGAAGATTACCACCCTACCAGGCAAAGACCTCTCACTTGCCATTCTTTAACTTAGAGGGATTTTCGACTCCGATCAAAAATGGGGGTGCCAAGCGGGTCGTGGAGGAACCGACCGACTCTGAGGAGGGAGGATAGCGACCATGCCGCCTAAAAAAGCTAAAGCTAAAGCCAAGACTGCGTCCAAGGCGAAAGCCAAGACAACTAAAGCAGCGAAGAAAACTGAGGCTGCTACAAAAGTAGCAACTAAAAAAGCAGCGCCCCGCAAAAAGGGCAACCCAGTCAAGGAGATGTAGTCTCCCTAATCTTGAGAGTCAAAAAAATGACTCCAAGTTGGCGTTACGGATAATCGTAAGAACGACCAGAAGACGAGCACCCCAAGTCGATGGTCGTTTTTTCTTGCCTCGAAACTTCGATCTCAGATGCGTTTGAGCCAGAATAGGTTCTCGAAGGCGGCACTCACCGACAAGAGATTTCTCGGGTCCGCCAGATGACTCCAAGCCTGACGCAAATGGCCGCCCTTGAGAGCCTTCAACCCGTCACTCAAAGACAAGGCCACGAACTGTTGCACCGAAGCATCGCGAAAACAGTCCACCATGCAGGCCTGACAGCCATCGCGAACCTTCTGACTCCCATCGAAATCATAAATATGACACATGGGTTTGTTCCAACTGTTGCAGCGCCACAGGAGAAGGTTCCAATCGAGATAGAACTGTTTCCATCCACCGAGACAGGGAAACTTTTCCGGCCTACGATCCAGATGGGCGTGCATATCCGTGAGCGAAGCCTTGGGGTTCAGCACCGGAAAACGACTCTTCATGGCTTCCACTCGGTCGATCCATTGATGAATCTCTTCTTTGCTGAAGGTCACCAGGTCTGACTCTGCTGCTCCGAGATAACTCGACTCAAGGGACGTCAACGGAAATGAGAAGGTCACCGCTTCGAAGCCTAACTCTTCTAGGGTTTCGGGAAGCCGATCAAAGTCATCGAGCAGTCTGTTCAAAGTGACCGAGGCGGTTGCCCCTATCCCCGCCTCTTTCAACAAAGGCATGGTTTTTTGAATCTTGCTGGTGACACCCTTGAGGCCACGGTTCTTTTCGTGGACGGCCAAGTCTTGAGAGTCGATGGAGATGATAACTGCCGACAGTTTGCCTTCAACGAACCGTTCCACGGTACGCTCTGACAAGGTCGAACCATTGGTGACCATCAGGTTCACCATGCCTAGGCGATCTGAAGCCTTGAGAAACTCTAGCCAGTCGCGATGGACGGTAGGCTCACCTCCGGTGTAAATCATGAACCCGATCCCCTGTTGCCGCAAGATTTCAAGACTTCGCAAGCCATCCTCGAGAGACACGGAAACGCCATCCTTCTTTGGCAGCTTATCGCGAGAAAAATTGCAAAAGTCGCAGGCCGCGTTGCAGACGTTGGTGATGGCGAACTGGCAAGTCGAAGGTCCGCCATCGCCGAGTACGCTCTTGAGAATTTCAGTCCAATGTTTCACTAAATCTTGTCCATTCTGACTTCAGACACCCGGTCAAGGTCGGCATCCGACCACTCCCCCGTGCCGGGGTACGATCCCAGTTGGAACATCTCCTGCGCAACCTGCGATAGGGGAACGTTCCCCGCAGGGAGTTTCCACGTCCAGGACTAATCTAGAACTATGTCGGACGAACTTTTAGAGTTTCCTTGCGACTTCCCCGTCAAGGCCATGGGGTACGCGAGCCGGGACTTCGAACAACACATCATCTCCGTAGTCTCTCGCCACGCCAATCTGGCTTCTCCTCGACAGGTTTCAGTCAAGACTTCATCGGGCGGTCGCTACCTCAGCATTACCGTAAGCGTTGAAGCGCGATCTCGAGAACATCTCGAACTGATCTATACCGAACTCAAGAAAGATGAGCGAGTGGTTTTCATCCTCTAGGAGCAGCGTCGAAAACGCTCTAGGTTTTCCACCTGAGAACCAGAGAGCCCCAAGACAAGCCACCTCCGAAACCGGAGAGCAACACAATGGAACCGGGACGGATCCGGTTCTTGCGATAAGCTTCTTCTAAGGCGATAGGAACCGAGCCCGCTGAAGTGTTTCCGAAACGGTCGACATTGATCACAAAGCGGTCCAAGCCGATGCCCCAACGCTTTGCCGCCCCTTCTAGGATACGCTGATTTGCTTGGTGGGGAACGATCAGGTCGACTTCAGAAATATCGATTTGGGCGCGTCTCAAAGCGCGCTCTGAAGACTCCACCAACTTCCCGGTGGCAAAACGAAAAACCGCTCGGCCATCCATGTTCACCTTATAGTCGGCAAGATTGGCACTCGGTCGACTCGGACCTGCGGCGACGTGAAGCGACTCGGCCAACTCTCCTTGAACTCCATAGTCCCAGCCAAGCAAACAGCCATCCCCTTGATCAGTCAACACGGCGGCTCCAGCTCCGTCTCCAAAAAGGACCGCCGTCCCTCGATCGTCCCAATTTGTGATCCTCGAGAGAGTATCTCCTCCGATACATAGGACATGGCTGACGTTCTTGGCCTTGAGTTGCGCGGCTGAAGTCAAGACAGCATAGAGAAAGCCCGAGCAAGCGATGTTGAGATCGAAAGCACCAGCACGCCGGCATCCCAAAGTGGATGCAATCTTGCAGGCTGTAGCGGGCATAAAATGGTCAGGGGTGAGCGTAGCCATGATCACTAAGTCGATCTTGAGAGGGTCTAAACCTGAGTTCTCTAGTGCCTGTCGACCCGCCAGAATACCCAAGTCGGTGACTCCCAACGAGGCAGCCTGAATGCGTCGACTGACGATTCCGGTGCGAGCACGGATCCAGTCGTCACTGGTATCGAGTTTGCTCGAGAGTTGTTCGTTGGTGACCTCGTTCGCGGGAAGTCCGGCACCAAGGCCCAAGACCGACAAAGAAAAGGGGGTCACGCAGTTTCCAGCCGCACGAGTTCCTGGTCTATCTCTTCTTGACTGCTGGTCCATCCGAGCTTGGGTTTCAAGCTCTGGTCCTGAAGATCTTCTTTGACAAAAGCCAGCACCTTAAGCTTTTGTGTGATAGAACTCTTGACTCGACTCTCCCTAGAGTTGGCCGCCTCGCCGCCACCGGGAAAACGAAATCTCATGAAGGGCTCGGACGACTGGCCAAACACCAAGTCCAAAATCCTCAGACCGCTCTCGTTCCAACGATCGTATCGCTCGTAATCGACGGTCTCAAGAAGCTGCTCTCCAACCCTTTGGAGCCGTTCAGTTATCGCGACAATACTCTCTGTGTCCATAATCACAACCTCCCCGAGGATACGGGTACATAAACCAAGATAAAGGATTAGAAGGGGCGTGCGCTCCGTCTGGGTGGAAGTCCTTCTTTCGCCGATCTCGCGGATTGCCCCTACTTAAGCACCATTTTGCGACGGGTCTTCTTGATCCATGTGCCGGCCTCCCGATACTCCGGGTCGCACAGCAGGGCTTGTTCGAAGGCGCTCTCCGCCAACCCCCAATTGCGGCGATAATACCATCCTAGACCGATGTTGAAATGAGCTCTGGCATCGGGTCCATATTGCTCTAGGGACATTTCGAATGCTTGCTGGGCCACCTCGTAAAGCTCCAAGCGATAGGCGACTCGTCCCACCTCAAAGGCGGCATCGGTGTCGTCGCCGACAGGGAAAATTCTTTCCAGGACCAGAGGAAGAGAATTCCTCACCTCGGCCCGGGTCTCTTCTTCGAGAGTGTCGCTTTCAAGGCCATTCAAGATGTGATCGGACAACTCGTAGAACACTTGGGGGTCGAAGCCTGACAGCCTGAGAATGTCCAAAGACAACCTCAAATTTGGATTGGTAACGAACTCGTCGATGCTCTCTTTAAGACGAAATCTGTCGATGGCATGAAACCGTTCCACCTCGTCCAGACGGTACTCGACTTCCCAAAGTTGATCTTGGAGATCAGCCGCTCCTCGAGACCTTGGAAAGACTATGTGGGACAGGTCCAAGGTCCCATCACGACAACTGGAGTGACGAGCGTATCCCCCCAATTCCTTAGCGTACAATCCCAGAGCGTGGACATTGGCGTTGAACGAAAAACCGCCCCCGTGGGGAACCAATTCCGGCTCTTCGAGTTCCTGGAACTGTTCCAAGTGGGTGAAGGACTTATCAGCCACCAGAAGCACGGCAGCGGACTTAGACCAAGTCCTGATCCGCTCGGCCAGACGAAGAGCGCAGGTGGGGAAAGGAATATGAGTCTCCTCTTTGAGTTGCTGATAGCTTTCGAGAATGTTCCGCCAATGGGCATTTCTGTAGATCAGGCCCTTGTTGGGGTAGGAAAATTGAATAGAGATGCGTTCTCCAAGGTCGGGAACGTCTCTCACCTCCCGACCCTCTTCGAGCCCATCGATGGCTACCTGCACATCGGCTCTTTGAGTCAAGCGCCCATTGATCCGAATGAGGTCGTAGGGGAGGGAGTCCAAAACATAGTTCGTGATCACGAACACCGGATTGGGGGAAGGTTTGGAATAGAGCTCATCAGTTAGGTCCGGCCAGACGCGTGGGGCTTTGTCGGTCTGGACATCGAAACGACTCAAGACCAACTTGCCCTCCGACAGATACGATTGAAACTGCGGGTGAGCCGACAAGGTTGCCAGGCCCTTCTCGCCGAGTTCTGCCAAATGCAATCGAAATTCGAGTCCTTCGGGGGTTAGAGCTCGAGTCAGTTTTTCCAGCCGTTGGAGCGCCTGTAAGAGGAAGAAAGCATGCCGTCCCGTGCCTGGTCCTAGCTCCACCACCGTGATCGGAGACTCGAAGTCCAGAAGTCCAAGCCGCAGAAAATCTCTCAAGAAAGAGAGAATGGAGTCGATCCAACCCTGAGCCAGCAAGGGAGTGTTGGTAATGTGAAACGGGATCTCTCCATCGCTCCAAACCGAGGTCCCACCCTCCTGATAGAATTCTTTCATCCAAGTCCACAGGACTGATAGTTCCAGAGGTTGCTCTCTCTCGACGATGAGCTTGGGTGGAGGTTCGCTGTTCATTTTTCTCGTTTCCAGAAGAACTAGGGTGTGCCGATTGGCCGACTTGAGAGAAGATCCTTTCAGACCGGGCAGTCAGCCAAGAAAACAACAGGGAGACCAGACCCACCAAACGAAACGCCGGGGGGTGGAAGCGACTCTATACCGCCCCGAAGCTCATTGGTCGAAGTGGTGTGAAGCCACCGCTACCTCGTCTCACATCGATCGTTTTTGTTCATCAGGTTTTTGGGGGCTGCCTCTCCTGCAGGCTTTTTACCCTGAAACCAAGCTCTGGGTCTTCGACTCTCCTGATGATTCGAGCTTGGCGCTCTTTGCCGAACACGAAGGCTTGCTGCTCCCAGCAGATTGCATGTGGAACCTCGGCTGCCCATTTCTTGGCGCCGATCCCGTGAACCTGGGCGAAAGGCTCCTAGAGGTCTTTCTCAAAGGTCGCACCAGCCTGCCCCGCACTGTCGTCATA
>JBJHCR010000320.1:0-7168 GCA_050486105.1 Vulcanimicrobiota bacterium
CCTGTGTGGAGTAGGTCTCAATACCGGAGAGGTGGTGGTGGGCAACATTGGCTCAGAGAAACGCATGAAATATAGTGTGGTGGGCAGCCCGGTGAACCTCACTGCTCGCATTGAATCCCTAACCATCGGGGGCCAGATCTTGGCCTCGGAGAGCACCATTCTGGCCTTGGGTGAAGAGGTCCACATCGACGGTCGACTCCGGGTCAACATGAAGGGCTACGATCGCCCCATCACCATCTACGAGATCGGTGGTTTTCGAGGGGTCACTTCCCCCCATCACCGAACCGAAGAAAATCGGGGGATGACGGTGGCGATTTCCTAAAAGTTCCTGCTCAGGCCAGCAAGCGGTAGAAGCCTACCATTCCGGGCCGACGCTCCAATAGTTGCCGGTTCCGCCGATGTTTTCGATGATGTTCATGTTGGTGGCGTGGTTCTGCAGCATCATTTGGCTCATTCGGCGGTAGGCTTCGGGACTCATCTGGCCTCCGCCGGACGATGAGGGGGAAGCGGACTGGGAGTACTGTTGACTCCAGTTGGCCTGTTGCTGCTGGTTAGCTCGCTGCCAATTAGCCGCCACCGTCTGCCAGATCATTTTGCCGGAGCAAACAAAGCCCATCTCTTCATCTGAGAGTTGGCTGAAGCCAGACACGAACTGCTGTTTAAGCAACTCCCGATCGCTCGGACTCAACGGGGTTCCTCCTTGAGTCTGTTGCTGGAAACTGAGATATTCCAGCAGTCCATGCAAGTCGGCGGTGCTCAGAAGCATCTTTCGATTTCCATCCCAGGCAAGAGGTTGAACTTTACGAAAAATCAGCTCCATGGTGGGAGATTGATGTCCCGCCTTCATGTGAGAGTAGTATTCCCCCAGCAAACCCTGACGAACCAGACCCAGTTGCAGGGGCTCTTGAATCTGCGTCAGTGTTTGATAGACTTCAGCGCAATCCTGAATAGATTGGGCATAGGAGGCTCGGTCGTTGAGATAATCTTGCTGCATCTCAGCTACCACGATCTCTTTCTCGTTGGGGGCGAATCTCTCACCAGCCAAGAACTCGGTGAACTGAACCATCAGCTGAGCCTCCTCCAGGGTCGGTTGACCCAAGGCGGGTTGGCCCAGCAACAATACCATGAGGAGCAAAAGGCATCTTTTCATCGGCCACTATTCGACGCTCCCAGAGCCCTCATCCTCTCACTCCCCCTCTGCCCCTGCCACCCGCCTTCGACGGGTCCCCGCTCGGTGTAAATCCCCCTCCCAATCCCCTCCCAGATCCCCCCTAAATGGACGTGCAGGTCAAAGTCCCCAGAAGCGGGAAAAAGAGAGGCCTCAAGGAGGATTGGCGTGGAAACTCGACGGAAAAACTTGACGGTATCGGGCCTGGACGGCTCGGGAGCTTCACCCAACGGAAACGGCGCCTCAGCCGAGGAGCAAAGCCAGTCTTGGCCGGATCCTATCGAGATTCCACCCTGGGCCGACCTCAATGCTCCTCCTCCCGGCTCTCCCGAAGAAGAAGAGAGATTCCAAGAGCTCTACGCTAAACTACCAGACCTCTGGAAGAACCTCATGGCCGACGGGCATGTGGAACAGACCGTCTTGGTCGTGCCCTCCATGAGTCTCGATATCGATGAGTTGAAAAAGCTCAAAGGGGCTCGCCACTACGAAGAGCGATTGTTGTTCTTGCTGATCTTGCTCTCCCTTCCCAAGACCAGGGTGATTTTCGTTACTTCCGAACCCATCCATCCCCACATAGTGGACTACTACCTGCAGCTTCTTCCTGGAATTCCGTTTTCCCACGCTCGCCGACGGCTGGAAATGTTCGCCACCCACGACTCCTCTCAGAAGAGTCTCACCCAAAAGATCCTGGAGCGGCCCTCCTTGCTTCGACGTATCCGAAAAGCCATCGGAGACGCCAAAAACACCCATCTCACGGTCTTTAACGTCACTCCTCTGGAGCGCCAACTGTCGGTGGCCCTGAACATCCCGTTGCTGGGACCTGACCCCAAGTATCTGCACTACGGCTCAAAGAGCGGCTCTCGAAAGCTGTTTCGGGAAGCCGGCGTCCCCATGCCCGATGGCTATGAAGACCTCAAGAGTGCCGACGAAATCTTTGATCACATCGTAGAGCTGTGGAAGAAGAAGCCGAACCTGAGGCGAGTGGTCATCAAGATCAATGAGGGCTTCTCGGGTGAAGGAAACGCCATCATGCCCATGGACTGCCTCAAGGGGGTGACCGACCCTCAACAAGCTCGCGAGATATTGGAGCGCGAAGTCCCCAAGCAGGCCCGCTACCAAGCCCCGGGAATGAACTGGGACGGCTTCTTGAAGAAGTTCGTAGAGATGGAAGGGATCGTCGAAGAATTTCTAGAGGGCGAGCCCAAGGAGTCTCCCTCGGTTCAACTTCGGATCACTCCTCTGGGCGAATCTCAGATCATCTCCACCCACGATCAGATGTTGGGAGGTCCCGACGGTCAGGTCTTCATCGGCTGCTCCTTCCCTGCCAAACCCAGCTACCGAGCCATCCTGCACGAAGCAGGAGCGAAGATCGGTGAAGTTCTGGCCCAAACCGGAGTGATAGGTCGGCTCTCCATCGATTTCTTGGCCATCCCCAACGAAGACGAATGGGAGATGTTCGCGGTGGAGATCAATCTCCGAAAGGGGGGCACCACCCACCCTTTCCGGACCCTGCAATTCCTCACTGGAGGTCGTTACAACCCGGAAACCGGGACCTTCGAAGGAGGGTCGTCGATTCCGAAATACTACTTCGCTTCAGACAACCTCGAGAACGAGAAGTACAAGGGGTTGCTCCCCGAAGATCTCATCGACATCGTGACCCACACCGGGCTGCACTACAACACCTCATCCAACACCGGAGTGGTCTTCCATATGATCGGCGCCCTATCGGAATTCGGCAAGATTGGTGTCACCTGTATCGGCGATTCCCCGGAAGAAGCCGAAGAACTTTATCAGAGAACCTTAGAGATCCTGGACTGGGCCTCGGAGAGCACCGAGTGGCTGTCCTAGGCTGCTGAAAGTCAAGGACGGGGCCCTCTGGGCGTTCGACATCCATGAGCGAGGCACGACAACCCCGGACCGGATGGTTCTGTGCTCAGTGGGGAGCAGAACCTTAAGGCGAGCGCCTTAGATTCCGGTGAGGTGCTGGATCAGCTCTTGAAACCGCTGATCGGGATCCTTGAAATACTCTCGATAATCCTGACGTGAGTAATCCAGCACCTTCAAGGCCTCGTGGCGCCCATAGACCGTAGAGATCTCAACTTTTCTGGCCTTGGTGGGGCTGGGAAGGTCTTTGTAGGACAAAAAATAGTGACACAGCCGATCCACCAACTGTTCGGGCAAGGCCGTGACATCGTTGATGTGCCCATAAACGGCGTCGTCCTTCATGACAGCAATGATCTTATCGTCAGCTTCTTGAGAATCCAACATCCGAATTCCGCCAATAGGAATGGCCTTGAGCAAGAAATCCCCGTGAGAAATGGAGCGCTCAGTGAGAACACAAATATCGATAGGATCCCCGTCACCTACAATTTCGGGATTACCGACCTGTTGGGCGGAATAGTCCCCCACTCTCTTCCCGCAGTAGGTCCTGGGGACGAACCCATAAAGGCATGGAGACTGAGAGGAAAACTTCTGGGGGCGATCCAGTTTGAGATAGCCCGTCACTTTATCCACCTCGTACTTGACCGTGTCGGTGGGGACTTGTTCGATGAAGGCTACCACTTCCGAGGGGAAACCGTCGCCAGGAGAGACACCGTGCCAGGGGTGGGGCTTAAAGAAGAGCTTCATCAACTCTTTCAGTTCGTTCTCTTGCATCATCTCACGTATCCTCCAACTCGAAATCCGAAGAAGTCGAAGCCTCCAAGATGGAAGCCCCTTACGCCCTAAAGATCGAAGTGCCTCCCTCTCGCTGAGATCCGGTAGACTGAAACTCCAGGAGAGCGTTTTGTCGAAAATCACTCAAGTCCCGACAGCCGCAAGAACTCAAAGTGCCCTGGATGGCCTTCAGGTCCCGCGGCACACTATCGTGGAGAGAACCTTTGAGCAGCACGAAGCCCTCCTCCCCTTCGATGACGAAGGTTCTCGGGTCGTTCTGCTGGTACCGGCGGACATTCTTGGCTCGGCGCGAAGCTTCTCCCCAATAGGGCTTGACCGGAACTTCTACTTCGGAGACTTCTCCACCAAACTGAACGGGGAAGCGTCTCAAGTAGGCTTGAGTCGGACTTTCTTCAAAGCCGGCAAAGTATTTGCCCATCATCAGGAAATCTGCCCCCAGAGCCAGAGCCACCGACATGTCTCCGGTTCCCTGAAGACCGCCATCAGATATGATAGGGAGGTATCGTCCGGTCTCCTGGGCCCATTGGTCCCGAGCTCGAGCGACCTCGACCACCGCGGTAGCTTGACCTCGCCCGATGGCCTTGACCCGCCTTGTGGTGCAAATGGAGCCCGAGCCGATCCCCACCTTCACCGCGTCGGCCCCCGCCTCAGCTAGATAGCGAAAACCGTCTGCCTCCACCACATTGCCGGCGATCACCGGCACTCCCAACTCTTTGAGCTTCTCCACGGTGGCTTGCATGTACACCGAGTAACCGTCGGAAGCATCCACCGCCAGGGCATCGGCCCCAGCCTCTACACAGGCTTTGGCCCGCTCCAGGTCTTCCGGATGAGTGGAAACCGCCACAGCCACCGCCAATCGTCCTTGGGAGTCTCTGAGCGCGCTGCTGTAGCCTCGGGCCCGATGATACTCGTGGAGGTCCACCACCCCTTGGAACTGGTTCTCCGAATTGACCAAACAGACCACTCCCAGGCCTGAAGCCAGTCCCTGTGCCCCCCACTCCCGCTCATCGGCGGTGACCTCGGCCACCGGAGTCTGGGGCCGGGGAAGCATCCTGCTGTGGACCGGCAAGGCCTGATCCTCCAAGGGGTTAACCATCCTACTGCTGATGAGACCCAAAAGCTGACCCTTTGGCCCGACTACTGGGAAACTTTCTGTCCCGAAGTCCTCCACCATTTCCAGCAATTCAGCGATAGAAGCATCCGGCTCCACGCTGCGGTTAGGGAAGATAAAACCCGGTCGGTGAGACTTCACACTCCGGACCATCTCAACTTGGTCCTCGGGTGTTACGTTGCCGGCCGGAAGAACGGACAACCCGCCCTGCAAAGCCAGAGCTACAGCTAGGCGCTGGCCGCTCACCGACTCCATAGCGGCACTGAGAAAGGGAATGCTCAAAGACAGACCCGGAGCCAGCTCCCCAGCTAAGGAGACCTCCGAAAGATGGTGCTGGGCACCGGTGAGCCTCGGCAGGAGAACGAACTCCCTGAAAGTGGTACTCTGGGTTGAAGTAAACTTGGGATGGTCGAAAAACATATTTTGCCCTTCGGCCGCTCTGAGAGAGCCCCTTTCGGACAATCTTGCTAGGGAGAGCTCGAAGCCCGTCATCCCGGCTGACCGCGCAAAACTCTGTCAGCCCCGAAATCCCGCCCTCCCTTCTTCGAGGACCGGGAACTTCGAACCACCTAAATGCTCCGAAGTCTTCGGACAGTTGACAGAGCCCGAAGGCTTGCGCTAGTATCCGAAAAATAGTCCAGCGGTTATAGCTCAGTAGGTTAGAGCGCATCCCTGATAAGGATGAGGTCCCAAGTTCGAGTCTTGGTAACCGCACCACAAGAGGCCCCAAATCCGGGGCCTTTTTTTGTCTTTTCCCAGCAGAGAAGTCTCCTTCTCTGGCAAAGCCACAGCAGATAGGTGCAAATGTCATTCCTAGCCAAAGGGCCTACCGAAGTGTATGATGAATTTCGGATAGTTGGAACGTTGCCTGATTGGGGGTCCCGTGGAAAAGAACGCTCCGAGCAACAGATACCGTTTTCCTAAGAGTCGCTCTAAGAACTTTAAGAAAGCCTTAGGCCTGGCTCAGGCCCTACAAGGCTTCGAAGAACTCGATGGGTTCTACTGGGTTGAACCCACAGTCGAAGAGATAAGCGGCAAGAAATTCCAGAAACTGGTTAGCTATTCCAAGAACTGGAAAGATGCCGGTTTTTTTGTTGGCGACACCGAAATCGACGAGGCCGATTGGCCAAAGTCGGCTGAAGAGCCGGTCGAGGTCCAAGATGTCCAGACTGGAGACACTCAGCCCCCAGCGCCAACGAAAGGGTCCGAAGAGGTCTCGGTTGCCGAGAAGCCTGCGGAAGACTCAAGTTCGGGGGTGGCGGAGTCAACTGAGGCCATCGCCGCCAGACCAGAATCCTCCGACAAGCCTCCGACAGCCGAGGCCGAGCCCGCTGCCGAACAGAAGGCCGTGTCTAAGCCTGAAACCAAGATGGAGAATAAGGCCGCGGAGACCTCGGCCCCTGAGCCCAAAGAGACCAATGCGTCCGCCTCTAAGGAGACGCCTCAGGGGGTCAAGGCCGAGAGCAAGAAGGCGAGCAAAGTTTCAGGAGGCCCAGCTAAAGTTGAGATCAATGCCCCTCCGGAAGAACCCATACCTCCCATGGCCGTGGCTGCCATGTGGGTCCTGATCGTGATTGTGCTTTTCTTGTTTTGGAAGATCACTTTCGGCTCCTCTTGACCGAATGGCATCCACGTGCTACTCTACGCGGGCTTGGGGCCATAGCTCAGCTGGGAGAGCGTCTGCCTTGCACGTAGAAGGTCGTCGGTTCGATCCCGACTGGCTCCACCAAGAAGCGCATCTTCATCGATGCGCTTTTTTATTGGAC
Source organism: Vulcanimicrobiota bacterium (assembly GCA_050486105.1). Lineage (GTDB taxonomy): Bacteria > Vulcanimicrobiota > Xenobia > Xenobiales > JADMJV01 > JAEXNA01. The sequence continues at coordinate 6,722 of JBJHCR010000320.1, forward strand.
CCCAGTTTGGCCTTCGCCGAGAGGTTCTGCTTGCTCTTCTAGTGCTTTCTCCTGCAACTTTTCCCTGCGATGAGCCATCTCTTCTTGGAAGCCTGCGATCAGAAGAAAGCCGATGCCTACACAGATTGCGCTGTCGGCGATATTAAAGATCGGCCAAACCTTAAAGTCCAAAAAATCTACTACGAACGAGCGGGCAATGCGATCATAGAGGTTCCCGATGGCCCCTCCTATTAAGAGCCCTAGGGCGCAATTCTGCAAGGGTGGCGTCCTCCGGGCTTGGGACGCCAAGAACAGGAGTACACCCAGGATCAAAAGTCCGGCTACGATGAAGACCCAGTTGTAGCCCCTCAAGAATGAGAAGGCTCCTCCGGTGTTTTCAGAATACGTGAGGGCCCAGAACCCTCCTGGCATTTCTACGCTTCCTATGGGCTTCAGCCAATGCAAGAC
>JBJHCR010000321.1:0-7167 GCA_050486105.1 Vulcanimicrobiota bacterium
CTCGCCACACCCGCGAGTATCGACTCCCAAAGTTTCCAAAAATCCTGGTAAGAGACCCTGGTCCCCACATCTAAAGGGCGCCCACTCAAGAACAAGCAGTCGTGCCAGCCCTGGGTGATAAAATTGGTGAAGGCCAGAGAGAATTCGGCTTCGTCGGACTGATCTTCGATAGTCTCCAAGAAGCCTGCTTTGAAGATGGTGCGACCGAAGCCCCGCACGGAAAAGCGTCCATCAGAGAGGCCGGGCACTCCGGTTTCTCCCAGCAATTCTTTGAGGTGATAGAGAGGGCCGTCGCCCTCGACGACAAATCCTCGGGAACCCACGAAGTGCTCGCACTCGCTCTTGGGCACGTTGACCATGGACGAAAGAGAATCTTGACCTGAGTAAGCTTCAACCAACTGGGCACTAGCCCCAGGAGTGCCCATGAGGAGTTGATCGGGGAGCAACATCAAGAACGGATCTCCTTCCAGCAAGGGCAAAGCCATCTTTAGGGCGTCCCCCAACCCTCGAGGATCATCTTGCTCCACAAATTCAAGCTCCATGCCGTGGGGAACCGGTCCGGGGACATGCGCTCTTTCAGGGAAAGGATAAGGCTCGGTGAGATGCTTGGAAAGCATCTCTTTGCCCCTTCGCACCACGATTACGACTCGCTTTATCCCGGCTTCCCCGAGTTCGCTGAGGGCGTGCTCAATGAGAGGCTTCGATCCCAACGGAAGAAGCTCCTTAGGAACCACTCTGGTCAAGGGCAACATACGAGTGCCAAGCCCGGCGCAGGGAATCACTGCGGTCTCTACCCGGACTCTGCTGTGACCTTTTCCATTTCTAGACGGTATTCGCTCCACTAGGACTCTCCTCGAATCGCGGAGTTTGCCTGTGGCAGCGTACCGAAGCCAAAGTGCCTCTATACCTGAATGCTGTAAGCCTCAACAAACCCTAACTCTTCCCATTCCCCTTTTGCTTCTCTTCGCCAAGCTACTTCGTCTCGATCCCTTAAGTTTCCCCGGTGGTCCAGCCAACAGTGGCTCAGCACTTTAGAACCTGGGTTTCCAGACTTTTTCCCTCAACCGCACGGTAACAGTGAAACGCTAAAGGTAAAATTCCCTTCTGCGGGCTAAAAAAATTCTCCATGAAGGCTCGAGAACTCTCTCCTAACCGCCCTCTCCACTCCGGTTCCCGCACCAACTTAGCCAAGGTGGGGTAGAGGTTTTGGCGGTCCACATTCAGCCAGGGGAAATCGACGTCCATCCCCCAATACTCTCGATGACGGTTGATGTTCCGGCGGTCGAAATACTGCAGGCAAGGCCGACCAAGATACATGGCCTCATCCCCCGACAAGCCGTGGAACCCCCGCAACTGATTGAAGGTCAGGTCACACAGCTGTCGGGCTTTGAGCACCTGCTGATGCGACCAACCAGCCACCTGATGAACCTGAACTCGGGAGCCAAAATCCCTAACCAGGCTCCGGCAAGCCTTAAGGAGCGCCTCGGTGTCCTTATGGTACATATACCTGGAGGTGGTCCAATGAGGCAAACTCGGGGTGTGCAGAATGCGGCAGATCCCATCGTTGACTGATGCCGGTGCACATGGCTCGATGTCCAACAGCTCCAAGGGAGGAAACCCCGCATAAAACTCGGCCTGAGGGTATAAATTCAACAAATGAGGCAAGGGAGTCAGGATGAGGCGTCCCGGACGAGCCAACTCTGGAGTGTAGCGATGAACTCGATGTCCAATGTATAGGTGCACGCACGGTTTTTCGCCCACCCAGTCTTGGAGAGGGAAGGGCCAGTTGGGCGAACTCTCGTCATCGTCCTCGAAAAAGACAAAGCAGTCGGCCTGCTCCAGAACCTCTCGCAGGGGCTCGCTGGGACGGTCCGGTCGCTCCTGATGGTCCAAGAAAAACGTCTGCTGATCGTTGGTTCTGGGGCCGATGAAGGGATGAGGGGCTCTGGTTACAGCCCAGGCCTGATGTTCCGTGAAGCGGTTGATGGCAGCGGTATGGTGCAAGACAGAGCCGGCTACATTTCCGGAGTCGGCAAACACCAGGCGCAGCTTTCTCTGCACATTCTTGGTGTAGCGATGGGTCCAGTCGTTGGTCTGGGTCTTCTCGGTGAGGGCAAACAGAGTCGACCCACCCGCCTCTCGGCATCGAAAATTGAGGCGCCCCCACACCTCTACCGAAAACTTCCCTTTGGTGAGTTCTCTCAAGTCAAGGCTGGCAGGGGGGGCTGGGAGTTCGGTGTCGTAGTCTCCATAGCAAAAGGTGTGGTGGCCGGCACGGATCTCTTGATTGACAGCCTCCAGAAGCAAGGTCTCCCGGCAACGCGCAAAGCTTGACAACTGAGACTCCGGCTGCTGCGCCCCCGCCAGCGCAAACAAGCCTAGGCCCAAGGGGTATTCGTCGAGAACGGGTTCCCGATGCACCTCTAAGTTTGGCATGCGCTGTTGCAGGTCATCCAAGCACTGAGAATCCCCCTGGACCAAGATGGGCCCCTCGGTAACGGCTTGCGCCAAGCGCTCCCAATGTTGAGACAAGAATGTCCGGGGCTCTGCCGCTCCCTGAGGGGAAACGACCTCCGCCGTGGCTCCTTTCTCCAGGAGTGCCCGAATCTCACTCAACTCCTCCGGTCTGTTCTGCCAGATCCACTCGGTTTGCACCGCGAGAGACTGCCCCCTCAGGAGTTGGTAGAGTTTGGAATCTGCAGGCCAGATCAGCACCTGGGGACTCTCTTCTAGACATGCTTGGCGCACCGCCTGGCCCAATTCGGTCTGTGAGAGAGGTTGGTCCTCGGGCAACGGCCGGGGACAGTATTCCCTGAGACGCCGGTGCACCCAAAGATTAGCGTGACAGAGTTCTTCTTCGGGGGTGGACACCAAGGACAAGCCCTCCACTTCAGCCTCAAAATAGAGAGCTCGGAGCAAAGGTAGGAGTTGCTCGAGTTCGGCGAGCGTCGTGGTGATCGCCAGGGCTTTGCGCATATCTCTCCATTTTGGGAAGGTCAACTTGAGACCTGTCGGGAGAGCCCTTACAGAAATTCTCTTGTGGGGCAATAGAAGGATTGTCAATAAAAATGGAATACAATTCAATATGGAGCTCTTTCGAAATTATCCGAGCCTATGCTCGCTTTTTCTCTCGCAGCTAGATGTGTGGGGGGCCAAGACCATGGACTGGACCCTGTTGGGAGATGAAGAGTTCGTAGATCTCTTTCTTCGCCGCATGCTGACCAGCGAACAACCCGAAGAAGAGGCCTTGGTGCACGCTTGTACCTCATTGATCCAGCCATCACCGGGCGGGCTCTTAGCAGCTGCCGCCCTGCACGCAGTCCAACTTTACTCGGATCAAGAGTTCGCCGCCTTCGTTACTTTTGCGGTGAAGAGTGAAGCTTACCCCTGGCCGGATTTGAACTGGGTAGAACTCGGGCAACTCTTGGAAGATGTCGTTTTTCAAGAATCCGGCGGAGAGCGCCCTTGGCTGTGCGCCTGCCTTTGGACCTACGGGTGGATCCCAGAGAGCCTGAAAGAAAAGTTCCTCCGGCGGGTGTGGCAAACCGACCGTTTGCGCCTGGAAGACAAGCAGCAGTTTTTCGGATGGCTCCAGGGCAGCGACCTCTGGCCGGATCTCCCGAAGCCCGAGCAAACTCTCGCCGGGAGCCACCTAGCCCTCCGCCTGGCCGGCAGCAGTTCGACCTCTAGGAAACGCTTCTCCCAGCGTCGAAGCCAGATCCACCCAGCAGAGCGCCAACGAAGCTCGACCGGATAAAGAGGGGTTCCGTTCCGATGGACTTTGAAGTCGACCTGGACCGTCAGGTTCTCCAGCCAGGAGAAGAGGTGATCGGATGGGTCACGCTCGGTGGCCCCGAGGTGAAAAAGGTCGAGTTGGTTTTTCAGGGGGAAGAGATTCTCGGGGCCAACGATGTGGGGCACACTCTGATCCAGCCGGTGGTGGACGAAAAGCTGACCATTTCAGCCGGAGGCGACCTCGGCCGAGTGGAGTTTCGTTTCCCGGTGCCCGAAAATTTGCCGCCCACCTATGCCAGTCGAGACATTCGCTGCGTTTATTCGGTGAAGGCCTCGGTGCCCCGGGGCTTCATGAGGCGCACTTGGATCCGCAAACTGCACCTCACCATCCTCCCTCGGGCCGAAGAAGGCTTGCAAGCCCTTCCGGTGGACTTGGAGGTGGAGCACGATGACCTTCGACTGATCGCTCATTTGAACAGCACCGTCGTGCTCACCGGAGAGTCGGTAGAGGGCACGCTGCTGCTGGAGCGCAAGAAGGCCGATGCCAAGCTCCCCAAGAAGCTGTCCTTTCGTCTGGCGGCTATCGAAAAGTCCCTAGAAAAGTTCTTCCCCCACCGCGAGGTCTTGACCCTGGAGACCAACGACATCACCGTCGACCCGGAACTCGACCTGCCGTTGGTGGGAGACTTCGAATTCCCCATTCACGAAGCCTCAGAGCCCTCAGGTCGCTGGAACACCTTTGAGGTGGACTACGGATTCCGGGTGGTGATGATCGACCACACCGGCAAGGACTTCCGCAAATCGATCCCCATCACCATTTACCGAGATCTCAAGCTTCGCCGAGATTATCAGTATGAGATGCTCGAAGAGGAAAAAGAGCACCTCTAAAGCCTACCTTCGGCGAACAGTCGTTGGAGACCAGAATCGACCCAGGTCTTCTAGCTGGTCGGGCGCCGATCTAACAGAAATCTAATATCGCACTTGTTTGGCGCCAACGAGCGTCAGGGTACAACCAGAAGCGAGCAGCAGGTTGCGGCAGAAGCCCTTTTTCCATTCCCCCGGCCTGCTGGTAAAAGATCTGGAGGTAACCCATGGCGACACAAACTGTAACCCTAAAGCCCCTCGGCGACCGCATCGTGGTTGAGGCGCTACCCAGCGAAGAGAAGACCGCTGGAGGGATCATTCTCCCCGATACCGCTCAAGAAAAGCCCATGATTGGAAAGGTTGCCGCAGTCGGCCAGGGCAAAACCCTCGACAACGGCAAACTGATCCCCCTCGAAGTTAAGGTCGGCGACAAAGTTCTGTACGGCAAGTACTCCGGAACTGAAGTCAAGATCGACGGCGAGAAATTTCTCATCATGCAGGAGCGCGAGCTTCTGGGCGTCTTCGAAGCTTAACCTTAGAAAGAACAGAAAGTAGGAAACACTTATGGCAGCAAAAATCATTAAGTTTGACTCCAACGCACGCAAAGCTCTCGAGCGAGGCTGCGACATCTTGGCCAACGCCGTGAAAGTGACCCTCGGCCCGCGAGGACGCAACGTGGTCATCGACAAGAAGTTTGGCTCCCCCACCATCACCAAGGATGGGGTCACAGTGGCCAAGGAAATCGAAGTGGAAGACCCCTTCGAAAACATGGGCGCCCAGTTGGTTCGGGAAGTCGCATCCAAGACCAACGATGTCGCTGGAGACGGAACCACCACCGCCACCGTGTTGGCCCAGAGCCTGATCAAGCACGGCTTGAAGAACGTGACCGCCGGGGCCAACCCCATGTTCATCAAGCGCGGGATCGATCACGCCGTGACCGCCATCGTCGAGGAGATCAAGAAGCAGGCCAAGCCCGTTGAGACCGCTGAAGCCATCGCTCAGGTGGCCGCCATTTCGGCCAACAACGACGAAGAGATCGGTAAACTGATCTCTGAGGCCATCGAGAAAGTCGGCAAAGACGGCGTCATCACCGTGGAAGAGTCCAAGACCCTCCACACCGAACTCGAGCACGTGGAAGGAATGCAGTTCGACAAGGGCTACATCTCCCCGTACTTCGTGACCGACTCCGAGCGCATGGAAGCGATCCTCAACGATCCCTACGTGCTCTTGGTGGAGAAGAAAATCAGCGCTATCGCCGACATCCTGCCCCTCCTCGAGCGAGTGGTGCAGATGCAGCGTCCGTTGGTGATCATCGCCGAAGACATCGAGGGCGAAGCCCTAGCCACCCTAGTGGTGAACAAGCTGCGCGGAACCATGACCGTGGTCGCCGTGAAAGCCCCCGGATTCGGCGACCGTCGCAAAGAGATGCTTAAAGACATCGCCATCCTCACCGGCGGACAAGTGATCACCGAAGAGCTGGGTCTCAAGCTCGACAAAGTGACCATCGACATGCTGGGCAAAGCCTCCAAGGTGAAAGTCACCAAAGAGGAGACCACCATCGTCGAAGGTGCTGGTGATGACTCGTCCATCAAGGGTCTCATCGACCAGATCAAGCGTCAAGTGGAAGACACCGACTCCGACTACGAGCGGGAAAAACTGCAAGAGCGCCTGGCCAAATTGGTCGGCGGTGTGGCTCTGATTCGGGTAGGTGCCGCCACCGAAACCGAACTCAAAGAGAAGAAACACCGCATTGAAGACGCCCTTTCGGCCACCAGAGCCGCGGTGGAAGAAGGCATCGTGGCTGGAGGCGGAACCGCTTTCATCAACGCCCTTCACGTGCTGGACAAGATCAAAGGACTCGGCCAGGAAGAGATGGTCGGGGTGGACATCGTTCGCTCGGCCCTGGTTGAGCCTCTGCGCCAAATTGCCAACAACTCTGGCAAAGAGGGCGCTGTGGTGGTAGAGAAAGTCCGCGGAATGAAAAAGGGCGAAGGCTACGACGCCCTCAACGACGAGTACGGCGATATGGTCAAGAAGGGCATCGTAGACCCCGTGAAAGTGACCCGTTCGGCCCTGCAGAACGCAGCCTCCATTGCCGGTATGGTCCTGACCACCGAAACCATGGTCACCGAGAAGCCTGAGAAGGAGTCCGGTGGCGGCGGAATGCCCGATATGGGCGGCATGGGTGGAATGGGCGGCATGGGTGGAATGGGCGGAATGGGCTTCTAGTCCCCCGTTGCCAACCCCCTCCCAAGGAGGGCTCCTCGCTCGCAAGAGTGAGGGGCTCTTTTTTTGTTGAAGGGGCTGTTGGGGGGGGCGGGTGGCGTTGGGGCGTTTGGGGGGGGCGCTCGGGGGGGCGGGGGCTGGGATCGGGATGCGGCGAGGCGGGGGCGGTGGCGCGGGATGCGGCTCGGGGTTGTGCTGAGGCGGGCGCTGGGGGTGGCGGAGGCTTAAGCCGCCCTGGGAGTGGCTTAGGATCCGAAAAAACGTGGCTTAGCGCAGGGGGCGGTGGCTGGATGCGGCGGGCGCTGGGATCGGGATGCGTCGAGTGCTCCGCTCGGGCTCAAG
>JBJHCR010000322.1:0-5966 GCA_050486105.1 Vulcanimicrobiota bacterium
CGTTTAGGGGTCGCCCGCTGTTGCTTTGCACTGAGCGGCACAAGAAGGAAACTCCCACCGTTACTCCGTCGGGGGTCTCTCGGAATTCGAATGGAAAGGTCTGGCAGTCCACCGGCTTGGCCTTGGGTCCGCCTTCAAGGTGCAAAGCGCAGAGGTTGTCTTGCTGCAGGCACCGACACGCCCCCTCTTCATTCTTGTCCAGTCGAATTTTGGCGTCTTCACCGATGGCGAAAACCTGATGCCCAGCCTGAGCAAGTTGAAGAGCTCGGAAGCTCTCCTTGATAGGTATCCACTCCTTGGGGGCGAGCTCAGGACTCCAGGTTGAACGACAGCAGCGCCCGCATTGGGTGCATTCAAAGAGCTGACTACTAACAAAATGGAGATGTCGGGTCGCAGGCACGTTCATCTTGACTTGTCCGCTGACCCCCCCCGTCAAGCGACCCTGGGTGCGCCGAGCCCAAAACATGGAGTTCGGCCAATGCAAAACCTGCCGATAGTTTGCTTTCAAGGCCTGGGTGTCTTCAGTGAATTTGAATCCGGCCTCTTCAGCAAAGAGAGCCCCGCGAAAAGGGCGTCCTGCCTCGAGATCGCCGGCCAGAGCCTCGGCTAGACGAACTCCTTCGTAGATCGCCCGACCTAAGCCCAGATTGGACAAGGGGTCGTGAGCGAAGGAAGCGTCTCCGGTGGCGGCCCATCCCGGACCAAAACTGGGAAGCAGGATAGAACTGTCTGAGGTCACTCGCTTGGGGCGGTCGGTCAATCTGTAGTTGCTCAAGCGAGTTTTGAGATGCTGCGATTCATCCCAGGCTTGCTCCCAGGCGGCTTCTGGCAGTCCCCGGTCGAGATCCTTGTCCGTGATGAACACGGCCACGGCCATGCCGGGCTCCAACGGGGCGGCGTACCACCAGCCTCGCTCGGTGGTCTCAAGCAGCATTTCTGAGGGAAGTTCAGGCAGCTCTGGTCCACTCAAAAAACCCACTAGTCCGCTCTGGCTGTCGAATTTTTGTCGTTCTGCCCCCAAGCTGCGGGCGATTTGGCATGCTCTACCGGTGGCATCCACCAAGAATCGAGCTGTGCAGGAGATGCTGTCTCCATCGCTTTCCAGTTCAAAGGACCAAACCGAAGAACTGGCATCGAACTCCAAGTTGCGGACCCTGCTCCCTGTTCGAACTTTGGCTCCAGCAGCAGAGGCGGCCTCAGCCAGCGCTCGGTCGAGATCCAGGCGCTTAAGGGACCACCACGGCTCGTCCTTGGTATGCTCCACGACTTCTAAGTCCGAGCTTTCCCAGGCGCTATTGATCACCAAGGGGGCGATCAGGAAGTCTTGGTAGGTGTCGGGAAGAATGCACTTTAGAACATGCAAGCCTTCGGGAGAGATCAATTCTCCCACTCGTGTTTGATCATAGCGGCTTTGTTCTACCAGGAGGGCGCTAAAACCGGATTGAGCAAGGATCTGGGCCACGGCGGAACCGGCGGGACCCCCCCCTACGATAACCACGTCCAGTGGTCCCGACGTTGGAATGGGGTCCAAATTTTTGCCAATCATTCTTGAATCTTGTCCTCCAGGCTTAGTCTAATGGCTCTCAGGTTTCGGAGTTGGTCGGTGAACTCGAGTACTCGACTCGGATCCTGGCGATAACGATAAAGGCGCACTAGCAATTCCAACAGATCTTCTTGGAAGGGAAAGAGTCGATAGCTTTCCAGAGCTTCCTCGAGAGCCTCGTTGAACTCTTGCTGCTGCTCAAGTAGTTGACTGAGGGCTGTGCGATAGATGGCGTTGAAGGGATTAGAGGAAACAGCAGCTCTGAGATCGTCTTCATTCCAATTCTCAATCGGGCCCAAGGTTCCCCGTAGGTAGAGTGCTTGGGGGTTCGAGCTCAGGGGCGCAGCTCTGCTGAAGTGGTCTTCAGCCAGAGCTAAGTTTCCCTCTGCCTGAGCGGCTCTCCCGGCGTTTAGGGCAAGTTTGTATTCGGAGCCCGGAGGTGGATTCTCCAGGGCCCGACCATACAGGGCAGAAAGTCCTACATATTGGCCAGACTGAGCCAACAGGTCCAGAAGCGCAATGCGCAACCAAGCTTGGTTTGAGCTGGCCAGAGCATCGATTCGCATGGGGTCTAGGGTATGTTCGGCTGGAGCGAGCAGAGGACGGAGCAACTCAGGAGTCCAACTCCGGGCTTGGGGGTCGAGCCTCTCCAATCGCTCTAGTTCAGCTCCTTGATCGAAGGGCAAACTGAGGGCAAGTCTCCCCAGGATAGCGCCTTGAAGTTCCGCGGTGCTGCTTTGTTGGTCCAAGGAGGGCATCATTGGAAAACTATCGGTCAGAGGCTCAAGCGTTTGCTCTCTGCGGTGGAGATTGAGCGGAGCCAGGAATTCCAAAAGGGGAAGGTCATCGGTGTTCATGGCAGCCTTAGACCCCGGTGGGGTGTTCCTCTGTAAGAAGTCCATCACTTGCTCGCGCGAGGCCAGAAAGGTGCCCCTCAGCATCCCCGGTGTTCCCAGGCCAAGCAAGTGAAGCCAAAAGGCCGCACCACTGTCGTGCTGGTAGAGTTCCAGCAACCGTGTCTCTTGAAACCTGATATCCTCTTCACTGCCGATCAGCAGGATGTCACCTCGGCTGGTCAAGTACAGCCCTCCCTCAGGGAACACGGAGAAGAAGGTTCGAAAAACGAGTTGCAGTTCGCGCTCCGACACCGCGTAAAGATGGAACCACTGGGCCATGATTCCACCAGGTTTGAGTTGCTGGCGACACTTCTTGTAGAAATCTTGGGTGTAGAGATTGCCGATTCCCGCGATCCAAGGATTGGATGGTTCGCTGACGATGATATCGAAAGTCTTAGATGAGCCAAGGATGAAGCGCCTGCCATCTTCGATGACTACGGTCAGTCTCGGATCTTCGAGATACCCTTCCGAATAAGGAGCAAAAAATTTCTTAGCCTCAAGGACGGCCGGTTCCAATTCGGCACAACGGACCTCGGTGACACCGGGAACCGAAAGTAGGCCAACCACGGTCTGACCACTGCCAAATCCGATGACCGCGATCTCCTTTGGTGCGGAGTGAAGGGCGGCGGGGATGAGGCCTAGCAAGAGCTGGGTTTGGCGGTCGCTCTCGGTCATGGAAGCATCAGTTTTTCCGTTCACCGCCAAGAAGGGGTAAATCCCGCTGTTTAAACCTACAGAGACCGTGGAGGAGACCCCATCTCGATAGAAGATAGGGGGTGGTCGAAGTTTTTGTCCCTGGTAGCTGATCCCCGTGCCCGAGCTGACTATCCCGAGATCCCACCTTGGACCGACAAGGATAAGAACCAGGCTGAAGACGAGCATTGCGATATCCGGGACTCGCATGCTGCGTCGAGCAGCCTGGCCAAAGGCCAGAAAAAGACAGAGCGCACCCAAGAGATTGAGGGACACCGCCAGCCGGATGGTGTCTTGAAGACCTAGCAGCGGCATGAGGACAAATCCGGTAGTGAAGGAGCCGATGATCGCGCCAAAGGTGTTAGCTGAGTAAGCTTCGCCGAGACTGCGACCCAAGTCTTCTACCCTGCTGGTATAGAGGTGTGTGACCAAGGGAAAGGTCAAACCCAAGGCCAGCGTAGGTATCAGGATCAGCAAGAAAACAGTGACCGTATCTAGCGCGGCGATCTGCAAAAATGAGTTGATGTTGAGCCCTTTGCTCAGCACCTTAAGCATGGGAAGCCATCCCATACCTACAGTGACCAGGAAGGCTGAAATCCCGATGAGGAGTTGCAGTCTGGCGAGATCTCGGATCTTAGGATGGCGGCTGCTGAAGAGTCGACGGTAGATGAACGAACCTAGGCCCAGGGCTGCCAGAAAAGTGACCAATATGATAGAGAATGAATAGGTAGATGAACCGATGGACAAGATAAGGGCACGAGTCCAGCCGATCTGATACACCATTCCCGTGAAGCCGGAAATTCCGAAAACGATGGGTAACCACGGGTTCTTCTCACCATTGGCCTCGGCACGGGGCTCTTCGGGCAGGGGGTGCTTTCTTACCTGAGTTTCAGCAGAACGATAATTGTCGGGGAGGCTTTCCGAGCCCGAATAGGCTGCCTTGGCGATGAGGACATTCAGGAAGGCTGTCAATATGAGGGATTTCGTTAGGCCGAGGAGCGGCAGGAAGGCTAGCCCCCCCAAGGCTGCTCCGAGACAAGCGCCCAGGGTGTTGAGTCCGTAGATGGTGGAAAGCTTCCCACCAGTTTCTGATCGATGGAGGACCAGGGTTTGGGTGAACACGGGAAGAGTGGCGCCCATGGCCGTAGTTGGAGGAAGCAGCACAGCAAATGAGGACAAGAACAGAATGGTCTGGAGAGAAAAATCGGCCACTTCGCGGCGAGCTAATTCCAGGTAAAGATGTTCAACTCCGTTCAGGAGGCCGAGGGTGAGGAGTGCCCACAGCCCGATGGCCAACTCTAGGACACCATAGGTCTTGAGAAAGAAAGCGGGTGGTCGACCTTCTCCTCGCTTTCGGTCAGACCAACGCCCCCCAAGATAGCTTCCCAGGGCCAACCCGGCCATGAAGGTCGTAAGAACGGTGGAGATCGAGAGGATGGAATGCCCGAAAATCAGGGACAGTCGCCTCATCCAAAGGACCTCGTAGGCCAGGGAAGTGGCACCCGAGAGGAAGAACAGTATTAGGATGCGTGGGCCCACCAAAGGTGGTTTGAGATCAAGGAGAAAAATCCCTCAGAACTCTTCGAGACAGTAGGTTTCCTCTAGCCCTGCAAGGAGGCGGTCCACTCGAGGGGTAACCCCGTCATCGAATGGGCCTTCCGACAATTCGACATTGTCGTGACCCCAGGGGGTTCGACGTCGCCAAGGACGCTCTCTTCGCTGTCGGTCGTCTCTTTGGTGAAGCCCACTTCCGGCGATGGAGGAAGGGACGACCGAGCGCGGAGTCCACTCGCGGAGAGGATTGGGGAGTTCTTGGTAACTCACCCTATGGCACTCTTGGGGAATAAGCATCTATAAGACCTTTATCCCAACCGTTCACTCTTTGTCCGTGAACAGAGTGTTAACTGGTGGACAATTTGGGTGGTTCTTGGAGGTTCGCTTAGAAGTCCAAAGCGCGCTCCAGGCGCTTGATGAGGCTCGGCACCTTGCAAGGCTTTTCGACCCCGTCGAAGGCCCCGAGTTCGAAAGCTCTCGCTAGTTCGTCGTCGCTGCTCACTGCTACCACAATGTTGATCAAGCGCGTTAGTGGGCCGAGTTTCTCCAACAAGGCTAGAGCCTGTGAGCTGATAAAGATGACCTGAGGGTCGAGCTTGGGTGGGGAGCAGGTGAGGGCGGCTATGGCTGTCTCTGGTTCTGATTCCCAGCGAACTTGGAAGCCGCGCTCGGTCATAAGTTTGGCCACCGCCTCTCCAGTTTTCTTTGATGGCTCCAAGATCAGGAGCTGGCAGCACGATTCCACTTGGGAATCGGATGGAACCGGGGGAGTAACGCCCGAAACCATCAGTTGATCATTGTGAATTGCGCTCTTCAACAGCTCTTGAGCACTGCGCAAACTGTGTTCCAAACTTCCCGAATCCAAGTCTAGGGTAGTTAATCCGCAGACAGGCTTAAGGTTGACCTGGAGGGATTCACCTAGCGGAAATCTCAAGTTGTCCGGTTCGCCAAGGAAGTGGGTCAAAATTTGCTCTGCTCCAGCGAGGGTCTGTCCAGGAAGGAGGATGACATACTCTCCGGCTCTCCAGCGCGTCACTCGACCCATGCTTTGGAATTGGTCGCTGAGCCTGAGATAGAATCTTCGATGCAAGACGGAAAGGGTTGAATTTCCGTGGTTGAGCCTTAGACCCTCATCGTTCTTGATGGAAATCAGGGCAAGAGTCAGGTCGCGCCCCAGCCAACTGTCCTGCCTTAGCACCTGCCGAAGACTTTGAAGATCGTGACCCCCACTGAGAGGAACCTTCGAGTCCTCCGAATCACTCGGGCCGCCGGACCTGACC
>JBJHCR010000322.1:5976-7117 GCA_050486105.1 Vulcanimicrobiota bacterium
ACCTGACCAGTCGATTGAGAATTCGCGTTACCAGGTCCGGGCCGGCAAAAGGCTTTTTTACGAAGTCGTCGGCCCCAACGGAGAAAAGCCGGTGAATGGTGTCGCTGTCCGAGGACGCGCTCAGGAAGAGAATGGGGAGCTCGCACCAGCGAGGGGACGAACGCACACTTCGGCACAACTCCAGTCCGCTTAGATAGGGCATGTCCAGGTCTAAGATGAGTAGCTCGGGTCGACAGCGCTCCAGAGTGTCCCAAAACTCCAAAGGTTCGCTCAACGTTTGCAAGTCCAGTCTCAAGGGTGTCAATAGGGCTTCTAGGGCGGCCAAGATTTGAGGGTCGTCGTCCACGGCCAATAGGCGTCGCCGCTTGATTCTCTCATCCTTAAGAAGTTTTTCTATGGACGACTGCAAGAGATGCCTGTCGAAGGGCTGAAAAAGGACGGGACTTCCGGCAAAATCGGCTAGCTCGTCGGGATTCGCCCAAATCGATCTAGGGAGCAGCGACAACACGGTTACCGTGCCGAGTCGCCCTCCCAAAATCCGCAGCAGGGTTTTTCTTTCGTCTCTGAGTTCACCGCAGAGATCGATGATCACCAGGTCCGGGGCTTCCAAAAACCAACTTTCCCGGGCCCGGCTCCAGCTGGCCACGTTCTCAATGCGAATCGGATAGGAGTCCGAGCTAAGCCCCTTGAGTAGTTCCAATAGGTCGGAGTCTTCGGAGACTAAGAGAATCTTTTTCCCAAGGCTCTCGGGCGCAGGAGAAGCTATTCGTTGTGGACCCCGATCGAGTTCTTCCGACATGAGACGTAGCCATTCGAGAACCAACTCCGGCTCGATGCGATTGATGGCGTTGCTGGGGCGCACGTGGTACTCGATCTCCCGAGCCAAGACGGTGGCCTTCGGGAAGCCGAAAGTGCCCAAGGAGCCCGCCAGTTTATGGGCCTCGCGCTCCATGTCTCGGCGCTCAAGATCGTTAGGATTATGCCCCGACATGGCGGCCAAGGCTTTAGTTCTGAGGTACGTGGATAGCGTTCGATCGGGGTCAAAGTTAGAGGTGGGCGAGTTGAGGCTGGGCGAGCGCCCGCATGACCAAGTCGACGAAGTTGACACCGCGTTGAACAGAGGTTGAGAACACACTCATTA
>JBJHCR010000323.1:0-7101 GCA_050486105.1 Vulcanimicrobiota bacterium
CCTCGGAGTGACCCTGGCCTGGAAAAATATTGGCCAAGAGTCCCAAGCTCTGGGCCTGATGTTGCCAAACTTCCTTGGCCCGAGGACTGATCCCGAAGACCCAGGTAATCACCGCTGCCGAACGAGCGTGAGCACTATATCTCAAGAGTCCAGCGGTCCTAAAAAGGCCGATCACCACCCCTAAGATGTTAGCGGCGTCCTCGTCGTGAACACCCCGATCATAGCCTTCATCGTAGCGCACAGATGCGTATTCGCGGACGATCTCAAGCAATTGTCCTTGACCCGCCAGATGAGCTTCGATGAGGGAGCGGAAAGTCATGTCTCGCCAAGCCTGATTCTGAATATCTTCGAATAGGCAGAAGGCCAGATACTCAGCGCGATAGATCTCGGGAGTCTCGGAGACGTACTCCTGGGCCCAGAATACTTTGGTCTTCTGGAATTCCTCATCGTTCACTCGCTCAAAAAAATCAGTGCCGGTGATGTGATAGGACATCCCACCATCTCTGGGCACCAGGGATAAACCTAGAGGTTCGGTGTTGAGGGAAAACCGATGTCGACCAAGTCGAACAACATTCTCACCGTCCTCGAACAACTCTTGACGATCCCGCAACCCTCTGGTCGACTCTTGGCGAGCGTTCTTGAGCCGAGACAAGAGTTCTTCAGCCCGGACATCATCGTTTTGCTCCCTGAGCTTATCTGAGAGTTCACGAACCTTCATGACCATGGGATCAGAGGAGAAAAAAGTGTTGAGGCTCTCAGTATCCTTAAGAGTACTGGCTCGACGAACGATCCCTTCCAAAACTCGCTCGGCCGCAGAGATCAACTGGTCGATACGACGTTGCCGCTGATCGGTGAGAACCTGCTTCTTGGAGGCGAAGCTGTTCATGATCTCTTCGCGCTTCTCGTACAGGTCTCCGAGGAAGGCGTCAAACTCGCCGAATCTCGCTTCGAGTTCTTCCAAATTCAACAGCAAAGCAGACAAACTCTCGTCCACTTTCTCCGGGGTGTCGGCCAAGGACAGAGCGCTCTGGGCGTTCTGCCCAAACAGTTTGAACTGAACGCCAAACTCCGCCACCGACTCCTGTTCACCCAACTGCTGGCGCTTATTGGTGACCAGAGCCCGCACCCGATTGAGTAGACTTGTCACCTCCGAAATTTGCTCGAGTATCTGAGTTCTTAGGGTGGGATCGTCGACCTTGAGAGTGGCCAAAATCTCTTGCAAGATTTCGAGACCCTTCGCAACCTCGGCCAATTCTTCGGACAACGGGAGAACCTCGGTGGCCCTGGTGACCTCGGCCAAACTGCTTTCGACAGTCCGGATACGTTCCCGGTAAGGAGCGAAGGCATCCTGATCCAAGAGAAAGTTGACCGCGGATTTCGACAATTCATCGAACCTCTGGACCACGGTGGCCTCGGCGGTCTTCAATCGTTCAAGCTCGGCGTAGCGGGCGTCTTGAGCGGTGATGGCTTTCCCTCGGAGGGAGCGAAGCTTGTCCAAGCCGGCAACATAGGGGTCGAGTTCTTTCCAGTCGTCGGCTCGAAGAGAGCGAAGAAGAAGGTTGAGTTCCGCCTCAATATCGTCGGCGTCCTTGAGGGCCTGCTTGCGGAGCTTCTCAACCTTATCGAACTCTTGCAGCACCAGTTCCGAGGTACTCCGGACCTCCTTGAGCACCGATGAGATATCTCCCACCTCGCTGTGATCCAGCCAATGATGGCTGTCAATAGCCCGAGTGACCGATCGGATGAGATCTCCGTAAGTCAAAGTCGAAGGGGTTTGCTCACGAATCCGACGGGCGATCGACAGACAGTCGGAAACGCCCCGCACCAATTCAGCGTTTCCTATCTTCTCGAGGTAGGCTCCAGAACGTGGTGCCAACTCATAGTTTTCAGCCGACATGAAAGGGGTCTGCCAGATTTGCAAAGGATGAACCCGAGAGGCCTCCTGGTTTTCGTCAGACCGAAAGATCACCATGGTGCCATCGTCGAAAAGGGAGAAACCGTGACAGCGAATAGGCGTGCTCATCTCCCGGGAAACCAGGTTGTAGCTCAGCAGGATAGCTTCTCCGGTTTCTGGGCTCCGGAAAACGTAGAGGACGTCTTCCCCATTGGGAGAGGCCAAGGGTTGCCTGGCTAAGAGGAGCCCCTCAAATTCACCTTCGAAGAGCCTAAGTGCACCCTCCAGCAAGTAATAGCCACCCGGAAAGATGATCCCGTGAGACTCGGGAAGTTGAACGCAAGATGACCCAATGGCATCTATGCGGTGAACCGATTTATCGCGAGTGTTGTAGACCAGGTAACGCCACTGCCGTTCCCGATAGGGCAATATCTTCAGCAGGATCAGTTCTTCGGCGTCGTAATAGAATATTTCCGCGTCGTGGAGAGCCTGATTCGGTTGGTCTACGAGTTCCCTGTAGATCCCAAGGCCATCCTGAGTGTTGTCTTCCACCTTGACCGTGAGATCGCCGCCCACACACTCTACAAAAAGCTTGTTGTTGATGTTGACGTGGGGATGAGCACCCGAAACGTGATCCGCCCGAGTGGTCTGGACCCACTGGAAATCGTGGGTCGGTGGATAGACCACCTTGCCCTTATCATCGAGAAACTCGACTTCCCCATCTCGTCTCATCTCCCACTGCAGGGTCCGACGATCGTCGGCAGCATCCCCGGTCTGCATGTGAGCCAGCAATCGAGTGTTTTGTAGGCGCAACATTCGCAGCCGCAGCTTCTTCTGAAACTTGACTAAAGTATCGAAGTTTTCGCGGAACTTGGAGTCTTGTAGAAAATTGCGCTCGTCGCTCTTGCTGAGAGGGGGGAAAGAGAAGGTGCCGTCGTTGTTCTCGAAGCGATGGAGGGCAAACAGATCTCCCGGAGTCGTGCTTTTCATGCCCATTTCAGCGTTATAACCAAATAGAAGCAATCCATTGACCGCCGCTATGTCTTGGGGCAGACAATTGTGCTCGGTTCTGATCCGCTCGGTGCCGAGCACGGAAATCTCTCGACCTCCGAAGAGCTCGGAGCGTTTTTCGTTCAGGGCGTCGACTCGGGTTTTGAGTTCCCGAGCCTGAGTCTCTAAGCGAGTCTTGAGAAGCTCATAGGCCCCCTGTTCGATTTCCTCGGCGCCGCTCTTCTGGTCGTCGGTTGCAGCCTCAGCCACGTTCTACTCTTCTCCGCTTAAGTCGTCGCTCCCCGAAAGTTGCAGATCAGCTAAACCCATGCTGCTGACCGCATCCATGATTTTGCGCAGCTTCACTCGGTCGGCACCCTTGCTGTCGTCGGCCAATCGGCTCAACAGTTTCGCTAAGCTCAGGTTTCTGATGTCGGTGGCACGAACGTTAGACAAGGCATCCTTGATATCTCCAGCAAGGCTCCGAGTCCCATTGGTGTAGTCGCTGACCAGCGCTCCGGTCAACTCGCCATTCTTGGCAAAAGCATCAATGGATTTGCCCACCGAGGCGGCCTGGAAGATCTTGTCCACAAAAGCTCCGTCTCCGCCGATGATATCGATATTAGCAGAGCGGAAAGCCTCGGCCAGAATAGAAGCCTGAGCCTCGGCGATATCCTTGTTGACCCGGATCTGCTCCAGGGCCACAATGCGGTCGTTCTCAAGCTTGAGACGAAACTCTTCGTGCTCTCGGCCCACCGCATCCAGGGCCTTCATGGCCTCGGCTTTCTTGGCGATCCCTTCGGCTTCCGCCACCAACTTGAGGCGCGTGCCTTCGGCCTCGGCCGTCATCTTCTGTCGCGTGCCTTCGGCCTCGGCGGTGAGTTTTTCACGGGTTCCGAATGCTTCCGTCTCATACTCGGCCTTGGAAACAGAAACTCTAGCCATCCCGGATTTCTCTTCAGCCGGAGCTTGAGCTTCCAGGACTCGAGCCTTGGCCAGTCCTTCCTTTTCGTGGGCCAGAGCCATGGCTTCCTTGACCCGAGCCTCGGCCAAGCCTTCGGCTGCTCGCTCGGCCTGCACCCCTTCTGCTAGGCGAATTTTGGCCTGAGCCTGCCGATCGGCGGCTTCGAGTTCGGCTTCCACCTGGGTCAGCCGTGCCTTGGCGTTAGAACGAGCGACAATCTCAGCCGCTTCGGCTCTGCGTACGTGCTCAACCGCTTGTTCTTCGGCGGTGGCCTGGGCAGCGATAATCTTAGCCTCTTTCTCTCGGCGAGCCTGTTCAAGAAGTCGAAGTTCCTTGATCCGTTCTTCTTCTTGAGCCACATTTTTTTCTACCGCCACACGCTCGGCGATGACGTCTTGGATGTTCTTGCGCTCGATCTCGATCTCGCGCTCTTTTTCAATCTTGCGAAGTTCGGTCTCACGCTCTCTTTGAATGGCCTCCAGTGCTCGGTCCTTTTCGACTCGCTCGGTTTCCACGGCAATGATTCGCTCGCGGTTCTTTTGGGCGACCTCCACCTCGCGCTGTTTGTTCTCGTTGCTGATAGCGATCTGCTCTTCAGCCTCGATGCGGGCCCGTTCGGCCTTGGCCATTTCTTCGGCTTGGATGGAGCGGGTCTCGGACTGCTGAACAGCCAAGAACGATGAGACCAACTTCTGTTGCTCGGCTTCTTTGTCCTTAACCTGACGCTCGAGATCGAGGAGAATGGTGCGGGCGTCTGCGTTCTCTTTCTCCACTTCTCTCTTGGCCGTCTGACGAAGCTTATTGGTGTGGATGTGCTGCTCTGAGGTGAGTTCGGTGATCTTGCGGATACCCTGGGCATCCAAAACGTTGTCGGGGTCGAGATTCTCGATGGGGGTCTGCTCGAGATAGTCGATAGCTGCGTCTTCCAGGTAATACCCGTTCAGGTCGGTCCCGATGACCTTGATGATCTCATTACGGAAGACTTCTCGCTTGGTGTACAACTCTTCGAAGTCCATCTGCTTACCCACGGTTTTGAGGGCTTCCGAGAACTTGGCGGCAAACAGAGTATCCAGAACCTGAGGATCCGAAGCCCGGTCGCAACCTACGGATTGGGCCACGTTGAGAACGTCGTCCACTTCGCGCTTGATCTTCACATAGAACGACACTCGAATGTCAGCTCGGATGTTGTCCTGACAAATCAAGCCTTCGTGGCCCCGACGGTCGATATTCAGAGTCTTCACCGAGATATCCATCATCTCGGCTTTCTCCCACAGGGGAAACACTACCCCACCAGTGAAGGACACTTTGGGCATGGAATTAGGCTTGAGAGCGTGGCTAATGACCAGGGCGTTCCCTTGTTCGATCTTCACCAGGTTCCTGGTAACCAGCCGCCAGCAGTAAGCTGCGAACAGCAGTCCGCCGATAAAGATCCAACTTCCAGGGATCTCCATTCCAAAAAACTCAAAAGCAAACAACACGTTTGGACCTCCTCAATCCGTCAGCCTTTAGACAAGGCTACACAATCAGAAAACCAGCTTTCTGGCACGAAAACACCCCAGGGTGCGCCGATTGTGCTACAGCCCTTCTTCCATTATAGGAAATAACCCTCTGTAGTTATCTTCAGAAAAAAGAAGACCGGCAAGGAAGGTTTCCAGCGCTATTCAGGGGTACCAAAGACCAAAGTTCACCACCTCGAAGGTCCCACTGTGATTGGGGTTGTCTCTCTGGAAAAGCATTTCGGAGGACACACTGTACTCGATGGCATTTCGTGCACCATTCTCAAGGGTGAGAAGGTTGCCTTAGTAGGGGCCAATGGCTCGGGCAAGACCACCCTAATCAAGATCCTGGCGGGGCTGGAAGTGCCTGATGGCGGACGAGTGACTAGCGGTCACGAGGTCCAAATCGGGTACCTGGGGCAAGAAGGAGTCCTGAACCCCCAAAACACTCTTTGGCAGGAGATGATGGAGGTCTTTGGCGCGGTCGAAGGCCTCGAGATTGAGTTGCGCCGACTGGAAGAGGCCATGGCTTGGGCCCAGGGCTCCGAGCTAGAAAAACTTATGCTTGCCTACTCTGAAGCCCAAGCACGTTACGATCACGCCGAGCCAGCCACTATCGAAGCCCGGATTCATAAGGTGCTCAACGGTCTGGGCTTTCAACACCACGATATCGAACGTCCCTGCTCTGTCTTTTCCGGGGGTTGGCAGATGAGAGGCGCCATGGCTCGATTGCTGCTCCAAGATCCGGATTGTCTGCTGCTGGACGAGCCCACCAATCATTTGGATCTTGAAGCCGTCGAGTGGCTGGAAGAGTACCTAGGCACCATCGGAGGGGCGGTTCTCATGGTGAGCCACGATCGGACCTTCTTAGATCGAGTGGCCAAGCGAACGTTGGAGCTGCGCCACGGAGACCTAGAAGAATATGCCGGCAACTACAGCTTTTATCTCGAAGAGTCCGATCGTCGCCAAGAAAAACGCCTGCAGCGCTACAAAAACCAACAGAAGAAACTGGCCCAGGAACGCCGCTTCATTGAGAGGTTTCGTTATAAGGCGTCCCTGGCAACTCGCGTCAAATCTCGAGAGCGGATGCTGTCTAAACGCAAGCTTGAGGAGGCCCCAGATCGCAAACAGCGCAGTTTGAAGATGGGGTTCCAAGAGGCTTTGTCTTCTGGCTCCAAAGTGGTCAGCGCCAAGGGGCTGAAGAAGAGCTTTGGTACTATTCACCTTTTTGACGACCTAAACTTCACCATCGAGAAAGGCGACCGCCTGGCCATCGTTGGGGTCAACGGTTCGGGCAAAACCACCTTGCTCAAGATCTTAAGCGGCCGAGAAGCCTCAGACTCGGGCACCATCGTCTTCGATGAGTTTGTGGAAATGGTGACCTTCGACCAACATCAGGCCGAAGCCCTCGACGGACAAAACACCGTTCTAGAGGCGGTGGAAGAGGTGGCCCCCACCCAAGTGACTCAAACTGAGGTTCGCACTTTGCTGGGTTGTTTTCTTTTCACCGGAGACGAGGTTTTCAAAAAGATCGAGGTCCTCAGCGGAGGAGAAAAGAGTCGAGTGGCCTTGGCTCGCTGTGTTCTCGAACCCAGCAACCTCCTTTTGCTGGACGAGCCTACCAACCACTTGGATATCGAGTCTCGGGAAGCTCTTCAGGACGCTCTTTTCCTCTATGAAGGAACCATCATCTTTGTCACCCACGATCGCACCTTGATGGGCGCTTTGGCCAACAAAGTCTTAGATCTGTCAGGCCC
>JBJHCR010000324.1:0-1908 GCA_050486105.1 Vulcanimicrobiota bacterium
GCCAGAAAATTGCCGTCAAGAGTACCAAGCTCCAAGATACGGTACGATGAACCGCTGACCCGCTCAAGAAGCCCCATTCTAAAGCGCTAGTTGGCCTCAGGCCAGGGGTGTCTGCTGCGTGCCCCACCTGGTGTGGCAAGTTCTCTGGAACAACCCAAGCGTCACCAGGCCCGGGAATTTGACTGAGAATTAGACTGGCGACGAGAATTGCCACCGCCGTCAACACAGCCCACTTTCTTGCCGCTGCCGGAGAGTTTTTACAGCGCTCTGCATCGCCCACCTTGAGATCTTCCACTCTCTCCCAAAAGCTCCTAGGCCTTTCCGCCGCTCGGAAGGAGAGTCACCCGGCGTCTAAGGATCTGGCCCGGATGCCATCTGGTGGTATTCAGGAATGTCCTCGACTTCCGAACTCTTGACCTCCACGTCGATGATGGTGGCGTTCGGACCGTGCTTGATTCGTCCGGTTTTCCTGACATCGGTCGGGCTCTTGCGACGTTGCCGCTCATGGTCTTTAACCGTGATTTTAGGTGGTGGTAGAGACTCTGGAAGCTCAAGAGCCATTCCCTCAAGTCAGAGCTGGGCTTCCGGATCCAGTGAGTCCCAACTGCGGCGCTCCGAAGTTGGTCCTTGAACCTGCTTGACGAGCCAAGCGATATAATCATCGCGGGACTGGAAACTTTTTGAGGCTCAGTAATCCGAGCTTCACGCTCCTTCACCCTAGGAGGCTGCTGATTTAATCGGACCGAGTGAGACGAAGGACATCTTGTTCAGGCGGAGTCGGGTGATTTTGAGCAATATACGGAAATATTTCCAACATGGCCCTACGGGAACGCCTTCGGCTTTCAAACGATTTCGCATGGACGGGTACCCAAGAAGTGGGTGATGAACGAGTCTCACGACGCGGAGATTGATTCAGCAGCCTCCTAGTATCGCTGACTTTGAGCTCGGCCTCATAAGCCTGTAAGCGCGCCCTGAGTGCTGCGTTCTCTGCTTCAAGTACAGCCTTGGCGGAGAGTGTCTCACCGGGTCTACCGAGAGTTTCTGGTGCGCCTAAGATGATATTGTGATGGGATATGTTGTTGATCTGCATATTTGTTCTCCGTTGTTTTTTGTGATTTGAACTTAAACAAGTACGAATGCGGCAGAATAATGAGGCGATGCAAAGATGTTAAGAGGTTGCAAAGATTTGATAGTCTCACCAGATCGACGAATTTGTGAATCAATAGCCCTTGTTACATTTTTATTACATTTGTGTTGCATTAATGTTACATCTCGAGGTCTGCAGTCATCCTCCCGTTATCGCATCTCATTAGGCTCGGCTCCATTCAACGACAGGAGATTTTTGGGGGGCAAACTCAGTGAAGATTCACCCACCGATAAAGTTAGTAGGGGTTGCGCGCTTCTCTCTTTGTTTAAGCGTTATGCTAGAGGCAAACATCAACGTGGTGAGGGCTCTCGACATCATAGCCGACTCGGACCCTGACGAGAGGGTGTGCCTGGCCGCAGATCAGATCGCCAGAAGCGTCGATTCGGGCTGCACTCTTGCTACCAGTTTGGCGAAGCTTCACGGCGCCTTTGACGAGGTCTACGTACGTCTGATTGCGGCTGGAGAGAGCAGCGGGAAGCTCGCGGAGATTCTCCGAGAGCTGACCCGGGATACGGAAAGACGATTCCGCCAGGCCTCCGCCGTACAACAGGCACTGGTTTATCCGGCGGCTGTCTTCACTCTATCGCTGAGCATGACCGCTTTCATGGTCTACTATATGCTACCCAAATTCCTTACCTTCTTTGAGGGAATGGGCACAGCTCTTCCCTTGATAACAAAGATCCTGATAGTCGTCGTTTTCAGCCCGGTGGTGCGTTTCGGTGCCCCATTCGTTCTGGTCGTGGTGATGTTCGCATACTATT
>JBJHCR010000324.1:1918-3287 GCA_050486105.1 Vulcanimicrobiota bacterium
ATGTCAAGACAATGACCGGACTCGGGCGAGCAGAGAGTTTCTAAAATACAGCTCTCCTCTGCTGGGGCGAGTCAACAAGATGATCGCCCTCAGTCAGTTTTGTCACCATCTTAGTCTGTTGGGGAATTCGGGGATTGGCCTGGTGGAAGGGCTGAAGATTCTCGAACGGGGGACCGGAAGCGAAGATCTGAATGCCGGTGTAACCCGCGTTCGCAAGCGAGTGATTGGAGGCGAGAGCTTCAGCGGTGCGCTCGGCTCGGAGTCCGTATTTCCAAGACTGCTAGTACAGAGTGTGGCGGCTGCAGAAGAGGGCTCGAATCTGTATCGAGAGTTGGAGCGAACCTCCCAACTGCTAAACGAAGAAGCCGAAACCAGGCTTGACTCTTTGATACCACTGCTCGAACCGTTTCTGATGGCGTCGATGGGGACTATTGTCGGCTTTATCGTACTGGCCACGTTTCTACCGATCTATCAGTTGGTCACGGTTAAAATCTAATTTGAAGAAGAGGACTATGAACGAACGACATTCGAAACTCTTGAGAGGGAAGAAGAGGGTTGCCTTCACGATGATCGAGGTGATGGTTGCGGTCGGTATTCTAGCGGTATCCCTCTTAGCTTTGATCTCGATCCTCATTTTCAGTTTTAAGGCTCAGGTGAAGAGCGAAAAAGCTCACACGGCAAGCTTGATCGCCAAAACGCTCTTAAACCAGGCAGGCCACCTTTTGGAGGAAAACTTTGATCTTTTGACGCTGTCTCCGCCTCTTCCCGGACCGGGACTGGTTCTGTATCCGGACAATACCGAATATCAGGTCGCGGTCGTGCTCGTTAACGAAACCTCAAACTTGAAGCGCGTCGAAGTTGAAACGGTATGGGAAGACCAGAACGGCACTCAGAGAGTGATTACCATGACCAAGTTTTTGAGGGGGCCCCGATGAAAAAGAGCCGAGGATTAACTCTGATCGAACTGTTGGTAGCGATGGCGGTGTTCATCGCCACCATGATTGCGATCCTCGGCATCTATCTCCTAGCTCGCAACGCTCATCAGAAAGGTTCGAGCCAAAGCGACGCCTACCGCGCCGTCTTTCTTGCTCTAGACAGGATTGAAATCTCACTTCGCGGCGCTCAACTATTGATCCCTATCGACTGGGAAAGCCATATCCCTATCGGCCCCGTCACCAGCATCACTTACATGTATCCCACCATGTCTAACAATAGAGTGGTGGTCGATGCGATCGGAACTCCAATCTGGAGCGGTCGAGCCAGGATAGAGATGGTACCTGATGGGCGAGTCATTCAATTCGATGAAACTCTCGGAACGTCTCGTCTTCTGAGCAATCTCGGTGAGACCGGTGCCCTCTCCTTTCTGCGC
>JBJHCR010000324.1:3297-7089 GCA_050486105.1 Vulcanimicrobiota bacterium
TTTCTGCGCACCGAAAGAGATTTGCTGCAGGTAACTGCCCGTTCCGTGAGGCTCGAGCCGATCAGCCGTAGTCCCAGTTCCTATGAGTTTACAGTCCTGTTGAGGCTGACCAATCAGCCCTGAAAGAACAAAAGGGGTCGCCAAGAACTCTGAAATTTATTGCTCATTTCTCGAATCCGAGATATTCTTACTAGAGGTGAGCATCAGACGGTTGAACTGATGCGTAATGGAGGGGGAAACCCGATGAAAAATTTGGCGAAGTCTTATAACTCTGTTCAGCATAGCGGTATCGTAATACCCACTGCACTGCTGATCGCCATGGTGGTGCTGATGACCGCTACTGCTCTGATGGGCCAAACCCGGCAGAATCTTCAGTTCTCCGGCCAGAAGGCTCTAGAGACTCGACGTCTTTTCGTCGCTCAAGGGGCGGTCAACGAGTTTATCGATCACTTGAACAGTGACCCTAATCTGCTCGGGCATACCGAGGGGTCAGCCTACAGTGGCACTTGGCACAACTTGACTTACCACGTTTGGCGGGAGCAAGACTCAGTCGATCCGTCGGTCCACCACATTATAGCCAAGGTTTTCCCGACCGGCCAAGAAGCCGAAGTCACCCTGTGCGGAGTGGTCGTGCAGGCTGGCCCGGATCTGTCCGGATTTGTGGCGACGAACGTCCCGGACCTAGACATCAACACCCCGGATCCAATCTTCTTCAGCAGCTCCTCGTCACCGTCCTGGTCGACGCTGCCGCCGGTTCAGAGAATCGGCTGGGACGGGGACGGAAACGAGGTCCTGGGAAATGGTGATGCCGGGACGTTGGTTTTCGGAGGCGGCAACACCTCCGGCCAACTTTTCTTCGTCTACGCGCCAGGGATCGACGGCGGGCTGGTCGGCGATTGGAGCAGTCTTGGCAACGAGGGGCGCAGTATCGGTCAGACCGCTTTAGAGTTCCTGGTCGGGTTCAGCGCTGGTGAAAGCAACGGCTCCTGGCTCTTTACTCCCAACACCTTGGCCGCTCTGACCTCCACCGCTCAACTCGTGGTTGAGCCATCAGGGCTGGGTTTTTGGCCAGGGAATCGTTTACTTCTCAGCCAGCATGCAACGGTCTTGAGGTACGACATGGCGACAGGGTGGGAGCAATTACCCCCCATGCTCAATCACGAATTCGACCCCACCACCGCAAGCTTCCTTCCCGAAGAAAAGGCTTGGCCCGACGGCACTCCGGCAGGCCCGTTCCATATCTACGGGTTAGCCGGCCCGATGTCTTGTGACGACGCTTTCCTCTATGTACCTCTCTACAAAGAAGGTCCGGACATGGTGGCCCGTTTCGACTTGGCGACCAGACAGTGGAGCGCTTTACCTCCGGTCCCGGATAGAAGCGGCCAGCCGACCGACATCTCTTATGTGGCGACGACCGGTCGAGAGGTCTATGTGCAAGCCTGGCCATTCGGACATGTTAAAAGCCCTACCAATGTCTTACCCTTAGAGCCCCCTCGTATCCTTCGACTCAACGAAGCCGGGACCGACTGGGAGGAGCTTGCCGAAGAAGTGCCGTCGAGCCAGGTAGTCGACGGACAGCTTATCGAATCACTCGGTCCAGCTATGAACCTGGGTTGCATGGCAGCTGGCAACAATGGTGCTCTGTACGTGTCCAGCAGGGAGTCACAACCGAATACCATTTTTAAATATGCTGGAGGCCGGTGGGTTCCTATCGCCGGCCCGGTCAGTTCCGGCAACAATTATGCCGAAGCGCTCCATGCCGATATCGGGGTGGACGGTGCCGGTACCGTGATGCTGAGATCTCCCAATGAAACCGGCCCTGACGAGATGTACACGATCAGACCGAGCAGCTACTCCCAACTCCCTTCGCTCCCTGACGGCAAAGTCTACAGTTCTCAGATGATCGGCGGCGCGAGCAGAGATAGTGCGGCAACGATCTATCGTCCGACTGCGACCTATTAGCCTAATTCGCCAGAGCGACCTCTTGGGAGGCGAGTCTCCAAGCTAGAATTGCAGGGGGACCCGGGAGTCGCTTGACCGGGTTTACCCCTCCTATGTAGGATTGATGAGAGCCTCCCGAGCAGGCAGCTGTTCGGAAGCTATGGGCCGACATCAAGACGGGATCGAACTCTTGGCTCTGGGCCTGAGTTCTGGCAGGAATGAAGGTGGTGTATTTTTCTAATCCTTTGAGTAGGTTCATCTCTGCTCTCCTCGTTACAACTTCCCTTGTAGAGTACGGAGGAGCAATAACTTGAGAGCCTTGGGCGTCCGAGTGGATATTGCCAAGATGTAACATTTCTCGGAATGGGGCCCGGGTTCCGAGCTGCCTTAAGGACAAGTCAAGAAAATGTGCCTTCTTCGCTTCTTGCCTCACCCACGGGGACACAGATACCCGCGTCCCGTGAAGTCACGGTTACCAAGAAAATAGATGGAGATGCTCCACAACCAAATCTATAGTAAGAGGTGAAAAGCCCACCCGGCACCCTGAGGGTACCAGCCTGTAACCCTTGCGGAAATCCTCGGTGGATAAAGAGTAACCAGTGTCGGACCGTGAGGGACCGCAACGAAGTGGTCAACCGAGGATAGTCCCTTATGCGTCAAGTTGTGGCGGAGCGGGTACCCGCTTATATGAGAAGGAGCCGGAAGTGGGACCAATGCTGGAGTAAGCGCAGAAGAGACCGAAAACAGCGATATTTCGAGGACAAGAGGGCCTGGCTCCTGGCTGGATGATTTTACCGACGAACGAAAGGAGCACCCCTCTACTCTTTTAAGGATTGCCTGCAAGAGAAGAAAGATTTAGAATGTAACCGTATGTGTCGAATGCCAAGTAGCCGAAGTGTAAGAATCTCACAACTGCGACAGGAAGGGTTAGAGTTAAAAAAGTGCTGAGTGCTATCCCGCGTTTCAGGGTCGCGAATCAAGAGATTCGAAAACTTATAGGGGTCCCTGCTAGCTGATGAATAGAAAAGAACTCCACAAACTCATCGACGCGGCTCCCGAAAGCGAATTGCCGACGATCGGAAGTTTCATCAACTTTGTTATCCATCAATCACAGAAAGACCCATTGGAACGACGGCTTGACGAAGCGCCCTACGACGACGAGCATCTCAGCGAAGAAGACCTGACAGCAATCCAAGAAGGCCTCGAAGACATCAAGGCAGGTCGTGTTTTCACTTTAGAGGAAGTAGAGAAAGTCCTCTTTGGATGAGTCCTGGAGCGTTATCTACTCGCAGAAAGCACTGCGTAGCCTCAAGAAATTTCCCGCTTCGACTCAGAAGCAGCTTCTCGACTCCCTCCGAAAGCTTAGGGCCTGTCAAGAAATAATCTGAACGTTCAGCGCGTCGATGCATCCCCGCTGACTGCGTCGCTCTTCGGTTAAATACATCAGGGTATTCGCCCTCATCGCTCCTTGTCACCAGGGCGCCTCGCCACGCTGAATTGTCCATCTTATTCCTTGACAGGCCCTACCGCAGAGAACGAGAGCTGTGACATCAAGAAACTCAAAGGTCGTAAACACGAATGGCGCCTTCGGGTCGGCCAATATCGAGTGGTCTTCTCCCAAGACAAGCAGCGCCTCCTGATCTTGATCATCGACATCCTTCGCCGCTCCGACATTACCTACTCCTAGCCAAACTCCAACCCCCCGAGATCACCTGGACCTATTTCAAGTTCAATTGCCACGATACTCCAAATCGGTCAACTACCCAACCGAACTTTTTGCTAAAACCGTAGTTATCCAACGGCATGGCGACCTCTCCATTTTCGGAGAGTTTGGAGTAGAGCCTGGCAATT
>JBJHCR010000325.1:0-7075 GCA_050486105.1 Vulcanimicrobiota bacterium
TCGAGCGACTAGTATCGAGAATACTTAAGCGAGAACCAACGCTGCCAGCACCCAGAGGGTACCCGATGCATCGGCGGCCCAAACCGGGAAGTTATTTCGGACCAGATCCTTAGGAGTTAGGAACTCGCTCAAGTGAGCGACTCGACAACTCAGGGGGAGGATTTTTGCAGAATGCGAACTTCTCAGTGATGCGGATCCATCCTCAGAGACTCGTTATTGCTTTAGGTCTGTGCTTAACCTCGATCTTGATCTGGTTCTCAACTTCGATGTTGGGATTTATGGGACTCCCATATTTGAACCCAGGTATGCTTACACTTATCATGGTAGTTTGCGCAACAACTTTTGTCGCCGGGCCGGCATTGTGCGCGTTCTCAGTGTCTGGGCCACCAAGAATGTGGGCCGGACTGGCAGTCTCTTTCGGGCTGATGGCATTCGTCGGGTCGGTCGCAGGGTCCCATGACAGGTTCTGGCCATACCTATCACTGTTGCTGTCAGTGCTTTTCTTGGCCGGAATGATTTTGAGCCTGGGAAGGATACTCGGAGACCCGACCACGGTGGGTCTGTCGAAGAGAGCCTTTTCCGTGTCCATATTGGTCCCTCTAGCTCTGGCTCTTCTTGGTAACGTACTCGAAGTGGCGACTGGCCAACGTGGTTTGGGTCACGGTCTATGGGGAGCGGGGCTTATCGTGGGTCCCCTGATCTTTTTAGGGTACCTTGTTTATCTTACTTTCAGGCTGATATTGCGCTGTCGGGAACTCAAAGATGGGGAGGTCCTGGGGGCCGCACCAGAGATTCCCACGCTTTAGAGGCTGTGCTCCGAATCGACCCACATCACCAAACTCGCCCTTTTTCCGCCATAGGAACCGCAAATTCTTGCAAATAGGTCCACTATGAGCTTCAAATTTGCAATTCCTCTGACGAAAAAATTGCTTCGTTTGGACTCGGGGCGATTCGGCGCACAGCCTCTTTAGAGAGCTTTCTCTATCGTGGACCGGCATCCCCGGAGGGCTGAGAGACCGCCAGGATGGCTTCTTCTTGGGGTAGACGCTCAAGCCAAAAGTCTCTCAGCCAGTTGTAAGCTTCCTTGATGGTCTCCTTGGGCTTCTCGAAGCCCGTGGGCTGGCCCGAGATTTTTAGGGCTCGGTACAACCATAGACAGACAGTGTCGGGGTCTTCCACTAAGAACGATGACGGCAACTGGGGCACTCCCCGGTCGTGGTGGTGGTTGAAGCCCAGAAAGCCGATGGCGTAGCGCATTTCCTTGCTTTCGATCTTCTTGCGCTCCTCGGTCAACTCTTTCTTCCAGACGCTCTGCATCACTTCCAATTTTTCTTTTTGCGGTTGGCTGAGATTGTGCTCTTTCTCGTAGATCTTGCGCTTGGTGTAGATGGACGAAGCGTGCCGCATGTCGTGCAAGTAGAAATCCCCACCTGGGCGATTGAAACCGTCGGCTTCTTCGGGCTCCCGAGTGATGCCCAACAAGAACATATCGTGGGGCAAGAGCTGCATGAAAATCCCGGGGCCCAGGGAGCGAGCTACCGGAAGAGCCACCATCTCCAGCCGATCCGGGTTGAAAAAGTCGTATTCGAAGGTGGCCGTGGCTCGTCTGATGCCACGATCGCCTGCGTCTTTGCGAAATAAGGCGAAGTCGTTCTCCTGAAAGCGCCTTTGCTCTTCGGCAATGTTGGCTCGATCTTTGCCCAGCAGATAGCGATCGACGACCAGCATGGACCGGTCCCTCAGCCCCAGATCTTCATCATCGAAGTGCCCCAGAGCCGTAGCAGAATAGTGACCGAGTTCTTGCAACCGACGATAGCTGATGGAGTCTTTTTCTATATGCTCCTGCACTTCGTTCTGGAGTTCTTTGAGGTACGCGATTCCTTGGTCTTTGTTGGGATCGTCGAACCACTTAAAGGGATTGAAGAGATCACCGATGGCCCCGAAAGCCGCCGAGATTCCAGAGCGGAAGCCGGTTCCTCTTAGGCCTTTTTCTCGCTTTTCCCCGAGTTCGGCGATCTCGAGATTCAGCATCTCGTCTAGGTCTTTGAGCACCGGGACCCCATAGTCGCCAAACTCAAATTGGTAAGGATCTTCAGGGGTTAACTCTTTCTGTCGCTGAAAGCGGGATTCCAGCTCCTTTTTGAAGGCCCCAGGGTCTTTCATCACTTCGGCCAAGAAGGGGTTCTTCTCTGCCTGACTGGCGTTGGCAGCATCGTGGATCTGTCGTTGCTCTGGGGTGATAGTCAGGGCAGGGTGGTCTTCAGGGACCTCCACCTGATAGCGATCGTGAGACTTGAGATAGGCGGGGTCGAAGCGCTCCACCCCAACGGACTTCTTTCCCAACATTTCAGGAATCATCGAAGTCATTGTCTGCCGCATGGGGCTATTGGCGTTCACATCCATCGAGCTAGTATAGGTGAAATAGTTCAAGAGGTCTACATCCGAATGGGATCGGACTTATTGGCCTTGAGCCCAACAGATCAAGGACCAAGCACCGGGGTATACACAGGGAGTAGAGTGAGTACCTAATTGGGATATTTCAGGTATACCAGCCTGTATAAAATTGTTCTCTAAAGGCAAAAATGAACAGGAATATGAGCTTCCCAGCGAAACCTGCTTCCCGAGAGACGGCTTAAACACTGAGTCAAATCTCAAACTGGATCGAACTGAAAGGATTTCAACATGAAGAAAACTATTTGCCTAGTAGGCACCCTCTTGGCCTTCACCTTGGCTGGCTCTCAGCCGGCACTCTCCAATCAGCACAGTGATAAGAGCTGTTGTCCACAGACGGCCGTAACCTCGTCCGAAGTTGCTCTGGATACTTCGGCAATTGAGCCGGAAGCAGCAGCTGAAGAAAATGAAGATGAAGATGAAGATGGGGACAAACCCGAGAGGTCTAAGGGCGAGAAGGAGGAGGGAGCCGAGTCTGATGATGTCGACAATGATGAGACGAGAGGTTCCGAATTCTCTTTCCTTGAGCCCTCAGAAGCCGAAGCTAGCGAGGCTGACGAAGAAGAAGATGAAGCTGCTACCGATGGGGAAGCCGTAGAGAACGTTGAAGTTGACGTGCTCGAAGAGGTGGAAGAGGCCGGGGAAGTCTCTTTCCTTGAGCCCTCGGAAGCCGAAGCTAGCGAGATCGACGAAGAAAAAGATGAAGCTGCTGCCGATGGGGAAGCCATAGAGAACGTTGAAGTTGACGTGCTCGAAGAGGTGGAAGAGGCCGGGGAAGTCTCTTTCCTTGAGCCCTCGGAAGCCGAAGCTAGCGACACTGACGAAGAAAAAGTTGAAGCTGCTGCCGACGGGGAAGAATTAGAGAACGTCGAAGCTGAAGAACTCGAAGGAAACGAAGAGGCCAACTAAAGGCTTGAGTTTGAGCGTTAGGGGTCGCCAGTCTATTGGGCTGAGTGCGACCCCGCGCTCTTTCCCGTTTTCTAGCGCAACAGGCCCTAAAGGCTTTCCAGGAGGTCTTCCAGTTGCTGATACTGGGCCTGGGATAACCTCTTTAGCGGGCGCCGGGGTTTCCCGGCTCGAAATCCTTCCATTTCCAAGCCGGCCTTCAGGCCAGCCAGCCCGAAACCGTTGCTGCTTCCAAGGATGCGCCCTAAGATAATGAGGCGCCGCTGGGCAGCGAGTGCTTTGGGGAGGTCGCCGGCCTCAAAAGCCTTGATCAAATCTCCGCAGAGCCTAGGTTTCACGTTCGCCAATCCCAAAATCCCGCCCGTGGCACCTGCTTGGAGAGCGGCCAGTATCAGATTGGAATTGCCAAAGTAGTAGGCAAAGTCCTCGGGCAACTCTGTACCCTGCAACAGGGCAAGATCCCCCAGGCTGTCCTTGATGCCAAGGATCTTGGGGTGTTCCGCTAACTCTTCCAAGACTTCGGGGGTGAGGCGTACCCCTGTATTCTGAGGGATCTGATAGATCAAGACCGGCAGAGGGCTGGCTTCGGCCAGAGCAATGTAGAAGTCGACTTGGTCGAGCTGCTTGCCAAAGCACGAAGGGGTGCGAGCCAGCACGGCATCTACTCCGAGTTCGGCAATCTGTTCCATTTGCTTTAGGGCGGTGTGCAAGGATTGGGCTACCAGTCCAAACAGCAGTCGTCTTTGGGTAGCCTGACGAACGACCCGAGCCACCTCCAGGTGTTCGGCGAAGGTCAGCATATCAGCCTCCCCCGAGGTCCCGTTCAACACGTAGCCAGTGAGTTCACAGCGGTCATACCAAGCCACGTTCTGGGTGAGAGCATCGGCATCCAAGGATTCGTCGTCCCGAAAAGGGGTGAGCAGAGGGGCGTAAAGTTCAGGCATAGCTCGGTGGTTCGCGCTCCATAAGATATTTCCGCTCTCAGGCCGGCCGAAGGTATATCTCACGGCTATCCATGTGTATATATTTTGCCTTCTTCCCAGCAGGAGGAGAAGGAAGTCTCTCGTTTCTCGAAAACTTGTTCCCTCGATTCAGATTTAAGCACTGGTCAAACCTTGTGTCTAAACTTGATAAGAAACGGAGTAAGAAATGAAAAAAACCATATGTTTAGTAGGAACTCTTCTGGCGTTCACCTTGGCTGGGTCTCAGCCGGCCCTATCGAACCAGAAGTGCGACAAAGGCAGCTGCCAGCAAGCCACTTCAATCACCACGGAAGTGGCCGTTGACGAAGCCAACCTAGAGCCCAAGAAGGCTGAGGCCGGAGAAGCCGAGGAGCAGTCCGAGGAAGCCCACGACGAATCTCATACTGTTGAAGAAGTTGAAGTCGATGCTGAGGAGAGCGAAGACGCAGATGCCGCTGAGGTTTCTTTCCTCGACCCCTCGGAAGCCGAGGTTGGTGATAGCGATGAAGTTGAAGCCGACGAAGACGCTGATGGCATGAACGAGACCGAATCCGAAGAGATCGTTGAATTGGAAGAGAACGGAGAGGTCTCCGAAGTTGAGATCACCGAAGAAGCCGAAGTGACCGAAGAAGTCGAGGTCACCGAAGAGCTTGAGATGACGGACGAAGTCGACGCGACGGATTCCTCCGAAGACGCCAAAGAAGAGTGCGATAAGGCCAATAAGCAAGAGTGCGATAAGGCCAATAAAGAAGAGTGCGATAAATCCGACAAGGAAGAGTGCGAATCCGAAGCGACCAGCCAGGGATAGAAGTCCCTTAACAGCATTTTTCAGAGCAAAAATTGCAAGTCGGCCTTTTTTGGAGTGAACCAGAGAAGCGCCGACTTTTTTACTGAGCTGAAGGTTGAAGACTCTAGGGGTCCGGCCGGACTCCTAGGCTTTCGATGCTCTAAGGGTTTCGCTCAAAGAAGGTTTGGCTCGCAGCGCCCAGGGCCCCCAGTCCCCCCGCGGCAATTCCAACTCCAGCTCCCAGCAGGTAGGAAAATTTTAGCAGAGCAGGACGACTGGCGTAGAACTCTCCAACGGTTACGGGCCAGCCGTTCGTGGTGTTTTTCGGAGAGGTCTTGAGCTGATCGTATATGGCGAGAGAGACTGTTTCTTGCGCTCGGTCGGCGACTCGCTCTCGCACCTCTCCAAAGGTGGTTTTTGCTTGATTCATGGAGTTTTGAAGTCGGTTCGACAAGGAAGGCCGGAATCTGATATTCATAAGGGTTCATCCTCGGGTGGTATTCAGCCTGGAGGATAAGAGGTAAGGATTGCCGGGAAATTGCCTGAGAACCGGGGGATTTTAGATTTCTCGGTTGAATGCCCTAAGCCGGCTTCTCAGTCGGTGGGGCTACGGCTAAGATGTGGTCGGGTATGTGGTGTCGGTATCCTTCCATCAGTTCGGTCACTCGGTCGAAGTTGTTCGAGCGGACCACTAGGCCGGCGTGGTAATCTTCTCCCAGTCTCCAGAAGACTTCGGGCTCGGCGAAAACTGTCATGTCCGGCTTGGCCTGCTTGGATAGGCAAAGAAGAATGCCGGCGTGGAAAGTCTTCTTGGCGATCTTGAGGCTGTATTTTTTGCCCAGCACTTGGGCCACTTGCACTCGGGCCCATTCCCGCCAGAGGTCCACTCCGGATTGGGCTCTCACCAGATGATCGATATGGGCTCCACCCGGTCGGGCGGCCAGTTCTAGAAAATAGAGTTGGCCGTCGGCCTCACCTCTGATGAACTCGGCGTGGGTCACTCCATAGGGCAGACCCATGGCCTTGATGATGGACTGGTTGTCTCGCAATAGGGCCTGGTAGAGGTCGTCGAAAGGAGGCACGCTTTGGGACAAAAATATGCCTCCTCCGTTCCAGACGTCGAAAGGCGGCACCCAATAGCGATGGGGAGCGGCAAATTGGACCTTAGAACCGTGGACCACCGAGTCCACGTGAAAAACCTCCCCCTTGATGAAGGCCTCCATCAGAAAATGGGATTGTCGGTCTCCAAGCTCATCGATGGCCCGCCATACTTCATCGGGGGTATGACACTTTCTGATCTGCACTGAACCTGCCTCGGCTCGAGGCTTGATCATCCACGGGGCGGGAACTCGATCCATGAACTCGGCCACTTTTCGGTGGTTCAGAACATGCACAAAGTTTGGAACCGGAAGCCCAGCCTGTTGGGCTTGGAGGCGCATGGCCAGCTTGTCTCGGAAATAGTGGGAAGTGCTCACTCCCATACCAGGCGACCTCAGATGTTCTCGAAGCAGAGCGGCGATTTCTACCGCATAGTCGTCCAAGGGCACCACGGCATCGAATTCCCGGGTGCGGGCCAAATAGCTGACTGCGGCGAAGAGTTCCTCGGTGTGCTGTAGATCAGGAACAAAGAAGATCTCGTCGATGGCCTCGGGCCATATCTCGTCTTTGAGTTCGACCTTACTGAGCACCACCGAGCGCACTCCGAGGTCGCGGCACTCTTCGAGAAACGATGCTCCCTTGACATAGTTGGCGATGAAAAGAAAAGTGAGATCCTTGGACATAGCGCCTGATTTGCTAGCAAGCAGAGAGTTCCTACCGACCACTCAAGGGGGCGTTCACTTCTTTTCGCAAGGCTTCATAGGTCACTGGGTCACCGTAGACCACAAAAATGATCGAAGATAAGGATCTCGCTCGAGCGGCGAAATCCTTGGCCGCTTGGGCCATCTCACGAATTTTGAGTTCTGGTGTC
>JBJHCR010000326.1:0-424 GCA_050486105.1 Vulcanimicrobiota bacterium
GAAGTACCTGAACGGCGTACTGCGGGAAATCGACCTGGGAAGGTATTGTGAACCCCAGAAGATGCCCCTCAACGCCTTTCTAGATAAGTGGCTCAAAGACGCCGTGAAGACGAGGGTGAGAGACCGTACTTACCACAACTACTCGGATTTGATGTCGAACTATGTGAGAGAAGGCCTGGGCAAGAAGCTGATCTCTAAGATCACGGCCCTTGAGATTCAGGCTCTGTACTCCGCTCTGCTGGAAAGGGGCCTGGCCGTGGTCACTGTTCAGAAGGTGCACACGGTTTTGGGCTCGGCCTTCAAGCAGGCCGTGAGATGGGGCTTCCTTGGCATCAATCCGATGGACGGGGTCGAGCTGCCGAGGGACAAGGGCAGGCGGGAGGAGAAGATCAAAAGTATTCCGCTAGAACGGGTGACGGAGTGT
>JBJHCR010000326.1:434-7070 GCA_050486105.1 Vulcanimicrobiota bacterium
ACCTCGCTGCGCTAGCGGCATCCTGCTCGCGCTGGGGTGTCGTTTTTGCCCTGGCTCTCGGCACCGGAATGCGGCCGGGTGAGTACTTGGCCCTGAAATGGGATGACCTGGACTTTGAGAAGAAGCTGGTGCGGGTTCAGCGGACTCTGTACCGGCACCGGAAGGGTGGCGGTTGGTCTTTTGAGGCACCCAAGACCAAAGGAAGTGTTCGTTCCATCTCCTTACCGGACGAGCTGTTGGAGGACCTGGCCGAGCACCGAGAGGAGCAGATCCGCCAGTTCGGGGAACAGCAAGAGCTGGTCTTCGCCAGTAGAAATGGAGAGCCGCTTTTCAGCGCCAACCTTCGGCGAAGGCACTTCAAGCCGATGGTTCGCGCGCTTGGGATGGATGAAGGGCTCAATCTTTATTCCATGAGGCATGGCCACGCAACTTTGTTACTCTCGGCGGGGGTCCACCCTCGGCTTGTTGCAGATCGTTTGGGCCATTCCAGTGTGAAAATGACCCTGGATGTCTATTCCCACGTTGTCCCGTCGATGCAGAATGAGGTGGCCGTGCAGGTTAGCAACCTGCTCTATCGGCGGGATTGTCTTTCAGGTCGGGGTTCGGCCGGCGGCCTGGCCGCCGGCCATCCGGCCGGCTCCCTCTTCTCCCTAAAACCTATCTTAAAAAAACACTTGCTGACCCTGTTCCAGTCTCCACTCCGTGGCCTGGAACAGGGTCTTTATCGTCTTCGTCGTGGGGTGGTCAAAGGGGTCAAGTTCGCTCGGGCACCCAACTTTCCGGATTGCACCCGGGTTTCTTCGGCGGAGTTGTCCCCTTTGTCCACCCCTGCCTCCAATGAAAAGGAGGTCTATTGGAATTCTAAAAGTGTACTGGCAGAGTGGGAGGTGCGCCCGCAGTGGGATTCAGAATGTCCTTGGCCTGCGAGCAGGTTTCTTTGAGTCTACCGTCAGAGACATACTCAAGTCGTAGCGGGTTCGACATTTTTTGATGTCCACCATTTCATCAGACTTTTCAGCCGCCGACTCCGTCCTCGGGTACCTATACCAGATACGCCTTGCGCTTCTATCAGCGCTGCACCGGATGGCAAAGGGAGTACCTTTCTGTTTGTACTTTGAGAGTCTCGACGACGTTGTTTTTGAGCAAACAGGTACACCGGTCGAGTTGTTGCAGCTCAAGCACCATTGCAAGACAGCCGCGAATCTAACGGACGCAAGTCCGGACCTTTGGAAGAGTCTTCGTGTTTGGATTGAGGGTCGCTCGAATCAGACAATCCCTGCCGATGGACAGCTCTTTCTGATAACTACGAGCGAATCCGGTCAAGGTTCTGCGGCGAGTTACCTTCAGTCGGAAAACCGCGACATTGACAAAGCCGTGAGTCTTCTGTCCCAGACAGCAACGACCTCAACGAACAAGAAAAACGAACCCGGGTACAAACTTTTTCGAGAGATGACCGGTGATGAGAAGACCGAGCTTCTTACCTCGGTTATCATAGTGCCAAAAGCTCCTTCTATTGACGAGACCGGTAAGGAATTGACAAAGGGGGCCCGACTCGCGGTGCGTAGAGAGCATGTCCGCTCATTTCTTGCCCGCCTCGAAGGTTGGTGGTTCCAAAGAGCGTTAGATCAACTAATCACCGGCGTAAGCTCTCCAATACTCAGTGCCGAATTGGAATCGGAGTATTTCGATCTTCAGGAACAATTCAAGCTTGACGCTCTACCCGTAGATCGGGACATACTTTCTGCTGATGTGGATGAGGAGACGTTCCAAGGGTCTGTGTTTGTCCATCAGGTAAAGCTAACCGGAATAGGAAGTCAAAGAGTCCTGGTAGCGATTCGAGACTACTATAGGGCATTCGAGCAGCGATCTCGGTGGGTGAGAGAGGACCTTCTTCTGGTCGGAGAGTTGGACCGCTACGAGCAATTGCTTCGCGAGGAGTGGGAGCTCGAGTTTTATCGAGTCGCCGACGAGTTAGGACAAACTGCGGCCGAGGAGGCAAAGAAGGCAGCCGCCCAAAGTCTCTATTCCTGGGTTGAAAAAAGCTGTTTCCCGATTCGCGAAAAAGTTCAGCACCCGAGTTTATCCCGAGGCTCACTTCACATACTTGCGGACAGACTACAGGTTGGTTGGCACCCGGATTTCTTGAGCCGATTAAAACATCTTCTTGAGCCGGGAGGCGTATCGTGACTAGAACTTCGTGGATTAAGCGTCCGCTAGAGCAAGCCCGCCTACTCAATCCCGCCTTTGTTGGAACCGTAATATGGGCCTGTTCGAGAGGCTATGAGTTTAAGCGAAAAGGCCCAGGATTGCCTTTCGCACTTGCTTTCATGGCAGTCCCCATTGTGCTACACAAAGCTACTCGTGAAACTCTGCCGAGCTCGACACGTACTTCTATGACCGCGTGGCTAGGAGAAAACCCACGCGCGAAAGTTAGTTTCGCTGATCGAGCTTGCGTACTTGGGCCATCAGTCAAGGAGGCCATACTCTTCGCCGTCAATGGAAGTTTGCTGGCCATTCAGGATTCCGCCCTAGTAGCTGCCGACCGGCCGCGCTCAATGGCACGATTTGAGAGGGAGGCCACAGCTGAAGTGAAAGCATGCATAAAGAAAGCCGAGTTCGTCGGTAAATGGTTTGCTATGTCCGGCGACTATCCGACAATCATGGCTCTATGGGGGGTTTCGCCTTGAGTATCCAGTTGCTTGATATCGTAGTCTACTCGACCGCAGGGGACCGTCGTATTGTATCGCTACACCCTGGAGAAATGAATATCATCACGGGTGACTCAAAAACCGGAAAGTCTGCTCTAATCAGCATAGTGGACTACTGTCTCGGAAGCTCGGAATGTTCTGTGCCAGCGGGGGTTATCCGCAATAGCGTAGCCTGGTACGGTCTTCGCATCGCCGATGGGCTCGAGGAACACTTTATTGCACGACGTTCGCCACCACCGGGCGCCACTACATCATCCGATGCATATTATCGAGTCGGAAGTTCGATAGCGGTCCCTGCAGCAGAAGAACTCGCTGGAATCACCAACATAAGTGCAGTTATTGATCGATTAAATCGAGTCGTCGGCATCGGTATCAATATTCATGAGCCACCCGAAGGACAAACAAGACAACCCATTTCTGCAAACCTTCGGCATGCTCTCGCTTTCGTGTTTCAGCCCCAAAATGAAATATCGCAACCAGGTCATCTTTTTCACAAACAAAGCGATAACTGGGTTGCTCAGACTATCAAAGATACGTTGCCTTACTTCCTGGGTGCCGTAGATGATGATTTTGTTGCCCAAAAAGCTAGACTGAAAGACCTAAGGAGACGGCTTCGGGATCGGGAACGTAAGCTTGAGCGGCTAGAGGCCATCGCGGGGGAGGGACTAGGTGGGGCTGCGGAACTCATTTCGGAGCTTCGAGATGTTGGTCTGATCGATGAAGAAGTCGATCCGACAGACTGGCAAGAGGCCGTTCAGATACTGAAGTCTGCCGCAACCGCAACACCGGGGGAGCAACTCTCCAGGTACGAAGAAACTGTTGACCAGACGGAACTTGTCCGATTGAACGAAAAGCGGGCTCATCTGCGCGATGAACTTAAGCGACTTCAACACGAACTCGATGCTATGCAGTCACTTCATAGCGAAGAAGGCGGGTTCGCTCGGGAGACAAAAGAGCAAATTTCACGACTTTCAAGCCTGGGTCTGTTCACACATACTAATGAAGAGTGTTGCCCACTCTGTGACCAGCCGACGCCGAAAGAGCTTCCGAAATCGGAAGATCTGCAAAAGGAGATACGACGGGCAGCCGAACAGCTTGAAAACGTCGCTAAACATACGCCCGGGCTGGAAGCGTTGATTCTGGACCAGCAAGCCAGGGTCCAGGAATCCCGGCGACTTCTAAGAGAAAATTGGGCAAGGCTTGAGGCGATTCGTCAATCGGATGACCGCCTGCAAGAATTTCGTGATTACTCCGCCCGAAGAGCACATGTGTTGGGACGATTGAGCATGTATCTCGATTCCCTTCCTCAGGTTGCTAACACTTCCGAACTCCGCACTGAGGTCGAGCAGCTGAAGAGTGAAATATCTGGACTCGAAGATGTTCTTAGCGATGATAAGATTCGCGAGCGGCTCGAATCCATTCTTTCAGTAATTGGGAAGTGGCAAACGGCATGGTCAGAGCGTCTCGATCTTGAGCATCAAGGGAACCCTTTTCGACTCGATGTCCGAAAATTGCAGGTGGTGGCCGACACCGACTCCGGCCCCATTCAGATGAAACAAATGGGGAGCGGTGCAAATTGGCTTGG
The DNA here is from genome assembly GCA_050486105.1 of Vulcanimicrobiota bacterium. Classification (GTDB taxonomy): domain Bacteria; phylum Vulcanimicrobiota; class Xenobia; order Xenobiales; family JADMJV01; genus JAEXNA01. Next base: position 4,728 of record JBJHCR010000326.1, read on the forward strand.
ATGCCATTTGATAGCGCATCTCGCTCTACACAGATGGTTTGTCCAGAAGGATAGACCGGTCCCCAGGTTCTTGTTCCTAGACCAACCTTCCCAGGTATACTTTCCGGCGGAGCGAGACGTTGACGGCACCGGTGCGCTATTGGATGATGAAGATCGAATCGCAGTTACGAAAATTTTCAAGCTAATATGGGATGTTCTTCAGGCGCTCGGGGGTCAGTTTCAAGTCATCGTTACAGAACATGCTGACCTAGCCGAGGACTGGTACCAGAGCGCCGTTGTGGAGCGCTGGCGAAATGGTGAGGCTCTAATACCGCGCAATTGGATGGATGATGGTGAGCCATCGAAAACCCGAGAGTGATGGAAGAGAGAGAAGATGAGAGACCCACAAGCCACTTGCTACAGAAGGCGACGCCCCATCCAATCTATTGCGCAGCCACGCGCGCCTTCTCATGATGCTGGCTGCAGAGAGTGAGTGATTCTGTTCCAGAAACCTTTGGCACACTATAGGCACACTATCGCTCCCATAATTTTCAAGAAACCCCGTAACGACGGGCCTCCTCGCTCTACGACCTGTTGATTCGCCATCCGCGGGTCATCATGTCTATCCAGACAAACGGATCCTGAGCGCCGCCCCCCATCTCAAGTCGCCTTGCTAGAGTACTTCTCCCACTCCTCCCCCTTCAACCTATCCACCAACAAGCCAAGCCGGCTCGGGAAATTTGGTGGTGGGGAAGTGGGTGCGACTCTGGGCAGCATAGCGCCGGAATCTCCTACTCAGGCGACGATGGGGTGAGAAAGTTCGGTGACATCGCAGCCGATCTCATCGAGTGAAAGAGGCTCTAGCAATCCCTGCCCCTCACGGTATCTCGAAAGCCTAGCCTCCGAGATGACCGAGAGGGGGTTACCAACAAACGAACGAAGAGCCAAGAGTCCGTCGCTTTATTTGACCCCGAAGGTCCAAGCCCTATATAGTGGAACCATCCTGAGCCTCTAAGTTAGAAGCCAACCCATGCATAAAAAGATTCGCCTCCTCATAGCTGCCGTTTGTGCAGTCATAGTTTTCTTCTCTCTTTCCATCGTATGGGTGAGACTATACGGAGATTTCTTGTGGATGGAAGAGTTGGGACAGACGGAGGTTTTTTGGACCTGGTTCAAGGCTCGAATCGGTTGCTTTGCGGCAGGATTCGTCTTGGGCTCAGTGGTGGTAGGGTTGAATCTGTGGTTCGTGCGAACTCTCTGCCATCGAAATCCTCGAGGTGGGGCCAAAGCTCGAGTGGAAGGGCACAAAGTGGTCATGGTCACCGAGCGGCCGATTCCCTGGTCGGTGGTGATCGCTGGAACATTGTTAGGAGGGGTCTTCGGAGGCCTGGGAGCCCAACCCCTATACGAACCCTGGTTGCTTTATCTCTATCAGGTGCCCTTCGAGGTGACCGACCCCCTCTTCGGCAAAGACGCGGCCCTATTCTTATTCAGTATTCCCTTCTTGCGCTCGCTCCTGGTACTCTTCAACGTGGCGCTGATCGTCAGTCTACTCGGGGCAATCTTGCTGCACTCCTATCATGGAACCCCCGGATTTGTTGGTCCTGGTCGACCTCCAGAAGGGGTCTTCGTTCACCTCTCGTGGCTGGTGGCCGCCTTCCTGTTAGGACGAGCCCCTGCGTTTTTGATGGACCGCTACGACCTAGTGGTTTACGGCCAAGGTGTCTCGGCGGGAGCCGGCTATGTGGATGCCAACGTCCGCTCCATCGTATTGGTTGCACTCGCCCTACTTTGCGTTGTGGTCTCCATCTTCTTAATTTTCACCAAAACCCCATCGAAGTCGCCCATAAAATTGTTGGCTGCGGTCTTGAGTGTTCCCTTGGCTGCAGCCCTGGGCTTACAAGTCCTGCCATTGGGGGTGCAGAACTATCGGGTTGCCCCAAATGAACTGGCCCTGGAACGCCCTTACATCCAATCAGGCATCTCCATGACACTCAAGGGGTTTGGCTTGGAGAACATCTCCACCCGGGAGATCGATGCCGTCCGGGACACCGAAGGCCTAGATTTGAACAACCACCTGGACACCATCGTCAACATCAGACTTTGGGACTGGAACCCCCTTCTAGAAACCTATCGGCAGTTGCAGGCCCTGCGCCAATACTACACCTTCAATGACGCTGACATCGACCGCTACACCATCGAGGGTGACTATCGCCAAACCATGCTGGCCGCTCGACAGATCACCTGGGACAATATGGACGAAAAGGCCAGGACCTGGGTGAACGTCCACCTCAAGTACACCCATGGGTACGGCGCGGTCATGAGCCCGGTGAACGAGGTCAGCTCTCAAGGACAGCCCAGCCT
>JBJHCR010000327.1:0-7034 GCA_050486105.1 Vulcanimicrobiota bacterium
GCCGGAAAGGGACTGAGGAGCAGCGAGGCAAGACTGCGATCTTTGCCTTCTCTTTGTGGGTTCTTTTCTCCGTCCTCAGTAGCGGGCTCTACTACGCCGCAAGACTGTGGACAGGTCCTTAAAGTGCTCGCCTCATGGTTCTGAATGTCAAAGACGGGTACCCGCCCGCAGGGTCGGGTACCCAACGAAGTTGGGTGGCAGGCGCCCGTCTGGGACTTCGCAACGTCTTCGACTCGAGGAGGGTCGAGCGCGCGGGTGCCCTCTGGGCATTCGACATCCATAAGCGAGGCACGACAACCCCAGACGGGATGGATCTGTGCTCAGTGGGGTGCAGAACCATAAGGCGAGCACTTTAGTATTAGGGACCACTATGATGGTGCCAAAATAGTCCGCAAAAGCTTGGAATGCCTTGCTATGATATGGTAGAATCCTCGCACCGGATGAACGTCGACGGAAGCCTCAAGGCACCTACACAAAAAAGTTGGGGACAAGCAAAAGTCGCCTCCTCGATTTCTTTGCCCGGCCCTTCAAATCCATCGGTCGCCTCCGACCCCCAGAATCTGACCTCCGATGATCAAGTGAACCTCACTTCGTCTGTGCCCTTGAACCCTGACGATCTGCTTCGCCAACTCACCGAGCAAGCCATCAAGGCCGGGCTTTCGGGGCAGCTCTTGGGAGCTCTCGGCGCAGCATTGCAAGTCCAGACTTCCGATAGACCTCCCCTGTTTCAAGAGATCCAAGGAAGCTCGATCCGGCTTAGTGATGTTGGGGGACTGCCCGATGCCAAAAGAGAGTTCTCCTCTTTGGTTCACGCCTTGACCCCTCGCGAGGAGGGACTCCTCAGTGATCAGCAGGCGCGCAAGTCCCCTAACCCTCCCCATCGAAGCTACCTGATCCACGGTTGGAGTGGCACGGGCAAGTCCCATCTGGTCCAAGCGGTGGCCGGGGAGGTTTCCGATCTTGGAATACCGGTTTTTGAAGCTTCGGCTGCGGTGATTGCCGAACACTCCAGCCAAGAAGGGAACAGTTCCTCTCTCCATCGCCTTTTTGGTGCGGCCCGAGAGCGGGCCCTACAGTCTGAGTCGAAAACCGCCGTGGTGATCATTGAAGATGTCGATGTACTCCTTCCAGCACGCAACGGCGATCAGGATTTGGCCAACCAGAGGGTGTCTCGCTTCCAGTGGGAGATGGACCAATTGGCTAAGGATCCCGAAGCTACGGTCGTGGTCCTCGGAACCACCAGCCGGAAGGATGTTCTCGATGCCTCGGCCGCGAACCGATTTTCTAAGGATATTCCTCTTCAGAATCCCAGGGATGCCACCGAACGCTTGGAGATACTTGAAAAGATCTCCGAGCAGCAAGGGTGGATTCCGGCATCTGCTGACCTCTTGAGCGACCTGGCTCAGTCCATGCCTGGTCGAAGCATACGAGAACTCCATCAAGTCCTGAAGGAAGCCTCGTTGAAGACCGAACCTGGCCAGCCCATCGGCAAGAAAGAGCTGGTCGATGCCAAGCTCACCCACTTCTATGGCCCGGCAAAAGAGTTGAACAACCCTGAATGGTTCTTCCGCCTGTCGGTGGCTCACGAACTTGGACACGCCGTGATTCGCCACTGTCTGGACCAGATGGCCGAGCTCGACCAGCAGCCTTGGGCCAAGCCTCAGGCCATCGATCAGTTGGTCTTCCAACCCAGAGGTGGCTCTTCGGCTTCGGTGTCCTTGAAATACAGCGGAAACCCAAGCAAGACCTTCGAGTACTATTTCGCGGAGATCGCCTCCAATTTTGGTGGCAGAGCGGCAGAGCATCTGTTTGGGGAAGGGCACGTCAGCGCTGGTCCCGGGAATGATATTGAATTTGCCAGCAATTTAGCCACCGAAGCGGTGACCCAGAAGGGGATGGGACGAGAGACCGGTCCGATTAACCCAAATTTCGCACAAATCCCTTCAGATCGGGTTTCCTCGGATGTGGATCGCCTCACCAAACTGGCGGATAAGTCCTCCATGGCCATGGTGAGTTTCTATCGAGATTTTATCAGTGAACTCACCGACCAAACTGTAGAGATCGCAGGGCATGGTAGGGTCGAAGATTTGATCTTGGACGGTCGGGACTTCCACCAGCGCTTGAAGGACTGGGAGTCGGATCGAGGACCCCAACTGAGCCAACTGCAAGAGCAAATCAGGGCCTGGCGAGATGAGGCACGACCCAACTTGCCCCAAACCTGGGAGCAGGTTTCCGATCCCAGAGCCCCGATCTTTGAGGGGTGAAGGCTCCTTGAGGGTCCGTTGATTGGGCCAGCCAGCAGCCTCCTAGGGCGTGTAGGTTTATCTATGGTTTCGTGCCGTCCGTGGGACATATTGAGACGAGAGACGTTAGCACCCGCCTCAATCATCCGTTCGATGGTCTCACTCTGATGGGAAGCCGGCCCAAGGGTGGCCAAGATCTTCGTACGGCGGTTCTTCAGTTTGATGACAGATTTCTCAAGGCCCACCGGCACAACATCCAGACCCACCGAGAAGAGGCCTTTCTTAAACGAGCTACTGCCCGCTGAGAGACAGGCAAAAGAACAAAGCCCAAAGACCCTCAGCAGAGCAATCTGTCCAAGCGGCTGACCAACTCCGAAATCTTGAACGGCTTCCCTAGCATTCTATTCCTCAAGAAGTGGTGACAGCCGTTTCCCTGGTCCAGTTCTTCTCCCGAAAGTAGGAGGGCTTTCTGCGCCAGGTGGGGGTCGTGGTGGTCGGCGAGCCATTGGATGAAATCGGTTCCCAGGCCGTCTCCCAGATTCTGATCGCAGAGGACGGCGGAGAAGGTTGAACCGTTTGTCACCGCGTTTCGCGCCTCGGTGACCCCCTCGGCCGTGGTCACCGGATACCCCTTGCGGGTGAGGGCGCGTTGCAGCAAAGACCTGATGGCGGGGTCGTCATCGACCACCAGGATCGGATGGTTCTCAGGGTTCGGGCTGGGGGAGGGTGCTCTCTTGGCCGTCGCGAGAGTGCGTCCCACCCCTTCGAGCAATTCCTGATTAGAATAAGGCTTGGGTAGGATCTCAGGCCAGCCTTCCGGCCTTTTCGGCTCGATCTCAGGCCAGTGATCCACGTAGCCTGACATCAGCAGAAGCGCTGCCTCCGGGGCTAGTTCAGCGGCCAAATTCACCACCTCAAACCCGCTGCCTTCGGGAAGAACAATGTCGGACAGCACCAGGTCTAGCTGTTTAGCGTGTTTCTTGATAAGGTCGGCGGCAGCCGTTCCGTCTTCGGCCACCATGACTTGATAGTCGGCGCTCTCCAAGACGCGGCGCGAAGTTTCCCGGATCCCTTCTTCGTCTTCCACCAGCAATATGGTGGCGCCGGACGGTGCTCTGCTGGCCCGGACCTCAGGGGAGTCCCCCACGGGTGGGCTTTCCTCTGGGTACGACGGGAGCACAATAGTGAATGTCGTTCCCTGCCCAAGCCGGCTCTTCACCTGGATCTCGCCGCTCAGCTGTTGCACGATGCCGTAGCAGGTGGCCAAGCCCAAGCCCGTACCCTTTCCGGGGGCTTTGGTGGTGAAGAACGGTTGGAAAATCCTTCTTCGAACCGACTCCTCCATCCCTACTCCGGTGTCGGTCACCGATAGCTCGATCCAAGCCTCTTGGTCGGAGGACTCCGAGGAGATTCGATGGACGGTGATGGAGAGCGTGCCTCCTTGGGGCATGGCGTCCCGGGCGTTGACTGCCAAGTTCAAGAGCACTTGATCCATCTGGATGGGGTCTGCCAAGACCACCGATGGGCTCTCGGAGATGGTCAGTTTCAAGGCCACCCCGCCCCCAAGAGTGCGCTCCAGAAGGCTCTTCATGCCTTTCACACTCTGGTTGAGATCCAGGGGGTAAAGTTTCACCGGCTGCCGGCGGGAAAAGGCCAAGAGTTGTCGGGTCAGTCCGGCTGCTCGCTCCGCCGACTGCAAGATCCCTTCTGCGTCGGTCCGTCGCTCATCGCCGGCGGGCAAGGAGTCGAGGAGGAAGGAAGAGTGGCTCATGATGGCGGTGAGCAAATTGTTGAAATCGTGGGCCACTCCCCCGGCCAGTTGCCCCAGGGCTTCCATCTTCTGCTTTTGCGCTAGCGACTGCTCCAGTTCTCGGCGCTCGGTGACATCGGTGGCAAAGAGAAGTATGCGAGGTTGGTCGGCGTAATGACTCGAAAGCCTGCGCACGCGAGCCTGGTAGCCTCGGGTATTACCCGCCACGGGTTGGGTCTCCAAGGTGAACTCCAGGACCTCTTCACTCTCAGCGGATCGCAAGATCATCTCACGGGTCTGCTCTCGGTCGGAGGGAGAAACAAAGTCAAAGATGGTAGCACCCACAGGAGGCACATCGTAGCCCTGGGGCGAGCGGTTCAAATAATGGACCGTACCCTCCGGAGAGAGGAGGAAGATCAGATCCGGGGCGGTCTGCAGCAGGGCCTGATACTGCTCGGTTCTCCGGGACACCGCGATTTCCAGCTCCTCCTGTCGGAGTTTGAGGGCATCTTGGGCGCGCTTCATGCGGAGTAGGTTCTTCACCCGGCAAGCCAACTCGTGCCGGTTGACCGGCTTGGTCAGGAAATCCATGGCTCCCCGGCTCAAGGCTTCCAGGTGAGTTTTGTGATCGTCCAAGGCGGTCACCACGATGACCGGAAGGTCCGGGAGCAGGCGTTTTTCGTGAAGTCTCTCTAGAACGGTGAGGCCGTCTATCTCGGGCATCATCAGATCCAGAAGAACGAGATCTGCCGGCTCCTTCTCCAGAAGGGCCAAGGCCTCCCCACCTCCTGTGGCTAGAAGCGGTTCCTGCCCGAGCCAGGTCACCAGTCCCTGCATGAGCTTGCGGTTGGGGGCCTCATCATCGACAATCAAAATCCGGGCAGGGGAAGGGTGATCGTTGGTGGAGGGGGTCACGGAGTGGGGCTCCTCTCAAGCAGGCGATCCACCACTTCCAAGAAGGAGCGATAACGCAGGGGTTTGGGTAGATAGGCGTCGCATCCCCCGTCCTTAAAGCGCTTCTCGTCACCCGGCATGGCGTGAGCTGTGAGCACCAGCACCGGAATGGAGCGGGTGAGCGCATCACTCTTTAGGAGTCGAGTGGCGGTCAACCCGTCGGTGCCGGGCATCTGTATGTCCATGACTATCAAATCGGGTTTGTGCTCCCGAGCCATGGGAATGCCTTCATCAGCGCTTTTGGCCTCCAACACTTCGTGCCCCGCTCTTCGGAGAAGATCACAGGCCAGCTTCCGGTTGGCGGCATTGTCTTCTACCACCAAGACTTTGCTCACGACGGCACCTCCAACAGGGACCGGATCTGCCCAATCAACTCGCCGCGACCGGTGCTCGGTTTCCGCTGTATGCCCTGGACGGTCTTTCTCAGACGGCTCTCTTCGGCGACACTGAGGTCTTTAGCCGTCAAGACCACCACCGGGATGCGGGCGGTTTCAGGGGATTCCCGCAAACGGTCCAAGACCTCGAAACCGGTGAGGTCGGGCATCATCAGATCCAATACGATCACGTCCGGTGTTTCCAACTCCACCAACTCCAGGGCCTCTACGCCCCCGTAAGCCACCGACACTTGAAAGGGGGTGTCCGCTAAGTAAGAGCTGATGATCTGTATGGCCTTGGGGTCGTCGTCCACCAACAAGATTTGGGGAGAGGTGACCTTCCCTGTCCCCTGACAGAGGGGGCGGACGGTGTCCAAGAGTTTGTCGCGCCTCACCGGTTTGGAGAGGTAGCCGGCGGTGCCTAGGCCTCGGACCTCCTCGGGGGTCGAGCGGCCGGATACCACCAGCACGGGAATCAGAGACTCTTGCGTCTCGGAGAGCCTCTCCAAGAACTCGATCCCGTTCATGGTCGGCATCTGTATATCCAGCAGCACGAGGTCCGCCTTGGTGTTGCTCAGGACTCTCAAGGCTTGCTCGCCGTCGGAGGCCTCCAGAACGGCAAATCCAGCGTCTTCCAGATAGAGCCGGTACAACTCTCTTTGGTTCGCTTCGTCTTCCACGATGAGGATGGTCGACTCGCTCGAGGCTGATACCGGAGTGGAGGGTGGCATCAAGGGAGCTTCCTTGATTTTCCCTAGAGAGGGCCTTCTCAAGGCCTGGCTGACCGCTGCGAGCACCTGCTGCTGGTCGCATTCAGATTTCTCCAGCACCGCGGACACCGCCGGTTCCAAGGCTCTTCGTTCCTCCTGGCTCAGGGACTTAGCGGTGAGGATCACCACCGGAACGGAGCGGTTTCTCGCCCCGGTGCGAACCACCCGGAGCACCTCGAACCCGCTGATTTCCGGCATCATCAGGTCCAGCACCACCAAGTCGATCTCTTCTCGGTCTAAAATGTCCAGGGCTTCTCGCCCACCGTAGGCCCGATGGACCGGGCAGTCGTGCTCTTCTAGAAGTCGGGCCACATGCTCCACCGCTCGCGGATCGTCGTCCACCACCAGCACCTTAGGAGGGTCGGAGGTCCGGCCGACTACGCCGGCCCGCTTCATAGCTTGCAGCAGTTGCCCGGGAGTCACCGGTTTTTCCAACAAAGCAGCAGCTCCCAATGTCTCCCCGCGCTCTTGCTCCACGAAGTTGCTGAGGATGAGAACAGGAATGTTCCTGTTGGTGGAATCATTCTTGAACCGCTCCAGGAGGTCCCAGCCGGATTCGGACTCCAAAAGGATGTCCAGGAGAATCAGGTCCGGGATGTGCCGCTCGATGGCTGCCAAAGCTTGGGCACCGGTGCTTACGGTCTCGACCTCGAACCCGGCCGGGACCAGCCAACCTTTGAGGAGTTTTTGAACCTGGGTTTCGTCGTCGACGAGCAGAACACCGAAAGCGGGGTAGAGGGTCTGGGTCATGGCGTACCTGGCTCCTGTTCGCGGTTCGACGTTTCGCCGGCTGGTGCCACACCGGGCGTTGCGCGCTTCGCGGTCGGCAGCGCCAGGATCACCCGGGTGCCGTGGCCGGGTCGGGAGTCGAAGGTCAGGCTGCCCTGGTGCTCGCTGACGATACCGGCGGAGACGGAAAGGCCCAGCCCGGTGCCGCCGCATT
>JBJHCR010000328.1:0-7012 GCA_050486105.1 Vulcanimicrobiota bacterium
GGCGGAAAAAGGGCGAGTTTGGCGATGTGGGTTGATTCGGCGCACAGCCTCCCAGGTAGCGACAAGTATAATTCCCTATCTGGCTGGGCCCACTTCATCGGGCTGTCACCGGAATCCAGATTTCACTGCGAAAGTTGGGGGAATCGATGTCCTTGGTCTCGTTCCACAAAAGATTGGGACCCGGAATCAGCTCGTACGGGGATGAAGGGAGCCATTCCGAGTAAATGCGAGCCCAAGTGTCCTGGAGGGTCTCTGGAAAGGGACCGAGGGTTTCGAAAACTGCCCAGGTAGCGGCATCCACCGGCAAGACTGAATAACCACCGGTTGCCTGTTTGGTCGATGCAACTCCTATGTAGTGCTCCAGGGGAGCCCCCTCTTCATAGCTTTCAGAGAGGTGGACGGTGGCACTGATGATCCCCCTGGGTTCCTGATTAGAGAGTTCTTTCAGTTGACCGATATCGTTCTCGGTGAGCGCTTCCCACATCTTGGCAATCTCGGGATGAACTCCACGATAAATCAGAGGGACCTCTTTTCTAAATCCCACGACTTTGAAACTTGGCTTTTCTATCAGGCGCACTTTCATGGGCCGACCTCCTTTGAGTGTAAGTTGAAAGGTCATGCGAGGGAACACCCTGATGGCTACACCCGGTTCCCGCGCTTGCGAGGGTAATAGTCCGTGGACATCTTGAAAAGCTCGACTAAAAGAATCCGCCGAGCTGTACCCATATTTGATAGCGAGGTCAACGACCCGAGCCCGACCGGTCTGGAGTTCAAGTCCAGCTAAGCTCATCCGGCGTCGGCGAATGTACTCTGAGAGCGAAAATCCGGCAAGGTAAGAGAAAAGACGACGGAAATGGTGCTCGCTGCAATGGGCTTTCAAGGCCAGTTGTTTGTCGTCGATTTCCTGATCTAGGTTCTCTTCCAGCAGATTGAGGGCTTCGTTGAAATCCATTAACGGGTTCATGCAATCTGTCCTTTCCCTGACATTCTAAGTTATCTTGGTTCGAAGGGTCCGACCTTTGAGGTTCGAGTTTTGTGGTGAAGGGAGTTTCGGAACTTCGCGCAGAGGTTGGATGACTCTGCGTGTACAACGGCACAGCAGTCGGAAGATTGAGATTCCACTGCTACTGCCGCCTAATGCCGGCCACTACGCTAATGCCGCTGGGAACCACGTTCATTCATCGGCTCGCTGACCACCAAGACCCCCACCAGGGGCAAAACGCTCTCAAACTTTCGTGAGATAGCTTGAACTAAGGAAACAGTCTCCGTCCCTTCCTGAGGAATCGAACGCTCCAAAGACCGCTCAAGATCTCAGAACTGTTCAACCCCTTGGACAAACGGCTCAACTGAGGGTCTTTGGGGTTTGTGTCCTTGACTGTTCTTTCGGCGGTCAGTGGTTCGTCCAAGGAAGGCCTCCCCTCGGCAGGTCCAGAAGTTGCACTGATGGGCCTTGAGAAATCTGTCATCAAGCTGAAAAACCGCCGTACGAAGATCGTAGCTACCCTTGGGCCGGCTTCCGATCAGAGTGAGACCATCGAACAGATGCTTGAGGCGGGTGCTAACGTCTTTCGTCTCAACATGTCCCACGGACGGCACGAAACCCATAGAGAAACCTACAGGCGCATTAGGGCTGCGGCGGAAAAGTCGGGTCGACCGGTGGGAGTCTTGGTTGATCTCTGCGGACCTAAGATTCGAACCGGCTGTTTCCCCGATGGTGGAATCACCTTAGTAGCCGGTGAGCCAGTGGTGGTGACCACCCGCCAAGTGATGGGGGCACCGGGTCTCATTTCCACAATTTACGAAAGCTTCGCCAGCGATGTGAAGCCTGGGGATCGCATCTTTCTCAACGACGGAGTACTGGAACTGGTGGTTGAAGTGGTCGACGGCACCGAAGTCTCTTGCCGAGTGGTGAGGGGAGGCTTTCTGGGGGACCGCAAGGGCATCAATCTTCCCGGAGTGGCCCTTTCGGCACAGGCTTTGACCGAGAAAGATCGCGAGGATGTAGCCTTCGCATTGGACTTGGGTGCCGACATGATCGCCCTTTCTTTTGTCCGGCGAGGCGAAGAGGTGGAGCAATTGCGTCATCTGGTCTCGGGAGCCGACAGACCTCCCTACTTGGTAGCTAAGATTGAGAAGCCCGAGGCCTTAGACAACATCGACGAGATCCTGAAGGCCTCCGACGCCATCATGGTGGCCCGGGGTGATTTGGTTGTGGAGTTGCCTCCCGAACAGGTGCCTGTGATCCAGAATCAATTGTTGGATCGGGCTCGAGCCTTCCACAAGCCGGTGATCGTGGCCACCCAAATGTTGGAATCTATGGTCGGGAATGTTCGACCCACTCGGGCGGAGGTTTCCGATGTCTCGGGAGCTGTAGCCGGCGGTGCCGATGCCGTCATGCTTTCGGCCGAGACCGCGGCCGGCTCTCATCCTGTGGAGTCGGTACGCATGATGGACCGGGTTGCCCGGGAGATGGAAAACTATCTCTGGCAAGGGGGAGCTCACGGGCAGCTTTCTGTTCTTGAGCCAGTGGAGATCGCCCCCAATAGGCGTCCTATAAACCTCGGAGCAGTCTTCGGACATACGGTGGCGGCCCTTTCACGGGATCTTTTGGCGCGGGCTATCGTCGTCGTTTCTCGAGGTCGAGGTTCCACCGCAACCATCTTGAGTTCGGCCCGTCCTGCCGCTCCCGTGGTAGCGGTCTCTCGGGACCCTCGAGTCTGTAGCTGGATGACTCTTTTGTGGGGAGTGTTGCCTCAGCAAGTGGATGGCGAAGAACTTGAAGAGCCGGTGGATCTGGCCCGCCGACTAGGGGCGGACCTAGAGCTTACCGTTCCGGGTGGTTTCCTGATCGAGGTCGATGGCTTCACCGCCGACAAAGCCAGTTCCGTGCCCGGTATAAGCATTATTCAGGTGTAGTAGCGGAACGGATTGTGCCAGGTCGTTCAAGAGGCCAGGAGAGGCGACCAGGACCTTATACGGCTCTTGTCCTAGTACTGGCAGCACGAAGGGAGTCACAGCCGGCAGTTGTCCCTACGCCGCTCAGCTCATTGGCCCCCTGAGGATAGATTGATCGCGGTCTTGGATCGAACCTTACTGTTTTCGACTTCCCACTGCGAGCCATAGATACGCGACTGCCCGCCAACCCTCAAGTTAGTCTTCCAACCGACAGCCACACGCTGCTGTTGCCAGGTTCGGTCCTCCTCGAAGAAGGTGAGGGTTCCCGTCGTCTGGTTGGCGACAAATCTCTCGATCTTGTGCTCCTCGCGCTCTAAGCCTTGGAACTTCGGATCAAGGAGTTCGGGTTTCTCGACGGGCTTTCGGTCGACGACCAACTCCAGAGTTATGTTGGAGCCTTCGAATGTAAGGTAGCCCTCGCCTGGAATCTGTACAGAGCCGGGTCTCGGATCGGCGTCCTTTCCCTCGACTCCGTCGAGCTTGGAAAGCTTCTCGAAGCCTTCTTGGAACTTCTGCGTTATCCGTTGGTCTCTCTCCCTGAGGCGGTTCTGGCGTAGCGCCTCGCTTTCGGCTCGTTTTTTCTCAAGCGCTTGCTCTGCTTCGGCGACTTGTCCATCACGCCACTCGAACATCTCCGAGGGAGTGCGGAGATGGAGTTCGGACTCGGATGACCGAGATGCCACATCCTCACGTATAGTCGCTCGATGAAGAGTGGCCGAGGGGGCCGAAAGGAAGGCTGTGGAAAGCAACATTCGTTCTTCTCCTGAGTGTTTCTTACACATTAGAGGCTCGATCTGGTGTGGGAATGGAAAGTCCCGGGGTTAGGTTTCCAGGATGTTAACATTGCAGCAAGTCGCGGCCGTAGGCGTGACCACCGCCCCCATGCTTGAGACCCGGCAGCGACCAGCTCCGAACCGGGTCAGGAAGGTCGTGGCCCGACGGATGTTTGCCGAAGTCTCCTCTTTGGAGCAAATCCAACGGATCACCGAAGCCCTTTCCGAGGAGCTCAAATGGTGGTTGGAGTTGGAGGAAACTTAGCTTTGACTGGGCTGATTTTCTCGGGGAATGCTGACGGTTTGCTTAAGGGTCAGCTAACCCCGACCTAACTTAGGTCACGACCAATAAGTGCGGTCTCCCTCAGCGGGAGGGCGTTCTTTGTTTGGGAGGTTGGGAGGGGGAGCAAACAAAAAATCTCACTGCCTCTGTGCTTCGCTGTGAAGCCCTTTCTCCGGATGTCTCTTTCTATTTCGACAAGCAGCTTCCCATAGGTTATTTCGAGGCAGCGCCGGATCTCACAGTTGAAATCGTATCGCCTAACGACAGCTCGCAGGAACTTGAAGAAAAAGTTCAGGGCTACCTGCAGAGCGGTGTGCCATTGGTACTTGTCCTGCATCCCAGAACCCGCTCCGCATACTTCTTAACCCATGCCGGGTTTGTCTACCGGTTGACTGAGCACGATGAGTTCTCACCAGAACTGCTGCCTCAGTTTTGCTGCAAGGTTTCAGATTTTTTTGAAGATTAGGAAAATCGATCCTCCCCGTTATGAGGCCCTAGGCACATCGGTTTTTCGGGCTCGTTGATAAGGAACATTCAAAATGAGGCCTGTTTTTAGTAAGCAAAAGCCCTCTAGAAGAAAAATCGACCCTTAGTTATACTGATCTGAGAAGTTGCACAAAAGGAGTCTGGTATGACCTATCTCGTGGGTGCCAAGGGGCAAGTCGTGATTGCCAAAGACATAAGAGACAAGCTGGGTATTCACCCTGGATGGCGAGCCATTCAAAGTGTGGTGAATGATCACGTCGAAATTCGCTTTTTACCCCCGGAGCACGACCGCTCCCTCGCCGGGGTCTTGAAAGAGAAGTGCCAAGTACGATACGGCGAGGAGAGGTCGGCCTGGGCCGAGGAGGCCCGTCGGGAGTGGCTAGATGGATGAAGGATTTGCGGACACTTCTCTCTTGGTGCGCTACTTAACAGGCGAACCAGACGAGATGGCCCAGCGTGCCGCTGCCATTGTGGAGGGTGTCGAGACCTTGAGGTTATCCTTGGTGGTTCTAGCTGAAACCGCCTACGTCTTGCAATCCTTCTATGGGATTCCACGTGACGACATCGTCACCACGCTCCAGAATTTCGTAATGAGACGCAATGTCGTGGTTCGCCCAAGCAAAGACTATATCGTTAGGGCGCTGGAGTTCTGTCGGCCCTCTGCACGGGTCTCCTTCGCCGACGCACTGAACTGGGCCGATGCCGTGAGCGATCCCTGTCGGCGAGTGTATACCTTCGATCAACGGTTTCCCGCCCAGGACCTTGAAGTCGTACTGCCCTAAGCTACCTGACCGTCTCAAGCAAAACAGAGTTAAGCTTGGTGCCCTGAGAGTTGGTCAATTCCAAAAACTCTAGGTTATTGCCGGTTCTGACGGCTCGCCAGAGAAAGGGTTCGCTGCCGTACATAACCGTCCACGGTGCCCCAAACCGACATTAGGACCATTTGAAAGACCCAGGAGCTAAAGGGCAGCGAAGTTCCGTGCTTAGCGACTCTTCGGGAAGGTAAAGGCCCCCTTTGTCGGCGAGGATGACCTACTAGCAGAGATGTTGGATGTCTTCGGAAATTCTCCGGAGGACTTTCAGACAGTTGTCTAAGGCTCTCCTGTTGGAAGACGGTTCACCCCAGGGGCGTGGAGGAAGTGGGAACTCTCTCTTCTAAGGTATTCAGCAAAGCGAGCAGGGTCTTGTGTAGAGTTCTCAGCTGTTTTTCTCCGATTTCGTGGGCGATCTCGGCTTCCATTTCGCGCAGGATACCGAGTCCTTCGAGGAGTCCTTGTTGCCCAACTCTTGAAAACCGAATGCGCTTAGCTCGACGATCATCAGGATCGGGAATTCGCTCCAGCGTACCTATCTCCTCAAGCTCGTTAACAAGTTGTCCGACGGCCTGTTTGGAGATTCCCAACCTGCGCGCGAGCTCCGTCAATCGAGTGCCCTCCAAATCGATGTGTGGGAACAACTGGGTGTGGGCTGTGCGGATAATCGAGAGCCCGGAGCGCTCCCGCACCAACGTGATCGCTTGCTCATTGAACAGCCTGGCGCACTTAAACAACAGTTGAGCCATGCTCGCCTGCTTTGCGGCCTCCAATGTGTCCTTTTAACTCATTTCCTCAGCCATTCATAACCTTCGGCGATAGCTTCGCGGGCTCCCCACATCCAGGGGCGCTCGGTGCCCTACAACAAGCCGCTCAATGGGTTGTGACAGGAGAGCGTCAATGCTGCGACGGGCAAGCCCTCCACTACAAGCGTGGCCTTCAGGCTTCACTCCAACCGTTCAGCAGCACCGGGGTTTTCTCTGTCCAGCTTCGTAACCAGTTCTTGAAGCGCGACCTCTGCTTGCTCGCCACCCAGCTGCCAGAGCCCCTTCACTCGGTCACCAATCCGATTGCGTTTCTCGCCTTGAAGATGAGCCTTCACGCTCTTCAGGACGGCCGACTGGCAGTGTGCGACAGGCGGCATCACGTCCCAGTTAAGACGCATGGTGCCCTCCCAAATGGGGCTCCCCTCCGTCACGAAAAGGATGGCTCCATCACCAGGGAGACCCAACTCGGTCAGCTCGGCAACCATAGCCTCACAGGTCGTCGGGTTGACTGTGGCGCCGTCCTGAAAGGAAAGCAGACGTTTGCGGCCGGAGATATCAACGCCCACCGCTGTCGACATCCACTCACCGCGGTAGGAGTCGCTAGCTACCCAGATCGCCACCAAAGGTTCAGTTTCATCTTCGGAACGATTTCTTTGAGGACGACGAGAAAACAGAGGAACGACCTTGCTTCTTTTGCCTTGTGGAGTATCCAACTGCTTTAACTCTTGCAACTCCTGGATGGCCCAGGTGCCGAGAGGCTCCGCAGAGCCCGACGCCACCCGCATAAGCGACCGACCCAGGATCAAGAGGTAAGCGCTGTTTCGCCCTATAGATTTTTTCTAGATTCGTAGGAAGGACTTTTCATGCCCGTGATCAACCGGGTGCCATGAGCCAAGATCTCAACTTTTCTTCTACCTCTAGTCCCACTTCTAGCAT
>JBJHCR010000329.1:0-6839 GCA_050486105.1 Vulcanimicrobiota bacterium
AACCTGAACTGATGCATTAGAGAAGTTTGACCGTCATAGTTTCGCTCTTATTCTTGTTTGGCTGCGGGGGCAGCTCCGAGGGTCCCGTTACCAGTGTCGACGGGACCGGGCAAAGCACTCCCACCGGCTTTGCCAACATCAGAGTCTCTCAACAAGTACGCTCTCAAGCCGTACCCGCAAGTGTAGACACGGTAAGGGTCACGGGATTTCAAAGCGCCATCATCAACGGTGTCTTCGACGCCTTGGGTGGCGGCATACCATTTCCGAGCCAGGAGCTGCCTTTCGCGCCTACCTACACCATCAGCAACGTACCCGTCGCGGTTGACTCCATCAGGATCGAGTACCTCGACAGCGGCACGGTGGTGGGTCTAGTCGTCGTTCCCGTGCAGCTTCAAGCTGGCCAAGTGCTAGAAATCAACGATCCAGCCTTCATCAGCAAGCCTTCCAACGTCCCCTCCTTCGAGCTTTCGCTCAGACCTTCCGGCGCTTTTCCATATGCGGCGCCAGAGGGAGAACTTGTCCATCTTTATCCGGGTTTGAATGATGCTCCGCCTTTAAGGTGCATCGTGCCGATGCTGACCGACCTTGAGACTCAGATCTTCGAGTCGAAATTCAGCCCCGACGACTCCATCGCCGACGTGGTACCTCTGTCATTTCAGGTTTCCGATTTCACTCTCTTTCAATCTTCGAACCCTTCGGCCATTTCGGTAGGAAACAGTGGGTCATTCAACTCCACTTTCCGCTCAGGCACACTGTCTATCTTGGCTCCGGGCACTGCCACAATCACCGCCACCTACTTTGACATCGTCCGAACCATCACGCTCAATGTTGTGGAACCTAGTGGTCCTTTTGAAGTGCAACCCAACCCAGAAATGATTGACCCTCTCACTATAGAGCGATTCATCGCGAATGGACGTTTCCTAAATTCCGGCGGGATACCGGTAGAACGGATCGTGACTACGGAGCTCATCTTTAGGCCCTCTGAAAAGCCCGAGGTGGCCGAGTGGGATCTCACACCCGGGCGTGAAGGCTTCATTCTTCGCGGAAGTCAGCCGGGGAGGGTTATTTTGTGGGCACAACATCGAGACAATCCCATCTGGATTCCCGTGCCCGTTATCAATTCTTGAGCTGCAGGGCCTGCGGCCACTTCTTGGAGACCAATGCCTGGCGAGTGCCCGGATCTGAGAAATGAGAGCGTTGAGGTGCAAGTCGGCTTCGTACTCTTTCCTGGCTTGACCCAACTGGATCTCACTCGTCCTTTGCAAGTGCTTCACCGGCTTCCCGAGCCGGCACCCGACGCGGTGCCGGGCCCACATCAAGGTGGACCTTTCCTGGAACAGCCAAAGACTCATATGCGATCGTACCTCGCGGAACGAGCGTGATAAGCATCCATGGGATGCCTCTCACGCCCAGGCCCACTAAGGTGTCGAGGCGGTTGTCACCGGCACCTCGAACGTTGCGGTCGATTCTAGGTTATCGGAGGATTCTCCCCACAGTTTGGTCGATGTGACAGAACCTGGTCTGTAGGTCGCTCTCACCGTGACCGTTTGTGGCAGTACATCGGGATCGCCAAACTGAAAGTTCCCAGGTTCGTTGCTCGCGAAGGCAGCCTGCTTGGTGCCCGCGGGGATGGCCGTGTCTACGGTCCAGGCGACGTAGTCGGTGAGGTCTATCACCTCGCCGGACGAAAGGTAACCGGTGCAGTAGAATTGAAAGAAGTCGTCGTCCTGGGGTTTTTGGGGAACTTCATATTTGTTCCGCTCACAAACATTGAGTCCAGGAACGGGGTTGCGTTACACGTAAACGTCCTGGTAGTCGTGACGGACGGAGGGCAGTCGATCGCTGAGCAGAGTTTCATTGTGGGGACTCAGATCTCCACCGTGACCCACACTCGGTTTGAGGAGAACGGCTCTTACTCCGTGGAAAGCACCACTCGTGACGGCGATGAAATCCTTCGCGAAGAGATGATTACAGCGACAATCTCTGATACTTCAGCCCTCCCGAACGGTCTGGATCCAGCCATCGCTGGGCCCTTTGTAGGGGCCGCCGGTTTGCTTCTGCTGGGGATATCGGGCTTGATCGACATCGGTCGTATTGTTCTTGACAAAGAGGACCGCTCCATCGCGCCTTTGCAGATCTAGATGTGGCTCTGGCTCTCTTGAGCTTATCCAGGTTTAGAGGCTGGACTGGTCTGTCCATCTTAACTAACGTCGATGCAGGCTCATTCGCATCCCATAACGCGGCCGAAGCGTGATCTTAGGGTCTGTGTCGATTTGCTGCGCCGGATCTAGTCGAGCTACCCAGGTTTGAGCCAGGGTGGCAAGGACCAGAATCGACTCCATCCAGGCAAATGACTGCCCGATACAGGCTCGCGGTCCCACGCCAAACGGAAAGTAGGAATAGGTCGGTCGCATCTCGGCGACTTCCGGTAGCCAACGGTCCGGGTCGAAGCGAGAGGGGTCGGTGTAAATACCCGGGTCCCGATGGGTGACGTAGGGGCTAACAAAGATGTAACTCCCTCTGGGAATCTTGTAGCCCCGCAACTCAAAGTCTTCCGAGGGTTGGCGATCGACCAGGTAGACCGGCGGGTAGAGTCGCAAGCTCTCGGTCAGCACCCGGCGGGTGTAATCCAGTTTCTCGATGTCTTCCACAGTCGGTGGCCTGCCATCCAACACTTCGTCTAGTTCCCGATGTAGCATTGCTTCGCAATCGGGATTTTGGGAAAGCAAGTACCAGGTCCAAGTCATGGAGACGGCGGTCGTCTCGTGACCGGCCAATAGGAGTGTCAGGGCCTCGGAGCGGACCTGGCGCCGGCTCATCCCCTTGCCCTGCTCTTGGGCGTAAACGAGCCTGGAGAGTAAGTCCTCACTGGGACCTTGCACTTGGCATTCTCGTATCAGTTTGTCCACGAAGCGACGAAGCAGAAATAGATGCCAGAGAAACTTGAACATCTTCGGATGCCAAAGTACGAAGGCCAGGGGACCCAGGGCCACGATCCAATCGACCAGCCCATAGAACGACTCCAAAGCACGAGCGATCTCTGGTGCCTTGCTCTCCACGTTGGAACCAAACAAGGAGCGGCCCACGATGTCGAGGGTGAGACGCATCATCTCCCGCTCCATCTCCACCAACTCACCGTCCGACTTCCGCTCAGACCAATCCAAGGCACACTGTACGGACATCTGACCGTACACCTCTACTCGCTTACGGTGAAAGGCAGGTTGAATCAGACGGCGCTGGCGCCGGTAGAGTTCACCTTCACTGAGGAGAAGCCCATTACCGGTCACCGGGCCGAGAAGCAGTTTGGTGACAAAGGACTTCCGCATACCTCGATCCGTCATGACAGCTCGCACGTCGTCGGGAGCCGTCACGAGATAGATACGGAAGTACGCCACCCGAAACGATGAAAGCGGACCGAATTCGTCGGAGACCTCTTTTAGAAAGACAGCGCGATTGGCAAAATAAGGTTTTCGAACTGCCTTGGGTCCGGGCGGCACTTTACCAGAGTGTGGGGATTTTCTCATCCAAGGCCCTAGCACACATAGAATCTACTTCTCTTTGTAAAGTCAGGCTCCTGGCTTCCCGATGAACGAACTACCGAGCGGACCGTTTGACACCGTTCTCCAAGCCTAAAGCGCTCGCCTTATGGTTCTGCACCCCACTGAGCACAGATCCATCCCGTCTGGGGTTGTCGTGCCTCGCTTATGGATGTCGAACGCCCAGAGGGCACCCGCGCGCTCGGCGCTCCTCAAGTCGAAGAGTTACGAAGTCCCAGACGGGCGCCTGCCACCCAACTTCGTTGGGTACCCGTCTTTGACATTCAGAACCATAAGGCGAGCACTTTAGTATCCCAGGATAGCCAATACCCACTCGGCCTCTTGTTGACTCAATACGGTAATGGGTTTTCCTTTTCGCAGATGGCTAAGTAACCGTCCCACCTTTCCACGGAGGCTCGCCTTCTCTCTAGAGCAACGTCAGTGAAGTTCGTCCCTAACAATGGTGGTCAGGCGCCGGGAACCCGCGCTTGCGTGGGTGGCCACGTCCGCGTGGGTGATGCAAGGAGAAGCGAACGCTTAATGCCAGGTTGTATTTGAGTGAGCTTCGACGCCGCGAGAGAGGATGCATGGCCGTCAGAGATGGGGATGAACTTTGCTGACGTTGCACTAGGAAGGCAGGAGGGCTTCCCGGGGGAACGGAAGCTCAGAAGCCTTTATGTATCGAGCCGCACTTCGCTTTGGTCTCTTGGTTGGGACGATCACCGTACTCGCACTAGGGCCAGCCTTCAGTGACTCCTCTTCACCGGTCACCTTTTCCAGCGAAAGGGAGCTGACCTTGAATGAGGTGTTCACCTTAGCGTTTCGCCAGAATCCTCAAATTTTGCAATCTTTGGCCACCTACCGTTTGGCCCTGCTGCAGGTAGATCAGGCCTATATAGCCCTCAACCCCACGCTGAGTTTTACTGCGGATTTCCTGCGAGAAGCCGAGGAGCGTTTCGGCATTAATGATTCGGAGTTTCAGTTGGTCTTCAACCAACCCCTGTTCAGTTTTGGCAAAGTCCGCTGGAATGCCCGAGCGGCCCGTCTGTCTGCCTACCAGGCGGCCGAACAATTGCGCACCGGAATCGAAAGCCTCTTTCAGTCGGTGGCTGGGGATTATGTGCAGGTTAAGTTGGCCGAGCAAAACTTGGTGGTGGCCCAGCAGAGGTACCAGGATCGGCAGAAGTACTTGGAGCTTTCCCGCAACCTCTTTGATGCCGGAGAGATCGCTGAGTATGAAGTGGTCCAGGCGGAATCCACCATGCTTTCGGCTCAAACCGAAATTTTGCAGCAGCAGATGGCTCTCAGTCAGTCTCAGGCCACCCTCTTGGCGAACCTGGGGGTGCGTCCCGACACCGCTTTTCATCTGAGCGACTTACCGGATCCTTCTCCTCCACCCGAGGATCTCAACGAGGGACTGAAGCAGGCCATGGATAGACGACCGGAGTTGTCGGCTTTGCGCTGGGGCGTGGCCTCGGCTGAAGCGGCGGTGAAGGCTAGGGGTCTGCAGAACACTCCAGACCTGTCTTTGATTGGGCAGATCAATGATGAGTATGATATCTCGAACAGAAAGCTCAGCCAGAGTTGGCTGTTGGGAGTGCAGTTTTCCTGGGCCCTATTCGATGGTGGTTTGGCGAGAAATCAGGCCGAGCAGGCTCGAGTTTTGGCTGAACAGACCCGGCAACAGTTGGCCCAATCGGAACGCCAGATCTCCCTCGATGTGGTGGAATCCTACGTGCGGCTCACTAGTCTATGGCAGCAGATTGAGGTGTCTAAGAAAGCCTTGGATAGGGCCGAGGAGACCAACACCATAGCCGAGGCTCGGTTTAAGGCCGGGCTTTCCAGCGGAGTCGAACTTCTGAATGCCCAGGACGGATTGGCCGGAGCTCGCAGCACTTTGGCCCAGGTGATCAGCGAATATCGCTTGAGTCAGATCGATTGGAACCGCTCAATCTCGGTGACTTATCCCGTAGAGCTCCCTACGGATATCGATGTTCACGTGGAGTTGGGACCTGAGGAGAAAGACTCTTGAGGTTTTCCCCATTGCGCCTGGAGTCACCCAACTTATAGGAACCCAGAGTTTGATAAACGGGGCCGTTCCGACCTAGGGTGCTGTGAATAAGGTGAAAGTCTTGGACTGTCCAAGACCCGAAGCAGGCTTTGCTCCACCGAGACAGGTCCACCCTAACGGGTTTTTTCTGAGGCCGTCGAGCCAGGGTTAAATGAGGTCGGAAGCGGGACTTCTTGAGAGTTTGGCCTAGGTCCATCACCCTCTCATGAAGGTTCTCGGCTAGGCTGGAAAGAGCAGTCGAATCTTCCAGTCCCGCCCAGACTACTCTGGTGCTTCCTCTCGGCCCGGGGAAGGAGCCTAACCCCAAGGTTTGGAGGGTGAAGGGTTCGGAATGGGTGGCAAGGGTTTGGGCCACCGAACGAAGCGGTGGGAGAGCGGACTGAGGTTGCTCTCCCAGGAAGAGTAAGGTGAGGTGGACTTGCTCTGAGCGAACCCATCGGAGCTGCTCACTTTCGGGGATGAGGGAACTCATCTTGAGAAGTCTCTTTCGGATTTCCAGCGGAACTTTCAGAGCAAAGAATAGGCGCATGCTTTGAGTCTTTCCAGGCTGCCTCAAGGGTGGGAAGGAAGGTAGAGCAGGTCGCATTGGTCGCGGTACTCTCGGTCAAAGGCGATGTTTAATGGCCTTAGGTCAGGAACTCTGCGCTGCACTCTCCAGGGGATGCCCTGCTCGGGATGGAGATGACCATAACCCACCAGCACGGCGATTCGGGCCTCGGGATGAGCTTCGGCAACCGTGGCTATCCGCCAAGCCATGAACTCATCCCAGAAGCATTGAATGGTGAAATAGCGATCGACGACTTCGGAGCTGACCTCCGTTCCCTTGGGAAAGTGAGCCTGAGCAGTCTCGGCCATGGCCTCTCGATAGCTTTTTGGCCCCAGCAAAACCTGGTCGATCTTGGTCACCGCTGCTGCAGGACCTTGGTCCCGCACCTGGGTGGTGAATGCGGGGTCCGGACGCAGCCATAGAGTAAGGACTTTCTGGTCTCTAAGGTAGACGAAGATCGAGCGATACAGCTCATAGGGGAATCCCCAGTCGTGTTTCCAGATCTCAGGGTCGATCTCTCCGCCTTTCCAGAGCTCAGGTTCGTCCTCGGTGCGCTCGGTGAGCATTTCGGCCAAGACCACGAGAGGCCGGTCCTGGAGAGCGACCAGTTCCCGAAGCACCTCGAGTTGGCCCTGGTGGTCGGATTCGCTGGTGTGAGACTCTCCCAGATAGACGACTTGAGAGG
>JBJHCR010000330.1:0-6837 GCA_050486105.1 Vulcanimicrobiota bacterium
GAGGACTTTCCAGATTGGATTCTGCCAGGGCAAACCGTGGATGTGAACCTGCTGCTCACTCCTCAGCAGGAGCGTCTTGTTCTTCCACTCACTTCGGTTCGCTTGAAGGGCATACAGACTTACATCGCTGTGGTCAGCGAGGGAAGGGTCGAACTGAGAGAGGTTCAGCTTTCCGGTCCGACGGAAGAGGGCTACCTGGTTGAGAGCGGTGTGGAGCCAGGTGAACTCGTGGTGCGCTACCCTCAAGAGGTGGAGGATGGGCAGCGAGTTCGAACTAAGAAGGTGGAATTCTAATGCGATTTGAGGCCATGGTGGCCTGGCGCTATGTGGTTTCGGCTCGAGGCCAGACGGGGCTGACAGTGGCAGCGGTGGGAGCTGCGGTTTGTCTCATCATCTTTATCAACTGTCTGATTTTGGGGGTCCAGGCTCGATTTATTCAAGACCTCATCGGATCGATAGCCCACATTTCGGTGAAGGTTCCCGATCCTGATCCCATCCCTTTGTCCGACACCGACGAGGTACAGTACTCCGTTCAAGTGGAGAAACAGCTGCAGCAGAGAAGTGATCTCCGCCGCCCTGAAGCCCTTGAGAAGATCCTATTGGGCTATCCCCACGTGGAGTTCACGGCAGCCTCCGTGGGTGGGCAGGCATTCTTGATTCGGGGAGTGCGCCAGTTTGGGGTCACCGTTCGGGGCGCTGATCCGGTGAAACAGGACGGAATCAGCAACCTTTCTCGCGACATGTTGGCAGGTCGCTGGCTCTCCATAGGGACCAACGATATCGTGATCGGCAAGCAACTCGCTGACGATACGGGAGTTCGGCTCGGAGAGACGGTCACCCTGGTCTCCTCAGAGCAGGTCATGGCCACCCTCACCGTAGCTGGAATTTACAGCACAGGGCAGAACCAGTTGGACCGCTCTACCGTCTTTGTCAATCTTAGGGGTGCCCAGAGACTCTTCGCCACCGGGACTGATGCTAGCTCCATAAGCCTGAAGCTCGACGATCCGTTTCAGGCCAACCGGATCAGTCGGATCGTCGAGGATTCCTTGGGCTTGCGAGCGGACAGTTGGATGGTTGAGCAAGCGCAATTCGTGAACGCTTTCGCTGCCCAGAACGGAACCAGAATCATGATCAGCGTCTTCAGTCTATTGGCGTCGGCCTTCGGCATTGCCTCGGTCTTGGTGGTCAGCGTTTTTCAGAGAGCACGTCAGATTGGAATCATGAAAAGCATGGGAGCCACCGACATTCAGATCCTGAGAATATTCACCCTCCAGGGTTTATTCGTTTCCGTGCTCGGAGCCTTGCTTGGAGCTTTGGGAGCCTTCGGTCTCCTAACCTTCCTGACTCAGTTCAAGCAAGTTGCACCCTCAGGTAGATCCGACCAGTTGTTTCCCGCTGTCCTTGATCCCGGTATCTTCATGCACGCCATGCTTGCCGCTGTAGTCGCCACGATGATCGCTTCCTACCTGCCGGCACGCCGAGCCGCTAAGACCAATCCCGTAGAGGTTATCAGTGAAGGATAGGCAGCAACCCTCGTTGCTTCTGTCTGTCGAGAAATTGCGCAAGAGCTATCTCATAGGCACGCCCCTTGAGGTTGAAGTCTTGAGGGGGGTGGACTTTCAAGTCGAGGCAGGAGAGTTTGTAGCCATAGTGGGTCAGAGTGGTTCAGGGAAATCGACGCTTTTGAATATTCTGGGTGCCTTAGACCAACCGACCTCCGGTTCGGTTTTCTTAGCTGGCACGGACATTTCCACCCTGGACTCCAACGGGCTGGCCAAGTTGCGCAACGAGCAGGTTGGATTTGTCTTTCAGTTCCACCACCTGATGAACGAGTTTACTTGTCTTGAGAATGCCCTCATGCCCATTTTCATTGATCGTGGAAAGGCTACCAAAGATGAGCGTCTCCGGGTATCGGGTTTGATGGAGCGAGTCGGCTTAGGGCATGTGTTGCAAAAGAAGGCCAATCAAATTTCCGGTGGGCAACAGCAGAGGGTTGCTATCATCCGGGCCCTAGCCAATCAACCATCCTTGGTCTTGGCCGACGAGCCCACCGGAAATCTGGACTCCGTCTCTTCAAAGGAAGTCTTTGCCCTCATGAGAGAGATGACTCAGGAGCAAGACATCACCTTCATGATGGTGACTCACGACGAGCGACTGGCTCAGCAAGCAGACCGAATCTTCACCATCGAAGACGGATTAGTGAGCGTATCTTAGGATTTGGAGAATCGATTGGTGAGGTGAGCCGTAAGCTTTTTTGAACTTGCCAAATCGGACTCTGAATTGGCGATATCGCTTTCGGCTCCGTTGACCCCATCGGCGATGGCTTCTAAGAATTGTTGTCGAGCGTGGCTGGTCTTCTTGGCTGAAGAGCTCTCGGAAAACTCTAGGCCGAATGCAGCAAGCGACTTCTCTTGGTAAGTGGTATCCGGGCTTTCTATAATCGCCTCCAACGCCAGTTCACCGACTTGGGCAGCAACGGTGGGGCTCTTCTGGGAAGCTTCCACGGCTTCAATTCCGGCTTGAGCTAGAACTTGACCCACTGGACCAGGGACTGCTGCAGCGATGGAGGTGAGCACCGAACGTTGAGCTAGAGCAAGGTGCTGAGGATTTTTGGTCTTGAGCTCACTCAGGGAGGCCCCCAGGGCCGCTAAGCTTTTTTCCGCGTTGGTGGTGGAGCCACTCTCAATGATCTCTTCGAAGACTTCTTGGGCGACCTCTGAGGCGGAGGTCAAATCTTCGCTGCTTTCTTCAAAGAGATCGAGTACTTCCAGAGCAAACTCTTGTGCGTCCTCAGAATATGTGGCCCCACGATCAGTGGGTCCGAGTTGGAAGAGAAACGATTTGAGTGAATTCGATACTTGCATAGCCTGTCTCCTGAAGAGAGTTGGCTGAGATTCTCAGCCTTGTTTAAAGTCTAGCTCTTCGGTCTTAAGAAATCCTTAACCAGCTGTCCGCTGTTTTTGCCTCGTTCCCTCACCTGTCAAGGAGGATGCTCTCCGCCTCAGCCCTTGAGCTGTGAGGGATAATGGCAAAGGGATTGGCCCAGGGCTTGAAACTGCGATTTAGCGTTTCCAGGAAGGTGCGCCAACCTTTAGGAAGGCTCGACTCGCTTCTTCCTGCCTTGAGATCAAAAGACAAGGTGTGACGATTCTTCTGAAATGGAACAGCTTTCTCGAAAGCTAAGATTGCCGGGGCGGTCTGTTCAGGAGACACTTCGTGTCGAGCTAACTGTTTCAAAAAGCTTCCGAGATCGATCCGACTGCTGAGGAGGGCATCGGTTGCCTGACTTCGGGCTAGAGAGCGCTTGATGAGCCGCGCAGAATCTGGATGCTTTAATCCCTCGGCTAGAGAGTGGCCTAGGTCGTCCAAACTGGGAAGGAGAGCGTCCTTTAGGTGGTGAGTGTCGACCACTGCAAAACTAGGGGTGGTGGAGCGGGCTTCTCGGGCCATAGCAACAGCAAAGTCTTGCGTATTTTGCTTGTCCAGATTTTCTGGTTTGAGCATTTCCACCAGCTCTAAACCCCGAGCCTTAATCTTATGCGGGGAGGCTAGCACCAGTCCGGCCCAAGGAGCTAGCTGAGCCATCACTTCCAACTGTCCTACCAGGCAAGCATCCAGGACGGTGGCGTCAAGCTTGGTTCCTTGCATTCCTTGTCCAATATCTTTGACCGACATTTGAGCAATCTCATGTCGATCGCCGTGACCGCTCAAGAAAAGGATTTGGCGCGCTTGGGGATATTTCTGCTCCGACTCTTCCACCAGTGAGCGCAAGCGTTCTACCCCGGGTTTGGGAACCGGACTCGGTAAGCTCGGGCCATTGATAGTGAGCCTGTTTTCGGATTTCCAGGCCAGGGCCTTGAGACTCCGTCCCAGGAAGAAGCCGGCAGGAAGAGCGAAGCAGGCTAGTCCTAGTCCGGCCCCTGCCACCGCCCCAGGCAGTCCCCCGAGAGCAAAGCCCGCTGCTCCAGCAAGAGCGGTGGGCAATAGGCCTGCTGCAGCGAACTTCAGGGAGCCTGAGCCCGGCCCGTGGCGCTGTCCATCCACAGTCACAACAAGGTCGCCTTGGGATGCTGTTTGGGCTTGGACGAATCGAGCGATGGCATTGAGCTTGAGCGATTCTATGGCGTGGGCCTTGCCGTCGATATAGGCGCTGATGGCCACTTTGGGTTGAGGAGAGGCCGGGTCAAGGGGCTGCTCCACTGATGGAAGACTCGGGGGCTTTGTAGCAAGTGGCCTGCGTTGAGCGTGAGAATATGAGGCGGAGCGAATAAGCATCTTGATCCAGCCTAGGCCATCATCGTTAAGGTCCTGTTATTGGAGGATTGTCGAGATGGGCTTCTGGCGCCTAATCACCGATTGTCTCTTGGGAGCACTCTCTTAGCAATTCTTCAGCCATCGTCTTGGTGGGAGCGAAATCCAGGGCCGATTCCAGGGCCTTCCGTGCGGCGTCGAGGTTTCCCAGCTGATGAAGGATGAATCCCAGTTGAAAGCGGTAAGGACCGGGTTCCGTTTCTGAGGAGACGGCCCACCGATAGAGGTCCCTGGCGCCATTGAGATCTCCCTGCTGCTGCTTGATGAAGCCTAAAAAGCCGTGTACTTTGCTCGATTCCGGCATCAGCGAGCTAGCTCGCTCGGCAGAATTCAGGGCTTGCTCAACTCGCCCCGTGAAGAAGAGATTGTTCGCCAGTCGGTACCAGACTTCAGCATTGCTAGGGTCGAGCGCTACTGCGTCGGAAAAGGCTTCGACGGCGGCCACTCGGTTGTTCAGGGCCTCGTGGAGTTCGCCGGCGACTTGGTGCAGCAGGGGATCGTTCTGAGACTTCTGGAGCAGGTCCTGAAGTTGCTCCAGGGCTTCCTGGTGTTGCTGGTTGGCCTGAAGAAAGAAGACTCGGTCCAAGGTGAGTTCTTGGAGTTTGGCCTGAGCCTCAAGGAGTTCAGGGTCCTCACCGTTGGTGGCCGCCTCATAGTCGAGGACCAGCTTGAGAAATCGAAGGGAGTGAGGTGCTCGAAAGGCCAACTGAGCTGCGGGTACCACCGTCTCGGTCCCCCGAAAGAGGCACTCCGGCAGAAGCTCACGGTCTTCAGAGCGGTAAAAACCGTACATTCGAGCTGAGTAGGGACGATAGGGATGTATGGAACAGCCATAGTCCTCGAGCAGAGGGCAGTACTCGAAACGAAATTCACCCTCTTCATCGACCTCTCTGTCGAGATAACGACGAAAAAGCTCGGTCCTTTCCGGGCCGATTTTCTCGTTCAGATAGTCGATTTCCAGGCGAGGAACCCAGTGAACTTTTAAGCGCACCGAGCAGCAGGCCCGACAGTCACCACACGGGTTGCCTTCCACCCGGGGGAGTGCTGCGGTGACCTCTTCATAAAGAGTCTCAAGCTCAGTGAAAAAGGTCTTCATCGGTCGTCTCCCGCCACCCCTTGCAGCATGGACCGTTAGCGGCTGCGATCTCTCTTGGCTTGAGTTCTTTTGCCGGCTGCGCGAACGTGTGAGCCGATCACTTTTCCTCGAACTGCAGCATGTTGAGCTACGCCGCCGACCTTCTGACCCTTACCGTTTCCAGCGGGAGTTCCTTCGCGACGCGCTTTGGAGGCTTTGGCGTTACGCTCCTTAGCTTTGGCTTGTTCGGCGGCTTTAGCCTTAGCCTTGGCTTCTCGCTCTTGACGGTCGGTTTCTCGCTTTTCCAGAACGTTCAGGCGCTTTTCGAATCGAGTTAAGGTTTCGGTGAAGAGTTGGACCTTTTGGCTGGTCCTGATATTACCCCGGGCCGGACGTTGGCCTGAAGGTTGCCGAGAACCTTTGGCTTCGGCTGTTTGCCGCTGCTCTAGATCACGAAACTTGTCCCGGAATTTTCGAGTTCGGTCAATTTTTTTGCGAAGCTCAGGTAATTTGAAGCTGTTGACCGGGGGAGCGAAGCTTTCCTCGACCAATTCATACTCCGCTTGGGTGCAAAGTTTCTTCGCGATAGCTCTAGTTACTGCCATAATAAGGAAAGCCTCCGTCTTGAGAATGGAGGCCCCTTCTTGGGAAATCGAGTAACCCCTGCGTTTTAGCCTCGATCCACCGCCGCATGCGAAGTCCGAGGCGGGTACCCGCCCGCAGGGTCGGGTACCCAACGAAGTTGGGTGACAGGCGCCTCAGAGACAAGGAATTGAGCCGGTTCACCCGCACGCGGGTATCCGGCAGGCGTAGCAGCGCTACGTTCGGGTACCCCCCGAAGGGAGGGTGCCAAACCGGTGAAAACGACGCAGTCTCTGTGGATGGATCTGCGCCCGAAACCGGGTACCCAACGAAGTTGGGTGTTAGGCGGTGGATCGAGGTTTAGGTGGTGAAGTGGTTGACCATTCCAGCCAAGCCCGAGCCGGCCAGGAGAGCGACTCCAGCCTTGGCCACTCCTACCGAACCGAGAAACGGGGCTCCCAGGAGGGCAGCTGTGCCTGCAACGTTCATGGCCGCTCCAGCCAGGGCAATACGCTCAGGAGTCTTGCTAGAATGAGTGATCGTAAAATCGGCGGCCTTCCCAAAATGGACAAAGGTTCCAAGGACCGGGTGGGCTGTGACCCCTCCCCAAAAGACCCCTTCCATGACGTCGTGAGCGAGCTCTTTGCTGCTGGCAACGAATTCGTCGTTGATGATGCTGGAGGACTGGCCTTGGCGAGCCGGGGAAGCGGTCGAGGAAGTAGGGCGTTGGCAACAAGCGAATTGAGTGGTGATCTGCATTTTTATATCTCCTGCGAATGAACTAACCTCAGTCTATCCCTGAAGCGTTAAGTTGACGTTAAGAATGCGTCTTCACACCAGTACAACGTCCGCAAAGTTCATCCCTAGTC
>JBJHCR010000331.1:0-6834 GCA_050486105.1 Vulcanimicrobiota bacterium
AACGACCTTCGCCGCAGCTTTCTAAGCCGACTTCGAAGGTGATGAAGAAGCAATATTACTGGGGCTATACCGCAGTGGCTCTTTCGATTCTTGCTACTTACGGCCTGTACTTTGGTAGCATGAGCTACCACGGAACTAGGTACCATTATGATCTGAAGTATCTGGCAAAAATTGGGAGCATGGGTACAGTCATACTCATGTGTTGGGCCTTTCTCCTTTCGACCCGCTTGAGGCCCATTGAGAAGCTTTTCGGCGGGCTGGATAAGGTGTACAGAGCCCATCGGAGGATCGGTGAGATCGCTTTTGCTCTGATCTTTCTTCATCCCGTTTTTCTGGCCTTGGACCCGCATATAGAATTCATTCGCTTTTTCTGGTTCAGCGACAGCGTAGTCGGGAATACCGGGCTGACAGCCCTGATTCTCTTCGCCTTTTTGGTGATAGTGTCGGTCTGGCGGATACTTCCGTATCACTTCTGGAAGCAAACTCACCATTTCTTCGGGCCCTTGTTGGTGCTGGTGATTGCCCACGCGGTGCTTGCTCGTGGGGAAATCATGACCCAGCGGGCCCTGACCATTTGGTTCGGGGGGTGGACCACTTTGGCTCTCGCTTGCTACCTTTATATTCGCCTACTTTATCGCTGGCTCGGTCCCCTCTACACCTATGTGGTTGAGCAGGTGAACAAGGTCGGCGAGGTCAACGAAATTCACCTTCGCCCCTTGCGCCCTCATCGGAGGATTCGCCATCGTCCTGGTCAGTTTCTCTACATTGATTTCGAGACCGAACAGCTCAACAGGGAGCCTCATCCTTTTAGCATTTGCTCTCCAGGGCAAGAGACCATGCTTCGCATCTCAGTCAAGGAAGCTGGAGATTGGACTGGGGGACTCCACAGGCTCAAGGTCGGCACCAAAGCCCACGTTTGGGGACCTTACGGGCAATTTGGAGATCATCTTTTCGAGTATCCAGAGCAAGAAGCCGTATTGATCGCCGGAGGTATCGGCATCACGCCCTTCTACAGTATGATCAAGGATTCGGATCTACGAAGCTTTGACCGGAGACGAATCTGCCTGATCTACAGCGTTGTGGAAGAGGAGAAGGCTCTCTATCGCGAGGAACTCGCTGAAGCCGAGAAAGAACTGGGCCCCCAGAAGTTTCACTTCGTTCTCCATTGTACCGGTGAAAACGATGATTTTCTCGATGCCGAGAAAATTCAAGGCTATGTCGGAGGCCTAGAGGATCGGGTGTACTTGATTTGCGGACCTAAGCCCATGATGGATTCCTTAATCCAGCAATTGAGCGAGAGGGGAGTGTCTTCAGAGAAGATTTTTACCGAGGACTTCAGCATCGTTTGACTTCTTCAGTGGCCACTTAGGTCATGGATTGTCCGGGCAGGAAATGGGGTTTCCAGTTGCTCCATGAGGGAGACTGGGCCAAAGAAAAGCCGCCCAGAAACGGAGTGTCCTGGGCGGCAATCTAAAAAGTAGAAACCCGCTCCAAGGAGCGGGTTTCTACGAGCCTATTTAGCGGTCTTGCAACACTGGGCGACTTCGCCCTCTTGGCAGCACTCATCGCCTGCATCGGCGCAAGCCTGCTTGTCTTCGCAGCAGTCGGACTTCTCTACGCTGACTTTTCCGTCTTCGCAGCAATCTTTATTCTCCGCGCAGCAGTTGACTTTGGTGTCGCAGCATCCTTCGTCATCTCCGTCGCAGCAACTGACCTTGCCGGCGAAGGCGGTTTCACCGTCGGGGCAGCAGCCATCTGCAGGGTCGCAGCACTCCGCGCCTTCCACACAGCAAGGAGCCAGAGCGGCAACTTCTTTGCCTTCGCAGCAACCGGAGGCAGGGTCGCAGCACTCGGCGTCTTCCACACAGCAGTCGGGCAACATAGCGATTTGATTCTGAGCGCAGCATTCAGCTTGTTCGGTGCAGCAAACTGCCTGTGCTTGCTGGCAACAGTCGTCAGCCAAAGCCGAACCGGTGATGAGTCCTAATGTGAGTAGCAAAAATAAGATACGTTTCATGATTGATCTCCTAAAAATTTGAAATTTGTGACCAGTAGTCGGGTCAGAGGAAAAAACTTGGCGTAGAGTCCAGTGCGGCCTGGCTGGTGGCCAAGGCGAATAGCAGGGCTCGTCTAGGAGAAGAGGGCTGGTGGAGCTCGGGTATTTCGAGGTGCTGTGGCTGGAGCCTGACTTGGAGGCGGGATCGTCGTGGTGACAATTCCGAGCACCGACCGATGCGGAATCTGGAGTTCTCGGCTGCCTTGTCCCAGGATGTAGCTCAGTCCAACAAAGACCTTCAGGGGGCCATCGGCTGGGACAAAGGCGTCACAGCAGGAGGCGGCTCCACTGAATTCTCCTGGGTTGTCAGGGCAGCAGGACAGACAAAGCGGCGCTACCCCATAATAAAATCCAGCCAGGCAAGGGATGTGGAGTCCGAAAACAAAGAGAAATGACAGCAGAAGAACTCTACCCACTGTGCCTCTATGTGAACTCTTCGGACCCATTCTTGTTCCATCAACCTTTCGACTGAAGAGAATTTCCCTCATGTCTCGGATTTGAAACTTTGGGGATCCTCGATTGGGAACCTAGTTGCGGTGTGTCGCAGAGCATTGAGGCAGGGGCAGGGTTTGAGGGTTTGGTTTAAAGGCTTTTCGGAGCTCCAATACACAGGCTTGTTCTAAAGTGGTCCCGAGAGCTCTACGGGCTCTGGGCCAACTCCTGAACTTGTAAACTTGAGTTAACAACATCGCCCCAGGTGTTTACAGAGTTCACATTTTCGTCATAACTCTGTCCTCCCAACGAAGAGCTTTCGGGCTATACTGAGTTCAACAAGCGAATAGTCAACCGCCGAGCGAACAAGCATTGATGAACCTCCTGCATACCTCAAGCTGCTCGGCGGTTTTTTCTTTTTCCGCTGAAAGCCGGTGACGGTGCGGGGGGTCTCAGGAGCAAGGACCGGAACTCTTACGGGTTCGGTGAACAAGGGCAACGTTCGCAGGCGTCGAATTTCGCATCGTCGTGAGTGAGAAGCCATCCATTTCTAGCCCTCGCAGCATCCGCTTGTTCTTAACCTTTTACACTTTCTGGCACCTTAGCGCGGTTTGCTACTCCGCAATTCCAACACAGCTTTGGCTGGAAGCTCCTCAAGAAGCGAAACTTCATTCGAGATTTCTGAGTGTGATGGGCGGTCTGAGGAGTTTCAAGGCGGCTCTCGACAACTCTAAGTTTCCGCTCGCGGCCTATTGCATGACAGTGGGAGTCAACCAGAGTTGGAACACCTTTGCTCCTCAACCCCCGGTTCGTTACGCGCACTACACCGTGATTGTCGATGGCCCTGCAGGGCGCCAAATGATGTGGAATGACGGTTTCAACCTCGAGCGTTATGGAGCAGGTTTAGTATACAACCCAACGGTGAAGCTCACTTCGATGTTTGGACTTCCTCTGGTGAGATTCCAAGAAGCCTTCTTACGTTATCATGCTCGCAGTTATCAGTTAACCTTTGGGGTCCGTCCCGACTCTGTAGTACTGCATTCCAGATGGAAGAGGTTGGAAGTTCGTGATGGTTGGCGCGTTGTGCATCTCGGCCCATTCGAGACTGACGTCATGACTCGGGGCTTTCGGTGACCATTTGAGGCGAGTTCAGAAACTCCTATTTCAGGAAGTGGATCTCTACCCCTTCGCGGTCTTACGAGCGGTGATAGGCTTTTCTACCCTTATCTATTTCTCATGTTTCGCGCCCTACGTCATTCTTT
The DNA here is from genome assembly GCA_050486105.1 of Vulcanimicrobiota bacterium. GTDB lineage: Bacteria > Vulcanimicrobiota > Xenobia > Xenobiales > JADMJV01 > JAEXNA01. The sequence continues at coordinate 3,751 of JBJHCR010000331.1, forward strand.
ATTTTTCCGAGGACGGCTTCTTGCCATTGAATCAGCTCTATTCGGTGTCTCCGAAAGCCGGATACCTTTCCTTGCTCTTTTTGGGCGACGCGGTCTCCTGGGTTCTATTCTGCTATGGAGCGACCTTGGTGTCTTCCTTGATGTACGCTCTGGGATTTCGAGTTGTGGTGACCGGGCCACTCCTATTGATCTTGCTGCAGTCTTTCATCATCCGGAACGTTTATGTCTTTTCTGGTGTTCTCATTCTGGTCGTTCAGTTGCTTCTGATTCTGGTTTTCGTGGATACTGGTCGGGTCTTGGTCCTTCGGGGCAGAATGAGTTTAGACCAAGGTCCTTTGCTGGGGCCTTACGCCTGGGCGCGTTTTCTGATCTGCTTTCAAGTTTGTGTGGTGTACTTCAAGAGTGGGTTCTACAAGGTGCTCGGAGAGCAATGGATGAACGGCGAGGCGCTCTCTGTGATTCTGTCCAACCCCACTTGGAGAAGGATCGATTTCTCTTGGTTCTTGAATCAAGAGTGGTTTTGTCAGATGCTCTCTTGGACCACCATAGCGGTGGCCTTTTGGGAGTTGTTTTTCCCAGTCTTGATGCTTTGGTGGCCAACGAGATACGCGGCCTTAGCTTTTGGTTTAGGGCTGCATATTTTGCACTTTGCCACTATTGAGGTAGGCATGTTTGTTCCCATTGTGCTAACTTGCTATCTAAGCTTTCTCCCTCAGGACTCCGTTCGGAAGACGCTCTTGGCCATAACCCGCCTTTTTGGCCGCAAAGACCAAGCTAGCTAGCACTTTTCTCTCACCCCCCTGGTTGCAGGAGATCGCCCCTTTAGTCTGACATCTTTTGCGCATGAAATTACTCCTGCTTAGCATGGCCATTCTCTTACAGGGATGCCAGACAAACACTGCTACGACCTCGCCGGGAACCGTGACTCCACCACCGGGGAGTGACCGCATCGCTGTGTCTGAGGTGGCGGCGAACGCTGCTGAAGACCAGCTGAAACCACTGCTCTACTGGACCGTAACCGATGCCCCAGAGGAGATTCTGCGGGTGGACGACCATAAGGGTCGGGCCGGTCAGGCATTGCGCTTTGATGGACAGTCCCAGGCTCTAGCGGTCCCCATCGACATCAACCCTGAGAAGATGCCTCAGGTGACCATGGCCGTCTGGGTTCGATACACCGGAGAGGAGCCTGCAGAAGGGATCAACAGTGTCCTGTCTCACGACGATGGGGGATTCGATCGGACTTTGGGGATCGACAATCGCGGAGAGAGCGTGGGATGGTCGGCCTTCGCCGGCAGCCAATCCGTTCTAGGCGGGATTCCGGTTCGTCCCGGGGAGTGGACTTTCTTGGCTGGGACTTACGACCAGCAAGCCGGGGTGGTGCAACTTTTTGTCGACGAAACGAAGCTGAGAGTCGAAGATGCCGAGTTGGGTGACGGGTATCAAGAGTTGACCCTTGGAGCCAATCCGGGGTTCGGGGAACACTTTCCTGGAGACTTAGGGCACCTGCAAATTTTTGATCGAGTGCTTTCCGATGCTGAGATCGCCGAGCTACGGAGTCGGTAGGTTCCTCAAATGGAGTATCTCGACCTGGTGAACCTCAAGAACGAGGTTGTGGGAAGGGCTGCCAGGTCGGAGGTTCGCCAGAAGAACCTGCTCCATCGTGGGGTGGGGGTGCTGTGTTGGAACAGTGCTGGGCAGCTTTATGTCCATCAGAGGACGTCGACCAAGGACCTCTTTCCCTCCATGTACGACATGATGGTGGGAGGGGCAGTGGCCGCAGGGGAACCCTATGAGACAGCGGCACGCAGAGAGATCGAAGAGGAATTAGGGGTGGTAGGGTTGGAGCCCGAATGTCTTCTGGAGCACCTCTACGACGGACCCAAGAATCGCAGCTTTGTCCGGCTTTATGAGGTTGTCTGGGACGGACCGATACGATGGCAGCCCGAAGAGATCTGCTGGGGGGCCTGGCTAGATTGGGAGGATGTTCTTCCCTGGCTTGATACGGTGGCTGTGGTGCCTGACGGCTTATCGGTTTTCGAGGCGTATTTGGCCCTCCGAGCCACCGGACTACCTCAAAACCAAAGCTGATAGGCTCTGGTCTTCTCATTCTTTAGAGGTCTTTGAGGGAACTCTAGCTGGAATAGAGAAGGGGTTGTTCGATGAGCCCAATCACTCATTTTCTAGTGTCTTGGGTTGTGGCCGATCGGGTCTTGCTCGATGACCGCGACAAGATGCTGGTGGCCGCTGCTGGAGTCTTGCCAGACCTGGATTCTCTGGGGGTGGTGGTGGATTTGGGGAGCCCGCTGTTGGGTGGACCAGAGACCGAGCTTTTTGCCACCTATCATCATTTTCTGACCCACGGGATCGCTGCGGCGGTGGTTATTCCCCTGTTGCTCACGCCTTGGGCTCAAGAGAAACTCAAGGTCTTCTTGTGGGGATTTGTGGTCTTTCACTTGCACGTGATCTGCGATTTGATCGGGGCCCGAGGTCCTGAACCCGAAGATCTTTGGCCCATCTACTATTTGGGACCATTCACCAAGAATTCCGGCGTCCTGATCTATCAGGATCAGTGGCCTCTCAATGCTTGGCCCAACGTCCTTTTGACTGTGCTTCTGTTGGGCTGGGTGTTCTACTCGATGTGGCGCAGGGATAAGTCTCCGCTCTTACCCTGGGCACCTAGGATCCACGCTGAGGTGGTAGCGGTTTTGCGAAATCGCTTTGGAAGCCGAGACTCTTAGGAGCTGGCCAGGAACCCCTAGTTTCGAGTGCGGAGGCGCCGGGAACCCACGCAAGCGCCGGGAACCCGCGCTTGCGTGGGTGGCCCCGGCGTCCCCGTGGGTGTGGCAAGGCGCTTTTGACGCGGTTTGTTTGACACAAATAAGGAGAAAGCAACGAAGCCAGCCGGGATGGATCCGTGCTTCAAATCGGGAAGTTATTCCTGGCCAGATCCTAAGGCGGGTTAAACCCAATGCAAATGAATTAGCGAAATCTACGCAGGTTTTTTCGTAAAGCGAGCCTTATCTTTGAAGTAGCTTACACCCAAAGAAAGGCTCCCAGCTACTATGTCTTTTTCATCGAAAGAAA
>JBJHCR010000332.1:0-6807 GCA_050486105.1 Vulcanimicrobiota bacterium
GGGCAAAATTGACTCCCTTGTCCCGGTCCTTCACCGTCCAGCCCTGCTGCTCGAATTTCTTATTGAAGCTGTCATTGACGGCGAATTCGTCGATATAGTTGTTGTTGAAGACTTGGTCCGAGCCTTCCAAGCGAAAGAGGGCTGAGGTTTGGTGGTCCCTAGAGGCCACCATAATCCCGCGATGCTCTTGAATTTCTCCTGTTTGCCGGTCTACGGTCTGAAAAGCGACTTCCTTGCGATCGATATCTATGGGATTGACCTGGGGGTTGGTCGTTTCGTTCTTGGTGGTCCAGCCATCGGCGTCGTATTTGTCTCGGAACTGTTGGCGCTCGGGGCTCAGGGTTTGGGGTTTAGGTGACTCCTCGGCGCTTCCCGGAGCGGTGTATACGCTCCGTCGAAGCAGAGATTCTGGAGACCGAGTTTCCGAGGACGCGTTGGAGCTCTGAGCAAGCGCTCGCCCCTGGACCTGGCCACCTTGGTCAAACTTTTGGTTGACGGCTAGGTCATCGATATCGTTGTTATTGAAGACCTGATCTGAGCCCTCCAAACGAAATAAAGCAGATGTCTGGTGATCTCTTGAGGCCACCATGGTTCCCCGGTGCTCTTTCACCTCACCCGTTTGGCGGTCGACGGTCTGAAAAGCGATCTCTTTACCATCGAGTTTGCTCGATTCAAAATGATGATTGTTGTCTCGGTCTTTAACGGTCCAGCCGGAATTCTCGAAGCGCTCCTGAAAGGATGGCTGCTCTTGGGCTTGATTTTGCTGGGGAGTTTGTCCGGTTGCGGTGGAACTCGAAGTCTGCCCGCCTTCATTGAGCCAGCTGCTGGAGGCTTTTCCAAACTTAGAGACTAGGCTCTTCATCTGATCGCCGAGGGAGGTTGGTTCTCCGAGGGTGGTGCGGTCTGTACCGAAATTGGGCTGATCCAGGGTGGTGGTGGAGCCATTGGTGGTTCCCGAGTTTCGAGGGGTCTGATGCAGCGAACTTCGGTTGATTCCGGAATTGAACAGAAAGCTGGCGGGTGAAAACTGGGTTGGTTTCATGCGGTATTCTTCCTCTTTATGGACAAAGAAGAAGGTTCTCTAACCTCGGTCGACAACCTTCTAAATGGGGTCTCACGCACCTCAAAATCCTTGCAAGGAGAACGGACTCATGCCCTCGGTGGATGAAGAGCACGGACAGATGAATCGGATCGAACAGTATTTGGAATTCATGATTTTCATGCTGCGCGCCGACGGCGTGGTGGATGAGGCCGAAAAGACCCATATGCTCTCCATCATGGTGGATGGCTTGAAGATGGACCCAACTTTGGTGGAACGTTATCGTCGTGCCCTGGAGGAGACCGAGTTCACCGAGCCCACCGATCAACAACTCGCCGCCATCGTAGCCGACCTGGACCCCGACTCCCTAGCCCATCTGATTCGAGACGCTTACGGACTGGCGGCCTGTGATGGCGAGATCCACGAACGAGAACTCGCACTGCTCAAACGCGCTCTGTCCCTCGCCGGCATCCCCGAGTCGAGGTTCGAGCACGTGGACGGTTGGGCCCGACATTCCTTGGAACTCGCTCGAGTCGGTTCTCTGATTTTCGACCGCAATTATGTTGAGGGGGACTAGAGATCAGCCTTTGAACCGTTCGCTCCCTCCACCTTGACAGTACATCTTTGAAGACCAACCAGGAGTCAACCATCCCAAAAAAGCAGAACCCTCAGTGTTAACTTGCTACAGGTGGATGTTATACGTCACTTGACGTATAATGGAACGTGGGATTTAGAGAAGCCAAGCGTGATTTCGTAGAAGCACTCAAAGAAGGGCGGGTGAGTCACGAGAGCAGAGCGAGTCGGGATGAGAAGAACTGGATTGTTTCGGGACAGCTAGACCGCGAAGAGGCGGTGAACATTGTCAGCGCCACGAGAGGAAGTCAAGCCTGCTCGAGTCCGCACCATCTAAGTCCTGATATTGAGGTCTGGGTATTTAAGCCGACCTACAAAGGAGACCGTTGGTACGTGAAGGGATATTTGAAGGGCAGTGAGTTTCAACTCGTTGAACTCCGCCTTCTGTCGTTTCACCCATCAGAGAGAGGCCAGCCGTGAATATTAAGCTCCCAGGAGATAAAACGGAAGCTGCCTGTGAAACGTGCAAGCGTTTTGCAGAGTCCACCTGGCAATACGGCCCCTTCCAAATGAAGGACGGAACAGTGGTGGAAGATGTTATGCAGGCCTACTGCGACATCTGTGGTGAGAGCTTACTGATAGCCCAGCAGTCTGTATACAAGATCAAGGAGGCACGAGAGAACGAACAAAAGGTTCGAACTTCAGTGAATCTGACGGCCCCTTTAAGAGATCTCACTTTTTCTTTGGTCTTTCAGAAGGGTGCGGAACCCGAACGTGGTCCTGAACTGATTCTTAGAGTCTTCCTGACAGACCTCATCCAACATCCTGATCGGATCTCGGAGGCTATCAAGCAGTTGCGAAGTGTCGACAAGAGATTGCTACGAGGACGAAAAGACCAGAAAGTCGACGTTTCCTTCCCTAGGGATATGGTCAACACCTTGGACACCTTGGCGCAGAAGACTGGTCTGAAACGGAGCGAAGTTATGAGAAGAGCTTTGTGGGCTTCTCAAAAGCGGCCACAACTAGAAAGTGATATCAGAAAGATCGTAGACAGCCGGCGAACCTCTGCCGTCTGACCGTGAGGACTTCAGCTCTCTTGAAGGCTACGCCTTGAGCAGAAACCATCAAGAAACGGTCAAAGAGGATGGGCAGTAACAGATGAGCAATTCCACATATGCAACCTCCTCACACTTAGTCTGAGGCTCTGCACCTCAGCTCAGGGCTTCCTCAACTTGACAACTCGACCCCCGGATCAGGACTTAGTTCCCCTCGATCACCCGTATGTTCTGCATCATGCCGGTGTCCTCGTGATCGAGGATGTGGCAGTGGAGCACCGCATTGCCGGTGAACTTCACTGGTCTGATCCTGATGGTCAAGGTTCGACCAGCAGGGGCCAAAGTGTCCATCCAAATCGGGTTCTCCAGAGGGACGCCGTCAATGGCCACCAGCAAGAAGGGATTGATGTGGATGTGGAAGGGGTGCAGGGTGCCACAGATGGTCCACTCTTCCACCGTGTTGAGTTCCAGGGTGTGGTTGATGATTTCAGGATCGTACAGGCCCCATTTGAGGTCCTCATCTGGAGGGAGGGTTACCGGCATGCTGCAGGCGGCTGGAACCTGGGTAAAGTCCGCGAAGTCGCTCGGATCGTAGCCGGGAGGGGAGTTGGCGGGAGGAACTTCCCCGGTTCCTACCACTCGAAAGGCCGTGGGAAAATTGGGATCTCCGTTGTAGCCTGGGGCGGTGTGCACTAGGAAGCGGACCACTCGTTTTCCGTTGCCGTTGGGGCCGGCGGTGCTGGCGGCGACCTCGGCGTCGGTGATCTGTTCCAAGGAGGGAGTGCCGGGAAGCGAGTTGGGCAGGGCCATCTCTAGAGGCTCACCTTCCACCACCACCGTCACCAAAGGCGTGGCCACCTGCCCCGTAGGGCCTGGTTCTCCATTGTCGATGGAGCGCAACTGATAGGTTCCTGGGGCTCCGGCTCGGATCAGCACGTCCGAACGGTTTCCCGGAGCCATTAAGATTCGCTGTTGCTCTCGGGGAGCGTCGAAGGTCAGGCCGTCGAAGGCGATCTGGTGCATGGAATGTCCATCGAGAACTAGGTCCAAAAAGGTCGAGGCCGAAGCGTGACAGATCCTCCAACGTTGCACTTCGCCCGGACGCATCTTGAGCACGGGGTTCTCTTTCCCGTTGACGAGGAAAAAATTGCGGTCGGCATCGGCTAGGGCGTTGGTAGAGTTGAAGTCGGGGACCTCACCGTTGTTGTTGACCCTTAGGTGTTGGATGACTAGCGAGACATCGCGAGCGGCGGAGATCTCCGGCACCTGATCGGTGGGGCCCTCGACAATGATCAGCCCGGCCATCCCTCCGGTGAGTTGGACCGCTGAGGAGCCGTGGTGATGGGGGTGGTACCAAAAGGTGCCTTCCGGGTGGTCTGCTGGCAGGATGACTTCGCTGAGGTTGGTGGTTTCGGGTTCGAATCGAGCGAAAACGTTGTCGGCGATTCCGCCCGGGTCCACGTGGAGTCCGTGGGTGTGGAGGTTGAAGGTGTTGAAATCGTGGGGGCGATTGTGACTGACGGGATGCTCGTGACCATTCTCGTGCTGATGCTCTTGGTTGGTGCGATGCAGGTGAGCCTCCGGGTCCTGCTCCTGAGTGGGACCCGGTGGGAGGACCACGGGAGTATTGGGGGGCAAGTTGTTGGCCTGGGTTAAGCGCAGGGTGTCCCCGGGTTTGAGTCTTAAGGTTGGTCCCGGAATTGAGCCTTCGTAGGTTCGGGTGAAAAGGCGAAAGTCGCCCACAAAGTTTTCCGAGAAGCGCACATCGAAGCTGGTCTCGAGCAAGCCACCCGCCGAAGTGCGCACCGCCGGTTGAGGAAAGTCCAAGGGCGGCAGAGGAGGGGGTTGGGCGGGGTTCTGGGTGAAAACGAAATCTTCCCGGGTCGAGCCGCAGCCCGCCGCATAAAGCGCGAGGAGACCGCCGACTCCTGCTTTTAAAACGCTTCGACGATTATAGACTCGGTCCATGGTGTCTCCCTTGATTCGTCCCCACAAATGAACTCAAACCGGCGATTCTGTTTGGCTCATCAGTTTCCCTTGAGACGAAAGTAGACCTGGAAAAATCAGATCGTGCCCAAGAACGAAACCTCCATCCCGAACGGAACGCTGAGAGTCTGCAGACCCTAAAGACGTGCCCCATCTATCGAGTCGTAGGTTGCTGCAGGCAAGTCAAGTGTGCCGGAAGTAGCCAGTTTTACTGCGGTAGATTTTCCAGACTGTAACAAAACGGCAATCATCGCCTTGATATACCCAGTGCTGGAACAGTGGCTTGGGTTAATCTTTCTCTAAACCAACTATTGGAGAGTACCTCATGTTAATCGGAAATCCCCCTTCTTTTTCCAACCACTCTTTGCCCAACTGCTGTCAGGCCGGAATGAACGGGGGGTCCACCCAACTGATGATGATGGCCCAGATGATGCAGCTCATGTTGGGACTGATGCAAATGATGTACGGAAGCGGAAACCAGCCGATGGGCATGGGATTTCCCGGATTCGGAGCCAGCCAGCAGGGTGGATTTGGGGCTAACCCCTCCAGCTTTCTCGGAGTGCCCTTCAGTGGAAACAGTTCGATCAGTCACGGTTCTTCACCCAGCATCGGGAACTCTCCCGGTAGCGGTGGAGCGGCCCCTTCTTCAGGAACGACCGCCAATGTAGGCAGCCCGCAGTCGGCGGGAGGCGGGTACGTCAAGCCGCTGGATGGAAACTTTCGTATCTCCTCGGGCTTTGGGCCCCGTCGCGCCCCCACCGCCGGTGCCAGTACCTTCCACCGGGGGGTGGATTTCGCGGCCCCCACCGGCACTCCGGTACGGGCCGTTAAGTCCGGTCGCATCAGTGTCTCTCAGCATCAGATGAGCAACGGTCGTTCCACCGGCTACGGAAATTGGGTGGAAGTCAAGCACGACGACGGAACTTCAAGCCGTTATGCCCACTTGAATAGTCGAGACGTGCAAGTGGGTGCCCGGGTAGAAGCCGGTCAAGTGCTTGGAACAGTCGGAAACACCGGAACGTCCACAGGGGCCCATCTGCATTTTGAAATTCGAAACGCCCAGGGAGAGGCTGTCGATCCGCAAAAGGTCATGAACTTCTAGAGGGCCGGCCACCGGAGGTTTTTGGCTGTAATGACCAGCCCACCATGGTGACGCAAAACGATCTACTGGACCAGGCCTTTCATTGAGGGGTTCTCAGGAGAATGAACTGAAACAAGCTCCTAATGGTCAAGATTAGCTGTCTTCTCTCGATTCACAGCGGTCCCAATTTCGGAGCTGAAGTGGCGCTTCATCTTGCCCATAAATGACCATCCCTTGTGTAGCCCTCTGGGAATCTTCCGGTGAAAGGCTCCCTGATTTGGAAGTTCATCGTATGACAACGGCATCTATGCTAAGATAAGCCTACTATGCTGTTAGAGCGTTCGAGACGATGGACTCGACAAGAGTATCAAAAACTATCGGGTGTTCTGCCCCAGGACAGTCGGGTCGAGCTCTTGGGAGGGGTGCTTGTCGAAATGAGTCCTCAGAATCCGCCGCACAGTTTTTGTGTAGCGCAACTCAATCGAATCTTAATGCGACAACTACCGGAAGAATATTCGGTCCGGGTCCAGCTTCCCCTGGCCCTCTCAGATGACTCTCAGCCCGAGCCGGATCTCGCAGTGGTAAAGAATGACCCCGCCTACTTTGAAGAGCATCCGGAAACAGCGATTTTGGTCGTCGAGGTGGCGGACACTAGTCTGGAGTATGACCGAATGGTCAAGCGGCCTTTCTATCAGGATGCAGCGGTCTCGGAGTATCTGGTCGTGAATGTCAACGACAGAAAACTCGAGGCCTTCCGTGATGGCAAGAGCGAGGTCTTCACACTGGAAGACAGCTACTCGTCCGAGGTACTCCCACTAGAAATAGCTGTCAAAGAGATCTTTGGATTCCAGCCCGGGGTAACACCTTGAAAGTTGGTGCCTATTCAGAACCACGGCTTACCATTTCGAAATTCCCGCTTGGGTTTCGATTTCGAGCGCAGGTGATTGAAGCTTCGGCTCTTTAACTTTCCTCCTGCAGGCGTACGTGGATAGCGTTCGATCGGGGTCAAAGTTAGAGGTGGGCGAGTTGAGGCTGGGCGAGCGCCCGCATGACCAAGTCGACGAAGTTGACAC
>JBJHCR010000333.1:0-6786 GCA_050486105.1 Vulcanimicrobiota bacterium
CTCTACATCTCATGGGAGATCGAATTTTGAGCACCCTCTATCAAATCCGCCATGTCACCCGCCATCGCTACCAGAGTCCGGTCACCGAAAGCATCATGGAAGTGAGAAAATGTCCCCTGAGCCAGGGGCGACAGCGTCGGCTGAATTTTAACCTGGTGGTGGACCCCTCAGCCACTCTTTTCCAATATGAAGAAGCGATGGGCAACATCGTTTACCACTTCACCATTCCTCAAGCTCTAAAGCAGCTTTCCGTGATCGCCGAGGCCCTGGTCGAGATCAAACCTTTCCCAGAATTTGAGTCCTACCACTCAACCTCGGAGGATTGGGCTAGAATTGAACAGGAAAACCAAAATCCAGAACTGCTAGATTTTCTGCTCCCCAGCCCCTTGGTTCCCATCACCGACCCCCTCAAAGCCCTCTTCGACGAAGTCGCCCCCCAATCTCACGACAGTCCCCTGGAGTTTTTGCTGAGAGTCCGCAACATGCTATCGAATCGCTTTGACTACACCCCCATGAGCACCCAGGTCGACTCCCCTATCGATCACGCGCTGGAAGCCCGAGAAGGAGTTTGTCAAGATTTTGCTCACATCATGGTAGGATTGGCCCGCCTGGCCGGGGTCCCCGCCCGCTATGTCAGCGGCTACCTTTATCATCGCCAAGGAGCCTCGGATCGCTCCCAACAAGATGCCTCGCATGCTTGGATGGAGGCTCACCTGCCAGAGATCGGCTGGCTTGGCTTTGACCCTACCAACAATATCATGGCTTCAGAGCGGCATATTCGAACGTGTCTGGGCCGAGACTACCGCGATGTGCCACCCACCAGAGGAGTCTACCGAGGCTCTCCGGCCAGTGAACTCAGTGTGGCCGTTCAGGTTCACCCCGCTGACCTGCCCAATACCGACGATGAATTCCGCAGAATGGACGAGTCCGATCCCGCCTGGGATCAGTGGAAATCTGAGACCGAAGCCCAACAGGCTCAACAGCAATAGCCCTTACTCAAAGCCCCCAATACATTCGGGCCATGAGCATCGTTCCCAAGAACATGACGATCTGGAGACCGACGCCCACCTTAAGAAAATCCGCAGCCGAATAGCCTCCAGGTCCGGCAATCATGGCATTGACCGGATGAGACACCGATGTCAGAAAGCAGTTCGAACAGGCCATGGCGATGAGAACCGCCATGGCGGTAAGATCAACTCCAAGCTTCGCCGCCAAGGTGAGAGCTATGGGTCCCACAAAGAGGGCTGAAACCTGGCCTCCCACCACTTGAGTGGTGAAAACGGTGAACAGGAAGAACAGGGCCACCGGAATCAAGGGCGTGTGGAGCCCAAAAGTGTCGATGAAGAATCGGCCCACCATGGTGGTCAAGCCGGTGCTCTCCAAGGCCACCGCCAAGGGCGCCATACCAGCGATCAGCACCAACACCCCCCAGTCTATGGAAGAGTAAGCTCGTTGGGCAGTGAGAACCTTGAGGAGCACCAGGGCCAAGGCCCCGGCCACGGCGGCCAGAGACATGGAGACCAAGCCTAAACCGGCGGCAAAAACCACCCCCACCGCGACTGCCAAGGTCCAGGCACTTTGAGCCTGAGACATGGGGGCAAAAGCCGGGGTGTCCACCACCAAATAGTCCGGATTCTCGGTCAATCTGAGGATTTTCCTGATTGGTCCCACGACCAGGAGCGCATCACCTCCTTTGAGTGGGGTAGTCCCGACTCCGGTCCTCTGACTGCGCCCGGCCCGCCAGAGAGCTACCCCGGTGAGGCCATATCGACTTTGGAAGCGAAGTTGTGCCAAAGTCTGGCCCACAACCTTGGATCGCGGAGGGATAACCACCTCCACCATGACCACGGGGGTGTGAGGGCCATCGAGCTTTCGGCCTCGGCCCACCGCCACCCCGAGCTTGCGAACTTCGTGCAAGTGATCTCGGCGACAAGAAATCAACAGCACGTCTCCTTTCTCGACTTTGGAGTGTCCCCCGGGATTGAACTCCGCCTCCTGCCCGTGCCAAATGGCGATCACCGGAAAGCCTAAGGCTGCCTCGGCCAGAGTCTTGTCGATGAGGTCTGAGCCCGGAAGGACCCTGAGCTCCCAGAGTCGCTGATCCAGTTCATAGATCGCCCCGAGATCCTCACTCACCCCGGGTCGTCGAGATTCTTTACTCACTGGGAGAAGATGACGACCGACCAACAGCATGTACAGTCCGGTTATCACCACCAGGAACACTCCTGTGGGGAAGAAATCGAACATGGTCAGGCCTTCGTGCCCTCGACTCTGGAGCAGACCGCTCATGATGATGTTGGCGGTGGTGAAAACGGTGGCCATCCCTCCCACCACCACCCCAACCCCCATGGGCATGAGCACCTTGGAAACCGGAACTCCGTGCTTGCGAGCCAAGCTGACCACCACGGGAATCAACACCGCCCCGGCCGCGGCGGTGTTCACCACCAAAGAGATGGCAGCCCCCACCATCAGGAAAGTCATCACCATGCGCGCTTCAGAGGCGCCGGTGAAACGCTCCAGACGAGCCGCCACCGCATGCACAATTCCGGCCTGATCCATGGCCGCTGTGAGCACAAACAGTCCGGCTAGGGTTAAAATGGCCGGGCTCGCAAAACCGGCGAAGGCCTCTTCTGGGGTGACCAGCCCACCCAGAGCTAAACTGACCAGCACCAGCATAGCCACCAAGTCGGTCCTGAGTCGGCCACTCACGATCAAGACGATGGTGACCCCTAGTACTCCTAAAACATAAAGCTGGTCAGCGCTCAAAGGTCCCTGTGCTGTTACCCCTCTAGACTCCTATGGGAAGAGTTCCGGGGCCCACTCCTTGGAAATAGTTCTGAGCAAGTCTGGGTCAACTGGAACCCCGTGAAAGTAAGTGGCATAGTGGAGGTGGGGACCGGTGGAAGCCCCTGTGTTCCCGATGCGACCGATGACTTGTCCTGCCTTGACTTCATCGCCTTCCTTGACCCCGATCTGGGAGAGATGCATGTACAAGCTGGTGAGACCTTCGCCGTGATTGATGATGATGCAGTTGCCTAGGAGCACGAAGTTCGGCCCGATCAAGGTCACCACCCCATCAGCCGGTGCCTTGATAGGATCTCCCACGGGGCCGGCATAATCCAAGCCCCGATGAAATCCGGCGGTGCGACCATTGCGGACACGGCGTACCCCAAAAGGCGAAGATCTGGGGGCATTTGAGGGCTCGATGAAGTCTCCTCGCCAGCGCGGACCGGGGTGAAAGTCCTCGAGAGCTGCGAAAACCAACTCCTCTTCTCTATCGGCCTGGGGGTCTTCGTACTTAGCCACATTGGAAGCGCTCATGCTGAGGTACTGAACCGGCCGCCATTTATCGTCCACGGTGATCTTCCGAGACAGTTCAGACTTCACTCCGCCCTCGTTGGTCAGTTCCACTCTGAGAGTGGCTTGCCCCCCCACACTGGCGTCCAAAGGCACGGCTAAGCCAGCCCGAAGTCCGTAGGGGGCCTCAGCCAGGGGTCCGCTGCGCCCGGCCCAGTGCCAAGTGCCCTGAAGTTTTTCGTCGGTTTCCACCGAAACGTAAAGTATGGCTCCTGGCCAGGTAGAGCCTCGGACCCTGAGTTGAGGCTCAGCCAACACCGAAACGGTGGTGAAGAGGGCAATAATAAGAAGGGAGAGGAATGACCTGAGTTTCATAGGGCTTGAACTTTCTACAACAAACGCCAACTTCCTACGTCAGGGCTTGAAGTGACTTTTATGCTGCAATCGCTCCACTTCGGCCTGAATCAGACGCAGCATCTCCACCCCTCCGGACCCGCCGTAGTCCTCAAAGCGCTCGAGCACTTGCTGGCTGGCCTCCCGAAAAGGTTGCAATTCCGTAGAATTCAACTCGATCACTTCGATCTCAGGGCGCTTCTCCAAGATCAGGTCCAAGCGCTCCTTATTGAATTTTTGCTGCTTGCGAAAAATGATCTCATCGGTCTCGGTGATGGCCTCATCGAGCCACTTCTGGCGAGCCTCATCGAGACTGTCATAGAATTCTCGGTTGGAGATCACCGTGGCATAGAAGGGTGATTCATAGGCGAAGATCAGGTAATCGGACACTTCGTAGAAACTCATCTCCTCAATGGCGAAAATCGGGTTCACCTGACCGTCCACCATCTTGAGCTGCAAGGCGGAGTAGACTTCTGAGTAGGCTAAAGGGGTGGGACTGGCTCCGTAGGCTGAGTAGGCGTTGAGCAACAACGGAGAAGTCATCACCCGAAACTTCAGACCCGAAAAATCGGCCGGAGTGCGGATCGGTCGATCCGCCGTCCAGACTTGCCATCCTTCACTGATTATTCCCAGGAGCTTGAAGCCTTTAGCTGAGTAAAGGGCATCGAAGGCCGAGAGCACCTTCTCGCTGTTGAGCACCTGGCGGTTGACCTCTTCATCGGGGGTGAAGAGATAGTGCAGCAACAGCACTTGGACCTCGGGGATAAGTTTTCCGATGTGGCCGGGACTGGCCATGGCAAATTCCAGTGTTCCATTGTGCAACAGTTCTGTGAGTTGATCGGAGGTTCCCAGGGTTCCGTAGGGGTAGACCTTGACTTCGATGGTCCCTTCACTTCTGCGCTCTATGGACTCCTTGAATGTTTGGGCATAGACATCTTGGACGCTTCCTGAAGTCTCCTCAATGGCAAACCTCCAAATTTCGACATCTTGAGTTTGGGCACAGCCTCCAAGCCCCCAAAGGATCAGTGTCGTCAAGACTAGGCGTCTGATTCGTTTCCAATTCATGCGAAAGCCAGATCTCTCAAGAATAAGGCAATCTGGGGAAAAGCGATAAGCAAGAATGAGGCCAAGAGCAGCATAAAGATGAACGGTGGGGTGCCGGTGATAACCTCTCGGTAGGGTTTGCGGAAGACAGCGATAGCAGTGAAAATATCGCAGCCGAAGGGCGGCGTGGCCGAGCCGATAGCCACTTGGAGAGTGACCAGCACCCCGGTGAGCACCGGATCCAGGCCGGCTGCCAGGGCCACCGGGTGAAAGATTGGGGTCAGGATCAAGATCACCACGATGGGGTCCACAAACATACAGCCGACAAAATAGGCCACGGCAATAGTCAAGGCCACCTTCCAGTAGCCGGAATCCGGGCCGATACCGAGAGTTTCGTTGATCAAGTAGGCCGGCAATTCGGCAAAGGAGATCACCCAACTGAAGGCGGCTCCAGCTCCCACCAGAATAAAAACTACAGCGGTAACCAAACCAGTGGATAGGGCCAATTTAGGCAGGTCCTTAAGGGACATCTTTTTGAAGATGAAAACCTCGATGATCAGGGCGTACAGGACAGAAACCGCCGCTGGGACTGAACGCTCCGGCATATATTCCACCGATGATGATGGCCGGAAAGCCCAGGGGCAAGGCTGCCTGCCGAAAGGCTTGAAAACGCTCCTTCCAGGGCATCCTTTCTGCTGGCTCAAGGCCAAACCGATTGGCTGCCAGCACGCTATAGAGACAAAACATCACCAGAATTAGCAGTCCCGGACCAATCCCGGCAATGAAGAGTTCACCAATGGAGGTTCCGGAGACCACCCCATAAACGATCATTCCGATGGAGGGGGGGATCAACAGGGCAATGTCGCTGGCATTGATGATCAAGGCCGTGGCGAAGGAATCCGGGTATCCTGCTTTGAGCATACGAGGGCGAAGAGGCTTGCCGATTGCCACCACCGTGGCCTGGGTGGAGCCAGAGATAGCGCCGAACAAGGTGCAAGCCACGGCGCTGGTCACCGCCAATCCTCCCCGAACGTGACCCACGAAGGATTCCACCAGATTCAAGAGGCGATCTGCGGTTTGTCCAGAGGTCATGATCTCGGCTGCCAGGATGAACATGGGCACAGCAATGAGAGCCGCCGGCTTCACCCCTCCGATCATCTGTTGAGCGATCACTTCCGGGGAGACTCCTGGAAAAAAAATCCATAAGAGCCCCAGAGTGGTGGCCAACAAGGGCACCAACATAGGAAAGCCGAGCAGCAATAAACCCAACATGGCCCCAATGATGAATAAGGTCAAAAGTTAGACTCCATCCATGGGCGGCTGCTGGTATACCTCGGGAATCATATAGGACAGATGAATCTCAGAACTCTGGATATTCTTCCATCCTGCCAAGAAGTATTGAAGGGCTGCCATGCCGAGCCCGAGCGGCGCTGTGAGATAAACCCATCCCAAAGAGATTTGCATGACCGGCGACACCGTGCCTAAGGCAAACACGGTGAAAGCGTAACTCAAGCCATAGCAAGTGAGTACCGAAAGCAACCCGGCTGTAAAAAAACAGATCCCAATGCGGAGCCATCTCCGGTACTTGAAGGGAACCTCATCATAAATGGCCGTCATCCGTATGTGGCGACCTTGGGCGGCCCCATAGGACAACCCCACAAAGGTCACCAGAATGATCAGGAACTGACAGAGCTCCTCGGCAAAAGCCAGACTGAAACCCAAAAAAGTTCGACTAAAAACATTGAGAGTGGTGAAGAAAGCGATCAGGATTATCCCATAGGCCAGGATAACTTCTTCGGTGAAGGTGATCGCTCGAGCCAAGCGAGTAGACGTGGATCTCGATGGTGCTAGGCTGTCCAAGATACTATTTATTTGTACTCAAAGCACCAATCCCCTTTTTCAGGTCTAAGGTCCCGCTCAAGCTCAAAATGGGAGCCTAAAGGGAGCATTCCATCTTTCATGCACGCGCGAGCGCCTGTCGGTACTTGGTTTGAGCGTCTAGGCCGCTTTCCAATGATCGACTGGTTGAAGAATCTCCTTCATGAATTGCTC
>JBJHCR010000334.1:0-6783 GCA_050486105.1 Vulcanimicrobiota bacterium
CTGCCCATTGCTCTGTCCGCAGCTGTTTGGGCTGCCGAAGGATGGCCCAAAGTGTCGACCCTAGGGTGGGTCGTCTTGGCCATGATTGGAGCTCGAACTGCGGGTATGAGTGCCAATCGGTTGATCGATGCCCGATTGGATGCCGCTAATCCCCGAACGGCCGATCGACTGCTTCCAAGCGGGCGCCTAAGGCCTTCTTATGTGATGCTGCTCATGCTCGGTTCTCTGGCTGTCCTGGTGTACGCTGCCCACCGGTTGAACCCCCTTTGCCTGGCATTGGCGCCGGTAGCTGTAGCTCTACTGTTGCTCTATAGCTATCTGAAACGGTGGACTTGGGGATGTCATTTCGGCTTGGGAGCGGTGCAGGCTTGCGGACCGCTCGGCGCCTGGCTTGGGGTCACTGGAGAGTGGGCCCTGGCTCCGGTTTTTCTGGCCATTGGAGTCTTTTTTTGGATGGCGGGCTTCGATGTTCTGTACGCCTTAGCTGACGAGGAGCACGATAAAAATCACGGGGTCTACTCTATTCCAGCTCGCTTTGGAGCCCGGAGAGCCTGTTGGCTTAGCCGGCTTTGTCATCTGCTGGCGTTCTTGTGCTGGTGTTGCTTCACGGTCAGTGTGTCCGGAGGCTTTGTCTGGGGCTTGGGCCTGGGGGCGGTTGGTTCACTGCTGATTTGGGAACATGTTCTGGTGAAGCCTGGCAATCTGGTCCATCTTCCGATGGCTTTTTTCCGGGTCAACAGCTTGATTTCGGTCGTTCTGTTTCTGGCGACTTTGGGAGAAAACTTCTTATGAATGATGACCCTAAACAATGGAGGGCTCTCTTTGAGCAGGGTCACCACCTCTGTCTTGGAAAGCGAGCCTCCATCCTAGCGAAAGGTCGTGGGGTCAAAGCTCTGGCCGATCCTCAGATCTTGGTTCTCGCCCAGGGGAGCGATGGGGTGCGCGGTGGCCGACGGGTCTCAGAACCGGACCCCAAGGCCGTGCGCTCCGTCGTCTACATTGGACAAAATGAGAATCTGGATTCCCGACTCTCGGAGATTCGGCAGAGCTTTCCGCAAGCCGAGATCGCCGGGCAGAACCGGTTTGACCAAGAGTTTGCGGATCGGTTTACGGGTTTCGATCGAGCGGTTTTCGTGGCGGGACTCTTGGCAAAGAATTTTCGACCCACCCAAGATTTGAAGGCTTGGCAAGGTTCCCCAGGGCTTTCTCCAGGGACGGCCGTCCTGCAGTATTCCCCGGAGGTCACAGGGCGAGCGGTGCAGCAGGCTGTGGAAGAGTTAGAGGGATGCCATGGCCTGGTTTCTGTGGTTCCGTTGCCAACGGGTGTGGGAGATCGGATTCCCCTCCCCGGGCTGACTACCTCCGGAGTGGTAGATGTCATGCTCTTAGCCTCTTTGAGAATTGCGCTGCCTACCACAGTGCGCGTGAGAGCTTCCTGGGCGGCCCTAGGCTGGAAGGTCGCCCAGGTTGGACTGGCCTATGGTGCTGATGAATGCGCGGGTTGGTCCGCCGCCGAGTCTTTGGTGTACTCAGAGCGAGTGAGAGCAGCGTCGAGGGTGGAGATCTCGGAGCTATCCGAAGGCTTGCTCGAAGCAGGTCGCGAGAACGAAGGTTGGCATCTGCCCTTGATTCCAAGCCAGGCATCCTAGGACAAGAGGAGAAAACGGCAATTATGAGCAGACCATTGCGATTGGGAATTCTTTCTTATGTGAACTGCCTCCCGGTAACTTTGGCCTTGGAGCAGGGTTTGCTTGGAGGGGAGAACATCGAGTTAGTTCAGGGTTCTCCGGCCGAGTTGAATCGAGCGATGGCCGACGGTGACCTAGATATGAGCGCGGTTTCCACGGTGGAGTTTTTGACCCGTCGAGAACGTTATCGGCGCTCGGTTGAGCGCTCGTTGTGGTGCGACGGTAAAGTCGATAGTGTCACCCTTTTCTCTCCTTTAAGCCGAGAGGAGCTTCAAGCGGGTCAGCCCCTTATCGCCGTGACCCCGGAGAGCGCGACCTCGGTTGCTCTGCTCGAACTGCTTCTTCCCAGAGCTGTTTTAGAGCCCTTCCACGATCTCCAGCAACTTCGCAGCGGGCTTCTAGATTCGAGGGAATTTTCGGCAGTCTAGCTGATCGGTGACGGAGCTTTGCAGCCTCCTGAATGGTGCGCAGACTTGAATTCTTACGACCTGGGATCATGGTGGAAGGAAGAGACCGGGCTCCCTATGACCTATGCGGTATGGGTGGCTCGGCGAGACCTCGATCCGTCGTCGTTGCAATCTCTCGAAGAACTTCTGGATCGATCGCTCGAATACGGGCTTTCCCATCCCGAAGAGGTTTTGACCGAAGCTCTCTCGCGTTGTCCGGTGGACAAGGAACGCTTGAGCATATATTTTCAGAATCTTCAATATCGAACAAACGATCTGTCTGCGGAAGGTCTGGTGGAATTCGGGGGACGGCTAGCTCTAAACAGGTTTTTGGCTAAGCCACCTATCAAAAGACCGCTGACCGCCCACTAGGGCTGCTGTGGGAAAGGCTTCAAAGTAAGTGATGAAATCAGCACCAGATACCGTACGAAACCTCAGGGTGCAAAGCCCTCATTCTAGGTTGACCTTCGAAGAGGGATTGAGCCTTTTTGAGCAAGATCTGCTCGAACTTGGGGAGCGCGCCGATGCCGTCCGCCAACATCATCATCCCGAGAATTATGTCACTTTTATTCGTGACCGCATCATCAACTACACCAACGTCTGCATCACTTACTGCAAATTCTGCGCTTTCTATCGTCCGCCTGGCCACGCTGAAAGCTATGTGCGCAGCAAAGACGAGATCTTTACCAAGGTTGAGGAGATGCTCAAGCTTGGTGGGACGACCCTTATGCTGCAGGGCGGTCACAACCCCGAACTCAAGATTGACTACTACGAGGATCTTTTCAGCTCTATCAAGGAGCGTTTCGATGTCTATCTGCACAGTTTGACCGCCACTGAGGTGGACCATATGGCCCAGACCAGTGGCTTGACTCTGGAGGAAACCTTGCTGCGCCTGAAACAGGCCGGACTCGACAGCCTTCCTGGTGGGGGAGCTGAGATGTTGGTTGATGACATTAGAGAGAAGGTTGCGCCCCTGAAAACCACTGCCGACCGCTGGTTCGAAGTTCACGAAACAGCCCACAAGGTGGGTTTGGAGTCCACCGCGACTATGGTTTTCGGTTTCGGTGAAACGGCACGTCATCGAATCGAGCATTTGGACCGCTTGAGGGCGCTTCAGGACCGGACCGGAGGGTTTCGTTCGTTCATCCACTGGAGTTTGACTCCCGGACACAGCGGCATGACCCGAACCATACCTCCTGGAGGACAAGAGTATCTCCGGATTATGGCCATCGCTCGTCTGTACCTCGACAATTTTCGCCACATTCACGCTGGCTGGGTCACCGAAGGGGCCAAATTGGCCCAGTTGGCACTTGGCTTTGGGGCTGATGATCTAGGCAGTGTGCTGATGGAGGAATTGGTGATTTCGGCTACCGGGGTAGCCTACGCCTATAATGCCGAGCAGATTTCCGAGATGATCCGAGCGGTTGGTCGAATCCCTGCTGTGCGGAACAGTCGCTATGAGATTCTAGAAGTCTTGGGCAAATAGAGGGACTGTGGTTTCAGGAGAGCCAGTGCCTTTGACAGTGCCACAAGGTGAACAGCGCGCCGACCTAGTGCGGCAGATGTTCGACCGAGTGTGTGGACGCTACGACTTGAACAACGCTTTGCTTTCTTTCGGCTTGGATGGGTACTGGCGTTGGCGAGCCAAGAACCTATTGGCCTTGCCGGATGACGCTCGAGTGGTGGACCTGTGCTGTGGGACGGGAGCGGTAACCAGAACTTTGGCCCAGGCCGTGCCCCGAGGCAAGGTTGTCGGGGTCGATTTCTCCGCAGGGATGTTAGAGCGTGCCCGGGCCGCAGGATGTAAGCCCGGGTCTTGTTCGGTCACCTATATTCAGGCCGATGTCCTGAACGTCCCTCTCCAAGACGGCCTCTTCGATGCGGCCACTCTGTGTTATGGTCCGCGAAACATTGTTGATCTCCAAGCGTTGTGGGCCGAGATGGCCCGTTTGGTTCGACCAGGAGGACAGATTCTTACGCTAGAGTTGACTCGCCCAGGCGGTTTCCTGGGAGTTCTGCACACCTGGTACCTTCAAGTTGTGGTGCCAATGCTAGGCGGATTGGTCTCAGGTGATATGGCAGCCTATCGGTACTTAAGCAAGACTATTTCGGGCTTCATCGAGCCGGAAGAGCTGGCGTCATCCATGCTCGAAGGCGGGCTCCGAGAAGTAACCATTCATCCCCTCACCGGCGGTATTGTCACCGTGCACTTGGCTAGAGTGGGTTGAAGCTTAGTGCGCCGACCTTCCTCACGAGCCTTAGTACGCTCTCCTCTTCAGTGTAGTCTCGAACCCGGTTGAGGGGTACCCAGGCAAGTTTCAAGTCCGGGGACTCCGGATTTAGAGTTAGCCCCGGATCACTCACTAGCCAGAATCTGAGGTCGAAGTGCTCGTGGGCAAGCTCACTTCCTCTGGCCGGAATGGGGTGGATGTCCAGGTCTAAAGGGACCGGTCGCTTTGACAGGTTTCCCAGCGGGGCTGGGAACAGGGCTTCCTTAGGGAGCCCGGTTTCCTCCCAAGCTTCGCGATGAGCCACTCTCAGGAGATCAGGGTCCCCGTCGGCGTGCCCTCCGGGTTGGAGCCAACGTTGCAAGAAGGGGTGGAAGAGAAGCAGGACCCACTTGCGCTCGAGGTCGGTGATCAGGGCTGAACCGGTGCAATGACCGCTCGTCTGCTGACGAGAGCAACAATCTGGGACACTGCTGATGAAGGTCCAGAATTTCTCGAAGGCTTCCCGCTGATCCCAGCACGCTTCTTTGGCTTCCCAAAACTGCCGATACCGGCTCAAGTCTTGGTGCAAGAGGCTCGGACCCAGAGCTGAGCCAGTCACGATAGGTCCGCTTCAACGGGTTGGTCAGAACTCAATTCTCGCCAAGTCTCGCGAAGTTCCGAGACCGGCCCAACGAATAAGACTCGACCTCGATCCAAGAGGGTGACCCGATCGCTGACTGAGGCGACATCATCGAGAAAATCAGAAGTTAGAACCACAGTTTTTCCCTGTTCTCTTAGGGACAAGAGAAACTGATTAAGGTCAAGTTTCTTCTTCTGACTCAAGCCGGCAAGAGGTTCGTCGAGCAAGAGAATAGGTGGATCGTGGACCAGAGCACCGGCCAAGCCAACCAGGAGTCTCTGCTCGGAGGTCAATTGGCCGAGTCGTTCGTTGCTCGAGGAATCCAGAGGGATTTGGTTGAGAATCTGAGTGCCGGCTTCCATTCTCCTTCGCCTGGGAAGGCCGTAGGCCTGGGCGCAAAACCTGAGGTACTCGGAAATCGTAAGCTCATCGAACCCTCCGATGATATCAGGAAGGTAGCCAATGAGGGGTCTCAATTCGGAGACCAGGTGGTGAGGGGTATCGAAGATCTTGAGCTCCCCACTGTCCGGAGCAAAGATCGTGGCCAAGATTCTCAGGGCGGTCGTTTTTCCGGCTCCGTTGGTACCGAGCAGAGTCATGATTTGACCGGGGTAAACTCGGATAAAGAAGTTTTCGAGCGCCGTTTGACCCGACAGCGATTTCCCCAAATCCCGTCCCCAGATGACAGGCCTAGAGGGCCAACCGGAAACACCCATAACATCTTGCTCGTTCATTATTGTCCCTGTGAAATCGTCCATTTGTCGCCAAATATTCTCGATATTACGCAAAAATGTCCAATTCCACAGGACCAAAATGCACTTCGCAATCTGTCAAGGGGGTTCCCGGTCGGACCTCTAGGCTCATTGAGCGTGTTTTTTTCCAGAGCAACGCTCTCCGTCAAGAGAGCTCTTCTCCGAGCAGAGCGGGATCTTGGCGAAATTTCGCCCAGGTCTCAGGCTCTTGGCGACATTGCTCGAAAACCTGAACCAATTTCGTTTGAAGTGGAGTTGGGACTCCCAAACGACGACCTTCTTTGACCACGGCTCCGTTGAGATGCACGATTTCGCTGGGCTGGTTTGGATTCTCAAGGTCAAAAAAGAAAGATGGCAGCTTGTCACCTCTGGCTTTTCGCATTTTTGCTGCAATGATGGGCCTGATCACTTGGAGCGGAAGTTTCTCAGCAGCCTTAGATAGGGTTCGAACTGAGAAGCCCGGCAGGTCCTGCCGATTGAGCCCGAGAGCGTGTCCCACCGACAAGGCTTCTCGAATGAGTCGGATTTCGCAACTCATGAGGTCTCGATGGTCAGCCAACTTGCTTGGTGGCAATCCGACAACCGCTCCGGTTGCGTTGCCGATCAGGTTGAGCAAAAGCTTTGACCAACGTAGCTCTGGGCCTTTCTTCACATAGACGAGTGGTAGAGGCACTCTTCTGAGGGGAAACGGGATCTCCAGGGGACCGGCTCTGTGCAACCAGGGAGCCACCGCCAGTCCCCCGGTTGAAGCAGGAAACAGACGACCAGGACCATCCGAGCCTACAGCCCGGGTAGTGGTCAGGGCCCATAGGGTCTTTTGCGGGAAGCGTCCCCAGTAGAGCTCTTCGGTTCCCCAGCCGTTTTGAAATGCTACCAGGTGTTCAAAATCCAGGTCGTGTTCGGCCAATTCACCCAGAGCCGCTTTCACCGCAAAGGTCTTTACGGTGACGATGACTGTGTGAAATGTTCGACCAGCGAGCTCTGAAGGCTCCGAAGTGAAAGGGACATGCCAGGGCGGGGAGGCAACAAAGGAGATCCCCCCGCGAT
>JBJHCR010000335.1:0-6781 GCA_050486105.1 Vulcanimicrobiota bacterium
TGCTCACTGTTCGATTCAAGATTTGGAGGAAAGATCTTTAGACGCACATCCTTTGGCCTTGACTCAACTCTCACATAGACATTCGGAACTGGACTCTTCTGGGGCTCCTTGAACCTGAGCTCAGCGCGAATCTTCCCATTCTTCGGGAGCTTTTCTCCCGAGATAGGTGGTCCGTCGAAAATCAGAGTGGAGCCTCGACGATGGTAAGGAGAGGTGTCGGACAGGTTGAGCCGGATTTCCGAAACCTCAGCAAGGGCGTCCTCCAAGCCTGGACCATCAGCTACCAATTCGATTTGCGGGCTTCCTTCTGGCAACACAACTTGAAACTCTGCAGAAGGGACGATCTGAAACTCTTTGACTAGGAGGCGCAAGGCCTCATGGCGGGTCTGTCCGGCATAAAGCTCCAGTCTGGCAGGCCCAGGAGCAGCGCTCGCCAGATCGAGAACCAGGGATCGCTTTGAGTTGGAATCTAAGCTTTCCAAGGGAACTTCAAGGGGAACAAGGTGGTCGTTAAAGTACGCAGTTTGCACTATCGAAGTGGGTTGCGAGTTGATCACGATTCGCACACGCTGACCCTGGGTCAAAAGATAGGGTGCTCGATCCAGGCTCAGTTCCAACTCTTTGGGTATCTTGATGGCCTGAAACGACAGGAGACCTACCGGTTTGAAGCCCCATTGCCCGGTGAGTCGAATCTCGGCTTGTCCTTCATTCCCGGTCCAGACCCGGTCGAGTCCGGTGATGGAGATTTGCCCTTCGGGGGTCAAGCTGGCCTCCAGTGGGCTGGACTCCCCGTGGAGTGAATCCCAGGCTTGAATTCTAGAGTCCCAGAATCTTTCCACCAAAGCAGGTTGGGTTCCCGTTAGCAGCCGATCGGCCCTAACGGGCACTTCCAGTGCGGTTCGAGTGCTCCCGGGCAGAAGGTTTCCCTCACGGTCCAGTTGCCAAGAGAGTTGGGGAGTAGAGGTGGGATTGGCTGCCATAGGAGTACAGACCAAGATCGAACGGACGTTGTCTCTGATGGTTTTGTCCTGGGCCTGCTCGCGCTCTCCATAGCGGATTCGTTCCGAACTCATCACCAGGTATTGGCCGGGAGGACTCCCAGCTTCGGGCCGAAGCCTGGTGGGCGACCAGTGATAGCTTTCCTGGTAATTTGAGGCTCGAAATACCAGACTGCCCAACTGCACGGCGGCACCTACTAAGCCCAAACTGCTGTCGGAGATCAGCTGTGCCATTATCTTTCCGGAAACCTCGGAGGTGAACGTTTGCCCACTCTCCAAAACGTTGCGATCTAGTTCACTCAACAGTTTGCTGACCGTCTCGGGTTCATCGAGCTTCATCTTGGTGCTCACGGTGAAACCCAAAGCCTGAAAACCGTCGGACAATCGCTCTTCAACAGTTTCCGCTCTGGGGTTCTCCCGTTCGAGGGCGCTGAGAAACCGTCTGAGGTTCTGGTAGCTGTCCACAGCATCCGAATAGGCCCCAAAGTGCTCTATAAAATTAGAAGCCTTATGCTCTCGAGTCTCCCTCACATACTGCCAGGATTCGAGAGTTCTGGTGCGGAGGAAAAAGACCACCGGAAAGCTCTGCTGGGCGTCGGTGACTTCGATGACCGCTTGAGTGGGTCCCCGGGATAGGTCGAACCGGCCTCTATCTTTGGGAGTTCGTCGGCTGGATTCGTTGTCATAGAGAAGAGCCCCGTCTTTGGTGAGTAAGAACCAGGCGACGGACCAATCTCTCAGACGGGCTCTTTCCCGGGCATTCTCTGAATGGAATTCTGGGCGGTTCAAGTCTACGGCGAGGGTGATTCGATCTCCGACTTCGAGGTTGGGAACTCTGCTGATGGGAAGCACTTCGTCATTTCCATCGAGAGTTCGGGTCACTGTCATGGTGACGGGCAAGGCCTTGAATTCAAAGGCGCGTTCGGCTGGTGAGACTGCGTCTGCTCGGGCTGCTGTGGTTTGAGCCCAGGCGGGCAGAATCAAGAGCAAAGAGATTCCCAAGAGAGCAACCAAGGCGGCTCTAGTGGAGGAACGGAAGAGCCTTTCGCTTCGGAAGATCATGGGCTTCTAGTATTGGAGCGAGCCGCAGTAAACACAACTGGTACGAAAACGAAAATTAGGCCGGCCGCATTGCTCGCAAATGCGGACTTTACGGTCGGCTTGAGGACCCGACGGGCGGCTCGATTTTGCATCTTCCTCCAGATCGATGGAATGGGCCATCTGAGTGAGTTCCTCAAGAGTTAGAGTCCCTTTTCCGACTAGGGCTCTAATGAGCACGCGGTTGAGCAGTACGGTCCGGCCAAGATCTTCTCTCAACTCTTGAATGGTTCGTCGCTCGTCGTCTGGATCGTAGTAGGTCTCAGGGTCGGATCGAGATTCATGCCTTCTTTGATCCTCGCGAACCTTTCGCTTGTAGTCATTGTCGAAGAGATAACCAAACAGCGCCATATTATTGGCCTTAGACTGCCTGAACCAGGTTTCCTGCGACTAGGAGGCTGGCCGGAAACCCTCTCAAACTGAAATCGCCCCTACTCACAGTCATGCACAGCGCTCCTCATTCGAAATACAACTAGGTATTACGGGCTTCGGAGCACTGCACCTTAAAGCGAAGCGTTACGAAGTCTGCAAGTAGGAACAATTTCATTGTCAAGGGGGTTTCCGGCCAGCCTCCTAGGGCCTGTTGACATTCAACCTTTCACCCGTCACCCGCAGGCGGGTCCCCGGGTCCCCGGCTGCACTCGCTTATTTCCCCTCTCCGAAAGCGCCTTTTTGCTTAAGTACTCACGGGTACTAGGCTCAAAAAAACACTTCCTCCAGAGAAAATCTGCTTCGCGCAGCTTGAAACGCTGAATGTCAACAGACCCTAAAGCGCTCACCTTAAGGTTCTGCACCCCACTGAGCAGAGATTCATCCCGCCTGGGGTTGTCGTATCTCGCTTTTTTGCGCCGCAAGAACATACATTGAGAGTCGGAGGATCACAAGCCAAGGATCAGATCGCACGGCCTACCATATCAAGCCTTCCTGTCTGAGCTTTGCTGCGGCGAAGCGCAAGGTTCTCCAAAGCTTTGTCGCTAATTGGGCCACCCGTCAACCTGAGGAAACTCTCGAGTCCGCCTCGTTTTTGAAAGGACCGATTTTCTTGCTTTTTCTAGACTTACATTCCGCATTTCTCGGACAAAATGCTTAGTCTGGCTTGTTTTCATTCCTTGTCAAGCACATTTTCACGGTTCAGGAAAAATCCTGGGCACTGTTTGCTTCATATAATCCTGGTTTTGGCAACTATTTTGAGAAGTGCGGAACGTAAGTCTAGGGCGTGAAGAACTTCGAGCCAAACATTTGACAAGATGGCCTTCCTATGAGCTTGGGGAGGGAAGCGAGGAGGGCCCATCAAAATTGAACCGGTCTAAAGCTTATGGCAGGCCCACGACAACCTCACGGTAAAAGCAAGATTCGGAATCAGCTTCACGCTCTCGGAGTGAGAGCCGGAGATTCGCTCATGCTCCACGCTTCCTTGCGCAAGCTCGGTCCGGTGGAGGATGGGGTGCCAGGCCTTATCGATGCTTTGAAAGACAGCGTAGGACCCGAAGGAACACTCGTCATGATTCTAGGGGCTGAGTTGGACTGGTTTTTGGTGAGTCAGAGTCCAACGCAAAGCGCCGAAGAACTGGCCCGAATCCACGCACCTTTCGACTATCTCTCCACGCCGGCGCTCAGAGAAGTGGGCTACCTAGCCGAAGCCTTCCGGCGGAGCCCCGATGTGCTCGTGAGCAATCATCCCGATGGACGCTTTGCGGCCTGGGGTGCCCGGGCCCAAGCCCTGCTCCATGAGACCCCCTGGGACCATTACTATGGGCCTGACTCAGTACTTCATCGATTCTGTAACCAAGGTGGTCGCATCCTGCGAATGGGCGCAGATTTGAACACTGTCAACGTTTTACATTTCTCCGAATATCTGGCCAACCTAGAGGCCAAAAGGGAGCGGACCATCACCTTTCTGGTGCAGGGCGGTGAAGGGCCGGAATTTCGCTCGGTCACCAGTCTCAACAACGAACATGGAATCGTCGACTGGTCCGGCGAAGATTACTTCAAGCTGATAGTGGAGTCTTACCTTCGAGAAGGTCACGGCAAGCGTGGTCTTGTGGGTGGGGCCGAAAGCGAACTTTTCGAGGCCGAAGATATGGTTAAGTACGGCACCCTTTGGATGGAAGAACATCTTCCAGGAGGCTGGCCGGAGGGGCTGTGCCTAAAGCGCTCGACTCATGGCTCTGCACTCCAACGAGCACAGTATATAGCAGATTCTGGGCAGATAGGCTCCGAACAAGGGGTCAAGAAGTTGTTAATTAAGCCTGAAAACGATTCCTGGCAATGAGATTTATTGCAAGGGACCTGAAGAGGATGGCAAGATTTTCGAGTCTCAACTGAGAAACGGCAAGACATGCCTTTTGCTCAACCCGTAATTCTTATCACCGGAGCCTCGCGAGGAATCGGAGCCGCGACCGCTCAACTCGCGGCCGAGCGGGGTTACGCCGTAGGGGTTAACTATCGCCGGCAGAAAGAGGCGGCGGAGACGGTTGCTCGGGCCGTCGAGGAGCTGGGAGGGACCGCCTTGCTCCTGCCCGGAGACATGTCCCGGGAAGAGGACATCCTCAAAGTTTTTGCCGGCCTCGACGAGGCCTTTGGTCGCCTGGACGGTTTGGTCAACAATGCCGGAGTGCTCGATGCACAAGCTCGAGTCGAGAGCATGACGACCCAGCGAATTGAACGAATCTTGAAGACCAATGTATTGGGACCGTTTCTGTGTTGTCGAGAAGCCATACGGAGAATGTCCAAGGCACGAGGAGGGCAAGGTGGAGCCATCGTCAACGTGTCCTCAGTAGCAGCCCGCTTAGGCTCCCCGGGAGAATATGTCGACTATGCCGCAAGCAAGGGGGCCATAGATGCTTTGACTGTCGGCTTGGCCAAGGAGGTGGCGGCAGAGGGTATTAGGGTCAATGCCGTTCGCCCTGGATTCATCTATACCGACATCCACGCCGACGGAGGCGAGCCTCAAAGAGTGGAACGGGTGGCCTCCAGCCTCCCCATGGGTCGAGGGGGTCAGGCCGTCGAGGTGGCCCAAGCGATCCTCTGGTTGCTTTCGCCGGAGGCTTCGTACGTCACCGGCTCCTTCACAGAATTGGCCGGTGGTCGCTGAGGCTCATCGGAGAGGTCCTACTACCCCGTCGGAGAAGGCCCAAGAATGTCCATCAAAGTCGGTATTCAGCTCCACTCCCAGACACGGGTCACTGTCATGGTGACGGGCAAGGCCTTGAATTCAAAGGCGCACAGGGTCTCTGTATCGTTCTTTGCTCCTTGTGCTTGGCCGGGGCAACCAACAGATACCTCAAACGATTCTCAGAGGACTGGCCAGGATAAATAGTGCAGGATGTATCTCTTGAAAAAACCTGCGCAAAGTCTCGAGCCGTATACTGGGTGGCTGTAAGAGATTGGCTACATCCAAGTCTAACGCCACTAGCGGATGAACTCACTGAGGCATTCTTTCAACCTGAGCACTTGATTGACCCAGCAAAAGTCAGCAGTCTTAGCAGAAAAATCTTTCATACGGACTTGAAGCTTTATCGAGAAGCAGACAATTTGTCCGACGACCAACTCAACAACTTTACTTTCTACTTCCGACAAGCTCAGAAAGCCCTAGATTCTGGGGCACTCGACGTTGCAGAGCATCTTATTCATAAAGCTCAAGATGTGGTTCGCCAGCAAGCACCGACAAGCTTGAGGCTCATTAGTTGCCTGTATATTCTGGAAGACGTTCACTACGAACGTCGAGACATACCCAAAATGTTGAGTTCTAGACGAGAAATGTTAGATTTGTACGAGCGCAACTACGGCGAAATGAGTCCAAGGTTAGCCGAGGCATTCTCTCAGTTTGCGTCAATGCTTAGCTCTTATGAGAGGAATAACGAGGCCGTTCTGTATCTAGATCGCGCTCAAGAGATACTAGCTGCGACCGTTGGGGAATCAAACTATCTTTTCGCATCCATCGTATTGCAGAAGAACGAGATTGTGAAAGACAGTCGTGTAGAAAGAGCAAATCAGGTGATTGATGAATGGCTGTTGTTCTAGTGCTTATTGGGCTTACAGCGAAAGTCCCCACCTCCGGCGGGGAGAGCGAGATGGAAGCCCCCGAGGGGAATCCACACCTATCTTAGTCCCCACCAAAACGGCCCCACCCGGCTGTTCTGGTGGGGCCCTTTTTGGCTGGTCGGCCCTTAGGGGAAGAAGTTGGGTGGAAACGAGATACCTGGGGAGGTCTGGGTGCAAACTTGGAACCTTGAGCTGGAAGGGGGCTCGCGGGTAGGCTGTTCCCAAGCGAGGGGTCCCGTCAAGTCACGAAGTCCCACAGCGGCGCCACCCACTCCGTGGGTCCTTCCCGGCTTCAGAGGGGCCTTGGTGGTCCCGGCCCGGGGGGGCGGGGAAAATCCGGAGTCAAACCAGAGCCCACAGAAGAGAGCGGATCTCATCGAGTGAGAAAGGCTCTCGAAATACCTGCCCCTCACAGTACCTCGAAGGCCTTGCCTCCGAGATGACCGATCGGAATGCGTGGACTATCAAGGGACTCTTCCGATGACCTTAGGATCTGGTCCGGAATAACTTTCTATTTTCGGTTGTCGAGGCGCCCCCCTGGCAAGGCGGTTCGAGCGACTAGTATCGAGAATACTTAAGCGAGAACCAACGC
Organism: Vulcanimicrobiota bacterium; assembly: GCA_050486105.1. Taxonomy (GTDB): domain Bacteria; phylum Vulcanimicrobiota; class Xenobia; order Xenobiales; family JADMJV01; genus JAEXNA01. The sequence goes on from JBJHCR010000335.1 coordinate 6,733, forward strand.
TGCCAGGGGGGATGCATCGGCGGCCCAAACCGGGAAGTTATTTCGGACC
>JBJHCR010000336.1:0-6732 GCA_050486105.1 Vulcanimicrobiota bacterium
GGGTGGCCCCGGCGCCTCCGCACTCGAAACTAGAAAGTTATTCCTGGCCAGATCCTAATCATCCAACGGGAGACCCTCTTCGTCATAGATCTGGTGAAATTCCAATCGCTCGAAGCTGCGCATACTCAATTTGGGCAGAACGACGATCTTTTCCACCAAATCCTCGGGCCGCTTGGCCTTCTCGCAAAGAAAATGAAAAACCGGTTGAGGCACCGAGCGGATCGCCGGCTTGCAGGCTTGGGTGAGTTCTTCTGCGGCATAAATGGCACCGTCCTTGAGGGGGTCGGGGGGGTCGACCAAGCGCACCCAGTCGCTCTCTCCGAGAGCCACCCGCCCTAGCCTGGTCCAATCTACCATCCGCCCCAATTGCTTAGTTCGACGATGAACCACGGGATACAACTCCGGGACGTCCACCTTCTGCCGTCCGTAGCGGCGCTCAAGATCCGGGCGGACTATGGCAAACTCCCACATAGCCTCCAAGGTTGCCGCTGCCGCCTGGCAGTAGACCGTTTCCTGGGCCTTCAGGGCCGCCTTGGCATTAGCTTGGCGCCATTCGGCCAACAGTTCCTCAAAACTCGGAGAACGATAGAAGCGGGAGCCATCACCAACGAGAACCTCTACGGACAGCCGAGCCTCCCGAGCCACACAGAGCGCTGCAGGCAAAGCTTCGAAGGCAAAAAACGTTGGGCGAGGTAAGTCCATCTCAAAGGCCAAGCCCACTTCATCACCGAGTTCCGGCTGGTAAGCGACAAAGCGTGCCGACACTCCAGTTTCTTCATTGAAATAAGGATAAATTAAGTCTTCGCCCGCCTGAATCGGAGCCTTGAGATACTCCACCGAGGAAAGAAGTTTCTTGACCCTCTTCTGGCCGGACGGCCCGGGTGCACCTTCCAACTCTTCGGATTGTTTCGAAGCATCGACATAGAGAAATTCAAAAAGCAAATCTAATTTAGCACCGTTCCTAGATTGGGTTTATCGAGCCGGTGCACCCTGTTTCGCACCGACGAACGTTTGTCACCTGCTAAGTCGGGGAAAAACCACCTTCAAGCGGACATCTTTCACCTACCCGACCCTGCACTGCTCTCGGGGCGTTTCACCTCAATGTGAGTCAACAGGGGACCATCGCTGAAGGTTGAGCCGCAGGAAGGGGACCCTACATTGAGTAAGTCGACCGAAAAAAAGACTCGTAAAGCTTCAACTAAAAAATCATCATCCAAAGGCGACCGTGTGGTCGTCGTCGACGGCCTGAGAACCCCGTTCGTCAAGGCCTACACAGACTTCCAAGAACTCAACGCTCTGGAACTTTCCAGAATCGTCACCTCGGAATTTCTGGCTCGCTTAGACCTCGACCCCGACATCCTTGACGAAGTGATCATGGGGACCGTACTCCCCACCATTCAAGCCCCAAACCTAGCCCGAGAAGTGGTTCTGGCCGCCGATCTCCCGAGACGAATTCCAGGATACACCTTGAGCCGCGCTTGTGCCTCCAGCGCTCAAGCGGTGATCTCCGCCGCTGAAGGCATTCTGAAAGGCGAGTATCAAGCAGTGCTGGCCGGTGGGGCCGAATCCATGTCCAACGTACCGGTACCGTACAGTAAGGGCGTGATCGACTCGTTGATGGCCCTGTCCAAAGCCAAGAGCTTCCCGGGCCGGATGAAAGCCCTGGCCAACATTCCTCTGGACTCCCTCTTGCCCAGCCCGCCGTCGATTGCTGAAGCATCCACCGGCCGCTCCATGGGACAGCACGCCGAAAGCATGGCTGTTTTGAATGGAGTCACCAGGCTCGAACAAGATGAATTTGCCCTAGCCTCTCATCGCAACGCAGCTGAGGCTCGAGATCAAGGCAAGACTCGAGAAGAGGTCATGACCGTCTATCCCAGCCCCAAGTACCGACCGGTGGTCGAAGATTCCTTCGTTCGGGCCGACACTTCGGTGGAGCAGTTGGCGGAACTCAGGCCGGCTTTTGACCGCAATTACGGGACCATCACCGCTGGAAACTCCAGTGGACTGACCGACGGAGCAGCGGTAACCCTCATCATGAGTGAAAAGCGAGCCGAAGAGTTGGGACTCGAACCACTGGCAGCCGTCAGTCATTGGTCGTCGAGAGCCCTGGACCCTCAAGACCAACTTCTGATAGGGCCGGCCTTATGCATTCCAGAAGTGCTTGACGAGGCTGGACTAACGCTCGAAGAGATCGATCTCATTGACCTGCACGAGGCCTTCGCTGCTCAAGTGCTCTCGGTGGTCAAGGCGCTGGAATCCGACGAATTCGCCAAGAATTACTTGGGAAGAGACCAACGAGTTGGAGAGATCGATCGCTCCAAGCTCAATGTCAACGGGGGGTCCATCGCCTTGGGTCACCCATTCGGAGCGACCGGCGCTCGCATGGTCACAGGAATGGCTCGAGAACTCAAACGACGCAACGCCGATCGAGCGCTGCTATCTTTGTGTGCCGCTGGGGGCATGGGAACCGCAATTCTACTGGAGAGGATTTAAGAGCATGAGCAAAAGTCTACAAAAAACCCGAGTCACCGCACTGGAAATCGATGATCACGGAGTTGCCACTCTGACCCTCGATGTGCCCAAGAGCAAACTCAACGTGCTCTCGCCTCAGGTGTTCGAAGAACTCGCCGAGCGCGCCGACGAGGTCTCCGAACGAAAAGAGATCCTGGCTCTGGTCGTCACTTCAGGCAAGGACGGAAGCTTCGTGGCCGGAGCGGACATCTCTCACCTAGCCACCATCACGAAAGCTGAAGAGGGAGCTGAGATGAGTTCCCAAGCCCAAGGGGTCTTCAATAAGTTTGAAGCACTCGATATCCCGACGGTCTGCGCCATCGACGGCGTCTGTCTAGGCGGGGGCCTGGAATGGGCCTTGGCCTGCACTTATAGGGTTATCACCGACTCTCCCGGAACCCAACTTGGACTTCCTGAAGTGCAGCTCGGGCTGATCCCTGGAGCCGGCGGAACCCAACGCCTTCCTCGCCTGATCGGCTTCACCGAGAGCCTGGAGCTGATCCTGACCGGGAAAAAAGTTCGACCCCATAAGGCCCGCAAGCTCCACCTCGCCGACGAGGTGGTGCCAGCCAAACTCCTGCTTAGCAGGGCTCGGGCAGCGGCCTTGGAGTTAGCCGAACGCTCTGGCCGAGCTTGGGACATCCAGGAAAACCGCCAAAAAACCCTGAGCACCAGAATCGCCGAAACCTACGGGGTTCGCAGCGCCATCTACACCAAGGCCAAGTCCGATCTCAAAGACAAGACCGGAGGCCACTACCCGGCCCCTTTCCTGGCTCTGGAAGCCGTTCGCTCGGCACTGAGGAGCAACTTGAACGAAGGTCTGGCCGAAGAGGCCCGCCTATTCGGTGAAGCGGCGGCGACCTCGGTGTCGAAGTCGCTCATTCACCTCTTCCAGACCACTACGGAACTCAAGAGTGACTCAGGTATCGACCCTAAGTCGAAAGCCAAGGCTGTCGACCTCTCCAAGGCCGGAATCTTAGGTGCAGGCCTGATGGGGTCGGGAATTGCCACCGTGCTCGCCGACGTTGGAGTCAAGGCCCGAGTTAGGGACCTTTCGGAAGAAAGCTTGGGCAAGATGTACCGCTATGTGGACAAGTACCTCCAGAAAAAGGTCCAGCGCAAGCACTACAGTGAATTCGAACGGAATCTAAGGCTGTCCAGAGTCACCGCCACTACCGATCTAGTTGGTTTTGCTAGCTGCCCCATAGTGATCGAAGCCGTCTTTGAAGATCTGAACCTGAAACATCAGGTTCTCAAGGACGTCGAGAAACTCATAGGCGAAAAGGGCATCTTTGCCAGCAATACTAGTTCTCTGCCGATCGCTGAGATCGCTAAGGCTTCCAAGCGACCCGAGCAAGTGATCGGAATGCACTTTTTTAGCCCGGTGGAGCGCATGCCCCTGGTGGAAGTCATCGTCCATGACAAAACCGCAGACTGGGTGACCGCCAGTGTGGTCGCCCTAGCCCAGAAGATGAAGAAGCACGCGATCGTGGTCCAAGACGGAGCCGGCTTCTACACTTCGCGAATCCTGGCTGCTCTATGCAACGAAGCGGTGCGCTGCCTCTACGATGGAGCCACCATCGAAAGCATTGACAAGGCCCTCGAAGGATTTGGCTTTCCCATGGGTCCCATGCGCTTGATGGACGAGGTGGGCATCGGAGTGGTGACCAAAGTGATGGGCATCATGTCCAACGCCTTTCCTGAACGCTTTGAAGCCCCTCCGGGGTGGGACAAAGTGCTCGATGGCCGACAGGGCAAAGCTAGTGGACTCGGTTTCTATCGGCACAATGGCAAGAATCGAACCCCGGATCGCACCGTATACAAGGCCCTACCACAGTCCGATCGCAAAGGTCTCTCAGGCGAAGAGATCGCCGATCGCTGTGTCTTTGCCTTTCTCAACGAGTGTGCTCTGTGCTTGGAGGAGGGCATTCTCCGAAATCCCAGAGACGGAGACATCGGAGCAGTTTTCGGTCTAGGCTTTCCCCCATTCCTGGGTGGGCCGTTCTTTGCCCTCGACCACTTGGGCCTAGACAATGTGCTCAAGCGCTTCGAAGAACTCAAGGAGCAGTACGGGGACCGCTTCGAACCGGCGAAAATCCTCAGGACGAAGCACAGCAAGTCCGAGAAATTCTTCGACTAGGTTCCGACCGCCGCCCGCTTGGTTTAGCCCAACCGGGCGGCGGTTTTTCTTGACTCGAAATTCCTAGCGGTCATTTTGCCGATGGGGATGGAAAATTTGGGACTTCAGAGGATTCGGACTCCACCTGCAGCACTCCGGACTTGATGGCTTCCATGACCAGATGAGTGCGATCAGTGACCTCGAATCGTTGGAAGAGAGTCCGCAGTCGGTTCTTGACCGTGCTCACAGACACGTAGACCTCTTCGGCGATGCGAGAATTGTTGAACCCGTGAGCAACCAACTCTAGAATCCTCTGATCTTGCTCAGTCAGTTCGCCGAACTGAGCCGTGGGCTCGCTGCGAAGACCTTCTAAGGCTTGCTGAGCCACCTCCAGGTGCAAATACCGCTCCCCATCTTCCAACGCCTTCAAAGCCCGGCGCAGTTCGCTGGTGTTGGCGGACTTCAAGAGAAACCCGTGAACCCCACCCTCGAGAGCCTCCCGCACTATGGGCGGCTCGTAATGGCAACTGAGATACAGTACCGGTGTTGAGGGGTAGTCGGCCAGCAAGCGAGAGAGCTCACCGCTCACCGAACCGTTCAGCCCATCGATATCCGCCATGAATACGTCGACCAACTCTTCGTAATCCCCAGACAGAGCTTCCTCTACGGTCGAACAATCCTGAAGCACAGTGTAGCCTTCGGCCTCCAGCAAAAGCCGAAAGCCTTTTCGAAAAAGAATATGGTGATCGATAAGAAAAATGCGCATTCTTGTCCCCAAATCTGCCTTGAAGCTGTCGGCTTCGTCGCTAGCGGATAGAAATCGTCTGACTAGTTGGCCAAAAATTGACCACTTGACCATATCCTGGATAGAGCCTCAGGCTGCTCACCTTTGAGCCTTCATCGCTGCCTAAACCCGGGGGTTTCGGTCGCGCTCCTACCCTTGCATTCCACATTTCTCTCAAAGGGTGGCCTCCCGAGCCACAACACCCATAGATGGGTACCCGGGGTTGTCGTGCCTCGTTTATGCACAATTGTACACCGACCTCGGACGATCCTATCGCCAATCGTACCTCGAAAACCCATCTTCCGAGAGAAGTGCGGAACGTAAGCCTAGCGTAAACCCATGCTGTGTCAGATCCTGTCATAGTTGAGAAAGTTTTTTCTTCTCAACTCGAGTCCGGGCGTGGGCTGAACTGCCGTCAAGACTTTACCGAATTGAACTCGTCTTGAGAACATAGGACTTCGCCGCCTCTCGTCAAAGCTGAGCAGACTATGAGTTATCCCCCTCCATTGACAGCCGAAGAAGAAGAACTCCGCATCCAAGCGGTGGAATCGTTGAACATGCTGGACACCAAGGAAGAGGACCGGTTCGATCGCCTCTGCCGCATCGCTTGCGAACTCATGGAAGTCCCGGTGGCCTACGTTAGTTTGCTGCATCGGGAGCGTCAGTGGTTCAAGTCCATGTGTGGTCTCGACGTCAAGGAAACATCGAAAAATGGGAGCTTCTGCGAAATGGCTATCCGCACCCCAAACATGATGATGGTTCCGGATTCTTACGAAGACTCGCACTTTTGCAAGAGTCCCTTCGTGGTCGGCCCTCCCTATGTCCGCTTCTATCTAGGTCAACCCTTGGTCTCTGGAGACGCTCAGCGAGTGGGCACCTTCTGCCTGCTGGACTTCAAACCACGGCGCGAGCTCGATCCGAACAGGCTGCAATTGTTCCAAGACCTCTCAAAGGTGGTGCAGACCGAACTCAGCCTCAAAGACGCTCTGGAAACTCAACTGCAGTTGCTGGACCATCAGCTGAAACTGAAGGAGCAGGCGGCCTTCGTTCGTCGAGTCTTAGGGCGCTACGTCACCGACGAGGTGGCCGAGCACATCCTAGCGGCTCCCGAAGAATTGCACCTAGGCGGAGAACGCCGAGAGGTGACTATACTGATGTCGGACCTAAGGGGCTTCACCCCCATGTCCGAGCGACTGGAGCCCGAAAAGGTCGTGAACATTTTGAACCATTATCTGCACCATATGGTGGAGATCGTCATGAAATGGGGGGGGACCATCGACGAGATCATCGGGGACGCCCTGTTGATCATCTTTGG
>JBJHCR010000337.1:0-6704 GCA_050486105.1 Vulcanimicrobiota bacterium
GGCGACGACGGCACCATCACCGTCGGCGCCCGCACCTCGATCCAGGACGGGACCGTCGTCCACACCACCCCGATGTGGTCGACCTCGGTCGGCGACGACTGCGTGGTGGGCCACAACGTCCACCTCAGCTGCTCCGGTAGCTTTGGTCACGGCCTCCACGGCAGCCTTGAGTTCACTTGTGTTTTTCTCGATGCTGTTGTAGGGGCGGGATAGCCTCAAGGAAAAGAGATTTGCTTTTGGGTCGAGATCATGGAACTGCCCGGCGTCGACGATCCCACCGTCTTTGTTGGCGGGGTTCTCTCCAGAACTCAGCCAGTCGATCAGGTTATCCCAACGTTCGGCCTTTCCGTTGAATCCGTGAATAAAGATCACCGGTCTCTCCAAGGCCGGGGGAGGGCTGCTGGGGTGGCTGACGGGAGCACTGTCGATGTCTTGCCATACCGAGGGCAGATTCCCCATAATGTCTACTGAGTCGGTGGGCCAAGCAGCAGGTTCGGAAGTCTCCATGTCTTGCGCCATCGCTGAAGCTTTCGACTCTGAGGGAATCAAGTTGGTCTTGGTGAAACTCCGGTGGGTACCGATCTCCATAGCTAGAACTCTCCTGGTTATAGATTAACCTGACCGCCTTTACCGGAGGTGAAAGGGATGTTAACGGAGGGATAACCAGGCGGATTGCGCACTGAGAGCGGGATCTTCTTCCCCTCGGGCGTATCCAAACCTTGTGGAAGGTGATGGCCAAACAGTATTGAGAGGGCCAGGAGACAACCAGGACAACTCGAGAGTCGTGGCTCCGACCGCCAAGAGATCTAGGCGCCGTTGGAAGAAGCTCGTTTTGGCCGCGTTCCTCGCTGGGACACTGGGCGTTGGAATTCTGGCGATGGTCTTCCTGAGCAGGCTTCCTGATCTGGACCAGGTCGCTTTGGAACTCAAGGCTCGAGGACAGTCAGCTGAAAGTGCCGGCTACATCGAGCTCGAACAGATCTCCCCAGACATGATCCAGGCTCTGGTGGCCATTGAAGATCGCAGATTCTATGACCACGCGGGAGTAGACCTCCGCGGGATCGTGCGCGCCCTCATTGGCAATGCCGCCTCAGGGGAGATCGAGCAGGGGGCCAGCACGCTCACCATGCAGTTGGCCCGGCGACTTTTTCTGTCTGACGAGCGCACCTATACCCGCAAACTCAAAGAAGTGGCGGTAGCTTACCGGATGGACCGAGAGTGGGATAAGGACCAGATCCTAGAACTCTATCTCAACGAGGTCTACTTTGGGTCGGGGGCCTACGGGATCGAGGACGCAAGCCTCATCTATTTTGAGGTGTCCGCCATAGACTTGGAACTCTGGCAGGCGGCCCTGCTGGCCGGCCTAGTTCAGGCCCCCACCGCCTATTCTCCGCTGACTAACCCAGGAGCAGCGGTGCGCAGACAAAGGGAAGTGCTCCAAGCCATGCATCGGGAGGGCATGATCACCAAAGAGGATATGGCCCAAGCGAAAGAGCAGGCCGAACAATATTGGTTGACTGAGGATTTCTAAGAAAGCCTGCCCCTGGTTTTCTAGTCGTCGGTGATACGCTCGGCAGTGAACTTATAGCGTTTTCGGAAAACTTCGCAGTCACCCACCAGAGTCTCGCCTTCGATGCGGCCTTTGAAGGAGGATTCCGTGGTCGCGCCCTCACGACTCTGGTAGACACTCCATAGGAGAAATCGATCGTCCCCTTCTCGGCGTCCGTCGAGGTCGTTTGAGCCAAACTCTTTAGAGGACCATTTTCCTCTCAATCGTTTGTTCTCTTCTTGGATGCGCATGGTGATCTGTTTGCGGGTGTGGCTGTTTTCAATGATGAACCTCCAGTCACCGGAAAAATCTTCGATTTCCGCCAAAACTGGTCCGCTACACATTAAGAGCAAAGCGCCTAGCAAGAGAGTTCCACGAAAGAATTGCATCATATATTTCTCCTTGGGGAACGGGGGCCGTTCGAGTCTTACTCTCCACTTTTCTCGCGAAAAGTGTGACTTTGTCAACCTTTTATCGGCAGAACTGTTGCGCTGAATAGGTGAGCGGTGCCACGCTTAGCTCCAAAGTTCATCGGTTTCAAGAACATCTTTGAGGTGTTCCAGGCGATAGAACTCCCCCGAGTCTTCTTGCTGTAAGGCTAGCAGATCGAAGCGAACCGGGCCGTTCCATCCGGTCCGCTGCAAGTATCTCAGAGCCAGCTTGACCAGTCGCTTGCGCTGGGCACTCCGGTAGCTTTCGGCCGCGCTGCCGGCCAAGCCGACCCTTCGAGTCTTGACCTCGCAGAAAACTAAAGTGTCTTGATCTGTGAGGATTAAGTCGGCCTCGCCATTCCTGTTGCGAAAATTCTTGGAGAGCAATCGGTACCCCAGACTCTCCAAGTAGGCCAAGGCCGATCTTTCTCCCCGACGACCCAGTTCTTGCCTGTCGGTGTCACCCATAGCTTCGATTATTCCCCTTTCCACTCGGCCTTCCTCGACAGTTGAGCTTGACCTGGGTGAGGCGGGAACCTTTTCTCTCTACGCGAATTAGATCCGGTGTGAGAACTCTATTGACTCTGGTCTCCTTGGTCTTTTTTGCACTTTTGACAGTCGGATGCTCTTCGACCACTAAGCCCGTGTCGGCGGAGCTTGCCGATGGGCAGGCCGATTCGTCTCCGGAACTGTTGGCCAGTGCAGCCAAAGGGCAATCGAACCCGGTGAAGCCCCCAGCCTGGCAAGGGGAAGGGACGCTCCGGGAGTACTATCTGCACGGGAAGTATCCCCAAGCCGAGATCGATGCCGTGTCCTCTATGATCGATCTGGTGTTCCCTGACTTTGAACCGGCCAAGAAGCCGCAGATGGTAGCCGAGATCCTATCGTTTCACCACGTCGTCTTTCATCCCACCGAGAATCACGACTTGGCTAGAAATCACGTACTCATTCACCAGCATAAGGACTTGCTGAAGCGCTTGTGTGAGCGCCACGATGTTCCCTTCTATCCGGTTCTAGCAATCACCAGTTGGGAGAATTCCGGAGGGATAGATAAGGTCTCCTGGGCCGATGCAGCAGGTTTGGGACAAATGACTTGGGGGGCGGTGGACGAAGCTCACCGTTATGCCGCTCGAAAGGCCTTGCAACTGAAAGAGCAAGCCCAGTGGGAACGCTACCAGGGCAACTTGGAAAACGACCCCAAGCGCCTAGAGAAGGCGGAGGCCTTAGAGAGGCAGGCGGCGGTCCTCAATGTCGAGCAGCGCCATCGCCAGATGGCTAAAGCCGCTGGTGTCAGTGATGAAAGAGCCTTGCCCGAATGCAATCTTGAAGACGTGGTACTCTTCTACGATTACCTACTGAGCCAGTATGGAGGCCGAATCGATCACGCTATTGGTGCCTACCACAAGGGAGTTCTCAACCATGACGACATTCTCTACGACTACCTTAGGCGCCGGGACCCTAACGTTCTCTATCCCCAGCCGGCGGACCGCAGTTCGTTCCTCAATGCCCTGGAACGTCTCAACGTCACTTATCTCGACCTATGGAACGACACTCGCTCGCGCGAGATGCTCAACGGACAGCGAACCGTCGAAGGAGAGCCAACCACCCGAGCCAATGCTCATTTGGCACTGGGGGATGAAAGCGATATCTATCCCTGGAAGGTTCTTGGCTCACTGTCAGGAGTTTTGGAGGGAGAAGAGTATTTGAACCGTGCCGTGGAACGCTATTCCGTGCCGCAGTTGGCTGGTGAGGTCCGAGGACTTCCCCCGTATCTAGGCGAGGAAGGACGTCGACTAGGAGCTGATCGTGGCTACCTGGTGAGAATTGGTGAGGATTTCTGGCCTGCAGGGGAAGAGTCAAACAGGCAGCTCTGGGTCCGTCCGGAGTTGGCCGGGTATCTCTTGCATCTCCGCGACCGTCTTGCTCGCACAGATGGTGGACAAGGGTTCCGCTTCGCTTTCACGTCGCTGGGAGAGGCCGACGCCGAAAAACCAGATTGGGAGAGAGAGCTTCATGCCAAAGGTGTGGCAGTTCGAATTTCCAGTGCCGGTCTAACTTCTGAGCAGAGACGAGCTTTGAAAGAGGAACTCCAGCAGGATTATCTCTTTGACAGAATCTATTTACGCTCTGGTCCCGATGAGCATCATCTGGTAGTCAACCCACGATTTGGGCACGAACTTACCCAGATCTATGAAAGCAAGGCTGGGATCAGAAGGGTGAGCAATTCGCCTTGAAACACTTGAAAAAGGCACTCAGTGCCGCGGCTTGCGCTGTTCTCTTGGTTTTGGCTTCGGGAACCCAAGCTTGGTCCCAAACCGATCCCGCCCTCCAGGTCTCTGTGGAGCAGCTTTTCAATTCCTACTTGGAGGACGGACCGCGCAAGACGGAACTCAACAACGGGCCTGCCCTAGCAGCCTGGGCTATAGTCAATCGGATGGCAATCCCGGACTTTCTCGCTCAGCCAGACTTAAGGAAGGGCAATTGGCGGGTTCTTTGGGAGCCTGTCCGCATTGTGCTCGAAAACCGAGACTTTGGCTCCTTAACTCCTCTAGAGGCTGCCACAATGTGGGAGGAGACCCGGGTGGAACCCGTTCGCTTTGTTCGGCTTCTCAGTCGGGATGGATTGATCGATCAGAGGCTTCCTGAGGAGCGCCATAGAGCCGAGTCCCTAAGGGACGCAATCGGTGTGAGTTTGGGAAAGGTGGAGTCGGTCAGAAGTCACGTTCGTTTCGAGCGGGCTGGATGGAGTTTCACGGGAACGGCAGCTCTAACCCCTGGGGAGAGAATTGTTCGGGTCGCTCTAAGAGGCTCTAAGCCTTGCAATATATCAGGCCGGGCAGCTATAGCTAGCCTGACTCTGAAGGGTCGGCTCTTTGAGGATTCGTCCTCAAAAGCTGGAGTCAAGGTTCAAGTCCTAGAGCATCTTTTTGAAAGTCAAGGTTGTCAACTTACTCTCAGAACGCAATTGAGCAGTCTGTCTCCACTGCGTGGTGGAGGAGAAGTTCGAGTTTCCGGAAGCCTGAATCTCCAAATTCGTGGGGAAGTTGTCACGGGAAGATTGCAACTTGACGTGGTCTCTCGGGAGGGAGGGACTCAAATGCAAACCGGAAGAGCGGTTTATAACCTGCGCGGCAAGGTGACCCCTGAGGGGAGCTTGCAGGCCAATCTGGTTCCCGTGTCAACCTCTGGTTCAAAAGAGTATCGAGATGGTCTCGACGAAGCTGGAACTCTTAATGGAACGGTGAAGCTTAGGGAAGGCTCAGGCCAAATTCAGTTGTCGCTCTTCTCTCGACCCATCGAATGGCGTGGCAAAGGGCTCGATTGAGGCGTCTGGGGGTAGGAATTAGTGCTCGAAAACGGTCACTCGACCGCTGCGGTCGGTGATGGCCCAGAACTGCTCATTAAAGCTCGGGGCCAAGAGGGCCACCTTGCTGTAGTCCCGGGTCCAGCTTAAGGTCCCGGTCTCCAAGTCCAAGCAATGCATTTGCCCGGATTCGTCGCTGATGTAGGCGCTGTTGTCAACGATGATGGCGGGCTGGGATAAAGGGACGGCCAATCGCACGGTCTCCTTGTTTCTGGACGGATTCTGGCGGTCCAAAAGGTATAGATAAGTGTCTTTGGCGGGTACCAACAGCTTCTCTGAAGAGAAGGTTGGGGGCGCGACCAGGGGAGTCTTCAAGTCTGTGGACCAAGTCTGCTTCCCGTTCTGAAGGGCCGAATGGATGGAGACCTTTCCCTCTGGTTGGACCAGTGCCAGGTCCGAGCCTTGGGCAGAAAGGGGAATCAGGGTCGAGGCGGAGACTTTGGTTTGCCACCTGAGGGCGCCGCTCGTCAGGCCCCAGGAAGCGAGATTTCCTTGGCCATCGAGGACGGCCACAGCCGGCTCAGGTTCGCTGAGCAAGACGGGACCAGATTGGGGTTCAGCGGTGAGAGGCTGCTGCCAACGAAGCTTGCCATCATGAGCGTTGACGGCCGTAAGGTGCCCGGAACTGCCGTTCCCGCTGCACACCAGAAGGAGGCCGCCCGAGAGGAGAAATTCTCCTTTCGGAGAGAACCCAGGTACCGGAAAACGCCAGCGCTCCTCTCCGTCGCGGTCTATGGCCACCACAGATTCAGCTAGGCCTAGATAAAAATGTTCCGAGTCCGAGGCTACGACGAGTGGAACCTCATTGTTCCAAGTCGCAGACACCCGCCCATTAGGCTGATAAATGACGAAGGCTTCCTCGGTCCCTATTCCGAGCCGGTCACCGCTGAGGACGACTGGAAGATGGCCTGCCTTTTGCACCGTGAAGGTACGCAATGGCTCGGGCCAAGGATTAGGAGGAGGGGGGGACAGAGCCAGCCAGTAGGTGCCTAAGTCGAGACGTGTTGACTCTTCAATCTCAGGTTCCTCAAAGGCTTCAGATTCGCTTTCGCTTTCAGGATCTGTCTCCGGGTTCTCCTCGTGGGAGACTTCTTCTGTGCTCCTGGGTGGAGACGTGGGGGCAGGAAACTCACCTTCGAGCTCTTTAGGTATCTCCAGCAAGCGAGTCCAGTCGGGGCTCACCAGATTGTCTACCCAGGCGACCACTAGCAGGTCCAGGATCCTCTTGAGCGCTCCCTGTTCCGACAGTTCCAGAAGCAAAGCTCGGCCTTCCCCAGGAGTTAGGAAGCGATAGTCCGTCAGGAGAACCTCGACGTCAACACCGTCTTGCTGACTTTCCCTTCGCAGGGTGGAGCGAAGT
>JBJHCR010000338.1:0-6687 GCA_050486105.1 Vulcanimicrobiota bacterium
TTCTTGGACCCTTCCTGTCGTGCGAGCGCCCCCAGGGCCTGAAGATTCACTTCGTCCCAAGGCAAGCTGAGGTCCAATCCCCCGAGTTCATGGGAACTTGGAAGATAGAGAAAAGACGGAAGGGTGGAGCGCGGCTCCACCTGACCCGAACCTACCAACTGGGGAATCTCGAAAACTCCGAACTCGTGGTCTTCACCCTCGTCTGTCACCTTCGCGTGGGCCAGAGCACAGTTCGTTGTGCCTAAGTCTATACCAAATGTACGCATGCTCACTCGTCCTATCTCAGAGTGTCTCTCACTCTCAGGCGAAGCTACGCCATCCGATTCAGGGTGAAAAGACCTCGATACTACCGATATCATGAACCTCTCGCAAGCGATCCAAACCGAACAGATCAGGAACGCAGACGACGAGAGTTGGGGTTACTCCAGTTCTACTTCCGCGGAAAGCAAGACCAAAGGTGCCCCTAAGCGAGGCAAGCTGTCCTTTTCCAGAAGCCAACCGTGGTGCCTGAGTACCCCTTGAAACGGAGGGTCCCCTTCCACCTTGCCAACCAGAGCTATTCGCTGGGGATCAAACCCTGGTTCGACGGTCACCTTATCCCCTTCCGCCTCTTCAAGAACGGGTTTGAGTTCAATATACTGCTTGAGCACTTTCTTGCAGCCTTCTTGCACGGTTCTTGCAACCGAGCCGATCTGGGCATCTGGAAAACCGGACAAGTCCTCTTGAAGAAAATCGATAAAACGTCCTTCCTTCTGCAATACGGCAAGGAGTTGAGCTGATGACGAGAGAGCAACCTTCGGTTCCTCCTTCACCCCGGATTCGGGATTGAGGAGTTGCCCAATTTTCTGGCTCGTTTCATCGTTCTTCAAGCAACGGAAGAAAGCTTTGAATGCTAGACCCAAACCCACGGCGATTTACCCTTCAGGGAGATCCTTCATCCAGGCGCGGTAAAGTTCGGTCTCGTCGAGGCTCTCAATGTCCCTGAGATACCTGCCGGTATGGCGAGACAAGCCCGCCGCCCTGGCGATCTCCAAAGCATCCCGAAACGCTGACACCGCCTCAGCAAGACGCTTTTGTTGGCGATAGAGGATCCCCAGTTCGTAGTAGGCTTCAGCCCGCCAAGCTTGAGGGCCCTTTACGGGAAGCTCTTCAATGGACTCCCGATGGAGCTTTTCGGCTTGCTCATAGTCGCGAGACAGACGGCTGATCACTCCTTTGAGAGTTTTCAGGAAGGCCAGCTCTCGGTCCATCTGATGTTCTTGAAAGATCGCTTCGGCCTTGACAGCCATCTCTCGAGCGTCTTGGCCACGCTCAGCCTTAACGTAAGCCTGGGTGAGGTCCATATAAACTCGGCCAAGATTCAAGTGGTCTTCCACATATTGGAACAACCCGATACTTTCCTTGAGGTTGGTGATGGCTTCTTCAGTGATCCCCACCTGAATCAGAGAGCGACCCAGGTTCCGATACGAATATCCCAGGGCATAGTAGTTTCCGTTTCGAGACGAGATATCCAGATCTCGACGGAAATACTTGACTGCCGTCTCGTAGTCTTCACGGATCATGTAAACTTGGCCAAGCTTTCCGTAGAGGGTGGCCAATTCCGAATTGGCGCCCAATCGACGACAGATCGATTCGGCCTTCTTGAAGCTGAAAATGGCTTCTTCCATACGGTTGTTGGCCAAGAATGTTCGACCGATTGAGTCGTAAACCTTGGCCTGCCCGTACCGACAACCTGCCATCTTATAGGTCTGCAAGGCCTCGAGATGGTGCTCCAAAGTTTTCCGGTGCTGCCCCTTGAGGCCGCACATCACTCCCAGGTACCGTCGACAGGAAGCGCCCTCTAAACTAGGCTGTTTACCTAAGATATTGAGAGCTTTCTCAAAATTTTCAGTGGCCGCCGATTGGTTCCCAACACGAAAATAGTACAGGCCGTACTGTGAGTAGAATAGGGCGGACAATTCCCGTCCAGACTCCGAGTCAGGAGCGTCCGAAATAAAGGCCCGAGCTTCTTCCAGCAGGTTTCGAGCTTCTTCTAACTCTCCGGTTCTCCCGGCACTGGCAGCCAAATGGCAGAGCGCTTCAGCCTTGCGTTCCAAGAGTTCGAGTTCCTCGGCCACATCTCTGGCTTCCTCGAAATGGTCTCGAGCCTCATCTCGCTCTCCCCTTCGAGAGAGGGTTACTCCGAGACCCAAGAGAGCTTCAGCGACCACCCAGCGATCGTCTCCTTCGAGTTCCGACTCAACGACACGCCGATATTCTCGCTGGGCGCGATCCCAACGCCCTACCACTTGGCAGGAACGCGCATACCTATTTCGGGCTCGGGCCACCTTGAGTTCCCGACCTTCACCCGGGAGCTTCTGAGCGGTCTTCAACAACCGATCAAAATGGCGCAAGGCATTACTAAAGTCCAAAGACTTCAGCAGTTTCTCGCCCTCTTCCATATGTTCTTCGAAAGGGCGATCTTCCTCGAGCTTCGACAACAGTTCCTCAGTTGTAGTCATACTTTCCTCAAATCACAGTTATGGAGGGGGGCTTCGTTATCCAGTTCAAAACTCTTACCTAGTCCCCCTTAAAATGCCTGCCTGGGCTAGAAATCAAGCAGGGTCTATCAAGGCGGAATCTTCAGCTCTCGAAATCTTCTGCAGTAAAGTTTCAGAGGATTCCGAGGTTTCCGTCGTGGGTTGAGCCTTCCCATCTCCCGGCTTCAGCCAGTTGTAAGCCACCATCGCCAAGGCCAGCACCGCCACCCCAACAAGCTTCTTGCGAACCCGACCATTTGGGCGTCGACGTCGATCTCTCACCGGGCGTTGGCAGAATTCATCGACCACCAGCGCTGCCTCTTCGCTCAACACATCTATGCAAGCCAGCCCCAGATCAGCGCTCGCCACGGCCGGGGAGCCAAAGTATCCTCGATGGCGAGATAGGGCTCGCAGTTTGAGTCTCTTTCCTTCAAAAATGGGAAACGGCGGCAGGTCTCGATAACCCTCGTCCACCAGATGAGGGGCCAAGTGGAGGACCAGTGATGTTTCCCAACCCGCAGCGTGGACGTCTCCATACAACTCTCGGCTTTCGAGTTCATTAAACTTGCGTCCCAAGCGATCCTCGATCTTGGAGTGGAACTCCCCAGCCAGGAAGCTGTTGAGCAGAGGTCCTGAGGGGGCAGCGACGTTCATTCGGGTGGAAACTTCGAGGGCTTTGGCGGCTCGTTCCAGGGCTCGAATATGATCGAAGGCCCCGTGAGAAGATAAGAGCACCAGCCTGCGCACCCCTATTTCAGCCAGTTCCCTCCCATACTCGACCAAGGCTCGCGTTAGGAACCTGGGGGTCCAACGGAGACAACCCAAGGAGCGCAGCAAACTTGCTCCCTGGTACCAGGTGGGGAGGAGAATGGCATTGCTTGATCCGGGATCGGCCCCCACGTTCGGAATAGGGGTAGTCAGAGTAGCCACTCGTTCAGCGAGGGCCTCACAGATGAGAGGGTCGGTGCCACAAGGCAAATGGCTCGCGTGGTCTTCAAGAGGGGTCACAGAGAGAAAGAACAGGCTGCCCTTCTGCGCCTCTTCGCGCAGTCGGTCCCAGGTTAAATCTTTGGCCTTCAGGATTCGCATGGAGAACCTTTCCCAGACTCTGTCTTGAGTTTTACGCTCAATGCTCTCACCGCTTCTGAGCGTTGATATAGCGGCAAGCTCCTTGCAAGATGTCCAGTCTTCGGACGAGATCATCGGTGAACTTGACTGTGGGCAAGAGCACAGATTGCATCACCGGGGAGCGATTGGTCCGACGCAGAAAAATGTCGAGAAAGGCCCGACGTCTCTCTTGAAACCTGATGGCAAAAAGCTCCTCAAGACGCCTCACCACATGCTGTTCATCAGGCTCTTTGGTGCGGGCCAAGGCGCGTACCACATCGAATCTGTAGCGCTGCTCCCAAAGCCTTCTCCAGGACCAGGGATCACTCGAGGGCTCTCTCCATTTAGCGCCCAGGTGGCTCCATCTCGCAAGCGCGTCTAAGTTCTCTGGAGGGGGATCGGTGCAGTCGTGATAGATCAGCCATCCTCCCGGCCTAAGAACGGAATAGATACCCTGCAGGACAGCTCCGGGGTCTTTGCATCGAGAGAGAATAAATCCAGCGTGAACCAAGTCGAAGGACTCCTCGTGCTCCGTCCACGGAAAATTTTCGATTTGCACCGCCTGGAACTCAAGTTCAGCTTGAACCTTGCCCTGTCTTTTCAAGTGCTCCCAATAGAACTGCCCCCAGTTCAAAAGGCGCTGATCGCTATCTAGGCCCAAGACCGAACTTCGAGGGTTGGCTCGACCAACGGCGATGGAAAACCATCCTCCTCCACATCCCAGGTCCAGGACTCGCTCAGCTCGACTTGCCAAGGCGAAGCTCCGTCGGTGCAGAGTGATTCCTTCGAGAAACAACTTCAACATGAGTCTCGGATTGTGGCGCAGGTCGGGTTGGTCTAACCAACGCTCAAGGCTGTAAGAGCCTTGGCTTCTCTCAACGATAGCTGGCCGAGGAAAGAGAAGGTGAGGCTCTGTTTTCGTCAGGGACAGCATAGGGGCGATTTGCGCTGCCGAGAGTCGGACTCCTCTTTTTTTTCAGAAGCTCGGGGCTCCGCCCTACCTTGGATAGGTGGCAACCCTATTGCCCCCGGCGCTTCGGGCTTCATTGAGGGCCCCGAAGGTGACTTCTTTGAGCCTTGGCCCGTCGGAGGCGTCGTGAGGCACCCCAGCGACGCCCACCGACACAGTTAAGCGCAGCGGATGGCCCGGGGTACCGAAGGTCGCCTCGGCAACCTTGCTGCGTATACGCTCGCCAATGGGAACGGCGGAATTTCGGTCTGAGTGGACCAGCAAGACACCGAAATCATCGGCATCGATGCGGGCAGCCACATCGGTCTCTCGGATCTCTGCCAAGATCAGTCCAGCCACCTGCCGCAAGACGTTGTCGAGCACTTCCGAAGACAGATTGGCGGCCACCGGAGCAAAACGATCGATGTCGATCATCATCAAGGCTACCGGGTAGGTGTAGCGACGACCTCTTCGGACTTCCTCTTCCATGCGCTCAGCCAAGTACAAGCCGTTGTGCAGACCGGTCACCGTGTCGTGCAACCCACCACCTACTCTTTGCCGAAACTCCAAACAACGTGAGACCGCGATAGAGGCTAGTTCCAGAAACTCCTCTGAGGAACTCAGGTCCTCACTCTTATATGCCCCAGGTTCGTTTCGACTCATGTACACCACTCCGAGTGTACTGCCGTCGTCATTGTCCCTCAGAGGCAATATCAACGCGCTCCGTCCTTGATTGGGGAGCACCTCCACCACTCCGTTCTCTGTCTCAAATTGGGTGTCATCGATCTTCAAGCTGCGACCGGAAGCGGCCACCCATCCCACCGCTTGCTCTCCAACGGGGATTGCCAGTTCACGGAAAAAGGCGGTGTCGGCCGCGTCGGCAACCTCGGGATACAAATAGTGAGTGCCCTGGACATCCTCCTTCATAAAGACCACACAAACCACGCTGGGCAAGCGGGATTGAAGGTGATAAACCAAGGCCAAGAGCGTCTCTTCCAACGAAAGGGAGCTCAGCAACTGTCGAAAGCCTTCCAAGGTACGGTTGCGCAAATCTAGTTCACGCTCAAGCCTGGCAGCATGAACCTCCAGCATTTTTCTCTCTCGGACCATCTCGTCGGAGAGTCGACTCACGGTCTCTTCGGCCTGGCTCTCCCGAGAATTCAAGGTCAATCGAGCCTTGGCAAGATCGCGATAAGCCTGCTCGAGTTCGTGCTGAAGATGCGAGAGCTCTTTGCTGAGATGATTCATCTTCAGATCTTGTTCATTGAGTTCACTGTAGACGCGCTCTATCTCGTCGGTGCGCTCTGCCAATTGCTCGTATAGAAGGTCGGCCGTTCTCGCTTTCTCAGAGCGGGCTGATTCAGTCTTCGCAGTCTCGGCTACCGCGAGGGAGTAGAGCCAGGTGAGCAAGAGAGTTACTGCAGCCTGGACCCCTGACAAAGATAACCTGAGAGTCAGGGTCTCGCTGCTTATGGAATTATTGTAGAAGCTCTCTAGCAGCGGTCTGGCGTACACCACTCCGTAGAACATCAAGCCGAGAACCGCCGAAACAAGAGAGGCCGTGAGCCCAAAGGCGGCACAGATTTCCAGCACCGGGAGGGCAAAAACCAACAGAAAGTAGGCTTCGCCATAGAGATAGGTGAGCAGTGTACCCAAAGCAACGTCGAAAACGATGACCAACGCTGCTATTCCTCGGGCTTCGGTCATGCCCACGATGAGACCGGCCACCAGGTGATAGATCACCACACCGGCGGTGATCACCCATCCAAGTTCGGACAGTTCGGCAGTCAGAGCTAGAGGATTGGAGTGAAAGTTCGAGATCAGCAGAGCCGACAAGACTCCGACCACGCGAACTCCGCTAAGAAATAGGCGCAGCCCCGGATGGGGACCTTCATCTGGTCTGGCAGGCGCGGCGCACATGCTAGCCAGGGTTCTTAAGACGGCCTTTTCTCTCCTCTGCACGACTGCATTACTCCAGATGAACCGACCGGCCCAACCGCAATTCTTAAGCTTGACAGAGCACTAGTGCACCGTCCGTGAAGTTCGTCCCTACCAATTGTGGTCAGGCGCCGGGAACCCGCGCTTGCGTGGGTGGCCGCGCTTGCGTGGGTG
>JBJHCR010000339.1:0-6660 GCA_050486105.1 Vulcanimicrobiota bacterium
TCAGGCGCCGGGAACCCGCGCTTGCGTGGGTGGCCGCGTCCGCGTGGGTGATGCAAGGAGAAGCGAACGCTTAATACCAGGCGTATTTGAGTGAGCTTCGGCGCTGCGAGAGAGGATGCATGGCCGCCAGGGCTAGGGACGAATTTTGCAGACGTTGTACTAGGAGGGTCCACTTAGGCTGGGCGCACTACGAACACGGGGCAATCGGCGCCCCGCACGACATTCTCGGTGACGCTGCCGCAGACCAAACGGTTGAAGCCGCTCCTGCCATGACTGCTGAGCAGCAGCAGGTCGATCTCAAGTTCGCTGATCTGCTGAAGTAAGACTCTCGCTGCAGAGCCGAAGCCGTGGGCCGTCTCCACGGTGATATACGGATCCACCGAGGTGGCCACCTCTTTCAGGAACTCTTGCAGTCGGGCTCCCTCTTCCTCTCGATCCAAGAGGCCGAATTCGAAGCCGATAGGTTCGCTGACCCGAGTGAGAACCAAAGTCGCTCCGAAGGCTTTGCAGAATCGCTCGGCTTCAGGAAGAGCAGTCTTACTAAGTTCAAAGCCGTCTAGAGGAACCATGACCTTCTTGATTTCCTTGAGACGAACCGGATGCTCTCGCACCAGGAGGACCGGACAGTGAGAACCCCGGGTAACCTTGGTGGCGACGCTCCCTAAAACCAGGCGATCGAAGGCTGAACGCCCGTGGCTTGCCATGACTAGAGTCCGGGCCGATTTGCTGGCTTCGATGATCTGTTCCGAGGCGTCCCCCACCAAGACGGTGAAACGGCACTCTAGGTTCAAGTTCGTGGCTTCTTGGGTTTTAAGGCGCAGATAGTCCGAGCCGGCTTGGAAGTCTCGTTCGTGGTTCACTGCCAGCAGCAGTTGAACACTGTTGGCGTAGGTCTTGGCCAGATCCAGGCCAACGGGCAACGCGCGTTCAGAAAAGTCCGAGCCGTCTAAGGCAATGAGGATGGTATCAGGCATAGAAGAGTCGTTTGTGCCCTGGGCAGGGTTCTCCTTGCTTATCCCCTTGACTCGAAGAAGCTCACTTCGGCAGAGGGATGTGGACGGGTAGATGCAAATTGTTGATTCGCCTTAAAATCCTCACAACAGGTACCAAAGAAAGACAGGTTATCGACATGCCGAAAGCTCCAAGAAAGGCTACCAAATATCTTGTCAAGCAAGTTCTTTTATTTGTCGTTTGTTTAGTTCTATGCGGATGCACTCAGACCCAGATGGAAGTGAGCAGTCCTGGGACCCAACACGAGGGAGTGCCAAGTGAAGGGGATAACTCGTCCTTGGCTGTGGGTCTGCAGTCCGATGTGCAGATCGATGCCGAGGAGTACGCCCCGGGGGCTGAAATCGCGGTGTTAGTCATTCCCGCCGAATTGAGCGAGCAGGCCTGGGTGGGGATTTTTCCCATTCTGCCCGACAAATTAGGTGACCGCCAAGCTGCGCTGTCTTCGCTCACCGTGGATTTCGAAAAGCCCATAAACCTCGTCGCCCCAGTCACACCTGGGACTTATCGATTGCTGCTCATAGATCCAGAAAAGGATGGGGCTACGCCGGTGGCTGAACGGGAGTTTCGAGTCATCCCGTAAGGGACGCCTAGGGCGTTGCTGATCGAGTCCTTGCTCGACCTCGTCTAGGAAGCTGGTGATGACGGATGTCAAAGGGGCTGGGTCGACACCCACATCATTTCGGAGTTGGTCCAGCGAGCTCGGCGGAAGAGTGTCCTTGGGATCAATGTGAACCTGCGTTTCTCAATCCAGTCAAACACCAACGAATTCGGGATGCTGAGAGACCTCGTGGGCTTGCTCTATGGGTAAATCCGTGTCGGCGGGATCGGGCTCGGGCTTCCAGGTGCCGTCATCCTGGAAATGGACGACCTTGGGAGCGACGTATTCTCCCACCTGCCAGTACCTGACATCGGGTCGGAAGGAATGGTTGTAGCCGTTCTGTTCTTGCCAGCACTCTTGCTTGCTGTTGCCGTCGCCGTCGGTCACGGTTCGGCAGCGAGTTTCATAGTTGGCGCTGACGCTGTGGTAATAGCCCACCAACTTCTTCTCATTGATGGGCTGCTCTCTCCACTCCAAGCGCACCCGATCTCCTGCGGCGTAGTCGGCAGCCTTCCAAGCCGTGGCTAATCCGCCGACGCCTGCGGCCACTCCTCCGGTCAGCGTAGGCGACCAGCCCAGCAAATGACCAGCTAGGGCTCCGATGCCGAAGCTCACCGCGCCTCCTCCTACCGCTCCTAAAGCGCCGAAAAGGGGAACGGAATAGCTCTGAGCTTGAATCCGCTCGGTCTTGACATCCACTCGTGGCTGCCCATCGGGCTCGTAGACCGGGGTGTTGCGGTAGACTCCTCGGCTGCCGTCGTTGCAACCTTGCGGTCCACAGCGGACGTAACCTCGGCCAAAGCCTGAGTACGAGTGGTAGTCCCGGGGGATCGAGCCCAGGTAGCGGCTCTGCAGTTTTTGGTTTTCGTAGGTGACCGTCTTGTCGAGAGGTTCG
Source organism: Vulcanimicrobiota bacterium (assembly GCA_050486105.1). GTDB lineage: Bacteria > Vulcanimicrobiota > Xenobia > Xenobiales > JADMJV01 > JAEXNA01. The sequence continues at coordinate 2,505 of JBJHCR010000339.1, forward strand.
GGTCGAGGGGCGAAAATTTTCTGAAAAGAGTTCTTGATGATCACGACTGGGCTCCCTCTTTGCTGCGAACGGTACGCGGAGTCTGATAGGTTCCGATGACCGCATTTTGAATATCTGGAACGAAGCGGTGGAAGTAGCCCCGTTCCCCATTGCTCTCACCTGGCCCCACGAAATGGTGATAACCCACCATGGAGGGATCCTTGATCTCGTGGGTGTCCCAGACTAGCTCCACCTGTTCCCCCCGCACGGAGTTGGCCGCCAGACCGCCCACGGCGCCTCCCACTGCCAGGGCGCCAAGCCCGGCCGACAGGCCAGTGGCTGCCCCGACGAGCCCACCGCCGAGAGCTCCTAGGCCCGCACCGGCAACAGCCCCCAGCAGACCACCTACTATGCCATATTTCCAAGGGCTCCGAGGGGAAAGGTCGATCTGCTCGGACTTGTCGGCAAGGTAGGCCGAGCCATCGGCGTTCTTACGGGGAACATCGCCCCAAACCTTGCTGTTTCCCAAGTCGCAGCTGTCACCTTGACAGCCCACATAAGGTTTCTCCACCTCATCCTGAGGGCGAAAACTATTTTGCGGCTTCGAGCCCAATTGGGTTCTCTCGGTGACCGGAACCTGGTACGACACAGTCTTGATCAGCATAGAACTCATTGTAGGGTTTGGGGGTTGCGGAAAGTAGAACGGATGTTAAATGTTGGTCAGGGGTGGAATCAGTACACTATGGCCAAGCCGACAATGACCTGGCACACAGGGATTCGTTAGTCGCCAATACTATCGAGAGCTTCTGTCGCATCTTCGAGTTTGCCATATGGGAAAGTTTCAGCGTGACCCGATTGGGCTTCCATGGCACGACATTTGAATTGTTGGAAATGGCGTTCTTAATGCGCTCGTTGCAACGATGGCCGAATAGTGTCATTGAGGGTGACCTTGAGAAAGGTCGCGCTTCAAGTGGGTCAAAGGCAGCCAGGCATTCCTCCATGGTGGCGTGGTGCAGGTCCAGCACTCTCTGGAACTCGGCTTGGTAACCGCCGGCCAGGTTCCAGGCCACCGGCAGCCCATGGTCGGCGCAATAGTGGAAAACGATGCGGTCCCGTCGCCGCATTTTCTACGGGTAGCCATCAACTATGGCCGAGATGCCAACAGCCATTTACCCTGAGAGGCTGTCTATCCTTGGGGGTGACCAAAGAAATCAGAGGTGGGGTTTGTCACCTAAGGCTCGCCGGGATTCGAGGAGAGGGCAGTGGTAGCTTGAGTCACGAATTCCCCGTTTGGGCCAGTCAGGAACAGGTAGCGTTCATAGAACAGTTGGGCTGTTTGGACCTCCTCTTGCTGCTCAAGGAGCCTGGCGATATAGTAGTTGACTTCCGCGCTGTTGGGAGAGAGGTCGAAGGAGCGGTCGAAGTCCGTATTGGCCTGTTCAGCCTGGCCTAATTCAAGGTGGGCCCGACCCCTGATAGTGAGTGCTTGGGGAGTTTCCACGATTTCTAGAGAGCGAGTGGCTAGGTCGATGGCTTCCTGCAAGGTTCCTTGCGACACTTTCTGGCCTGCCATGAGGCTCAAGGCCTCGGCTTGTATTTGGGGTTGCTCGCTTTGCAAGAGTTGCCTACAAAACGCATCGGCTTCCTCACCTCGCCCAGCCTGATAAGCGATCTCGGCTCGCAGGAGCAAGTGCTCATCTCTCTCCGCTTCGGTCAGGTTTTCTTGCCAAGCATCCAGGATAGCGAAAGCTTTTTGGTACTCCCCTTGTCCCGCAAGAATCTTGGCTCGAAGCTGCCTTTTGGGAAAGGAGCTCGGCCAAGCGTCACTGTGCTCATCCATGAGCGAGAGAGCTTCGTCGAACTGCCCTAACTCCATTCGGCAAACGACTTCCTTCAATTGGATTTCCGAGCTTTCTTCCAAGGTTTTGAGATAGATTAGAGCACGCTCAAAGAGCCGGGCCGTCAAGAGTTTTTCTAGAGCGGCTTCACCTTCCCAACCGGGTAAGTGCACGTTGTTCATAGCCGTCTCGCGGACCTGGTCTGCTTGCTTCTTGTTGTCTGGGTGGGCATAGATCTCGACCTTAAAAAGATTGTCGTCGATATAGGCGAAGGCTCGCAGCCTTGCGACCTCTTGGGTCTTTCCCTCCTCCAGAAGCCATCTTACTCCTCGATGGTCTTGGACCGAGAAACGAGCATCGGGGAAAGCCTCCAGGATACTGTTTTTTAGGCTCGGCTGTTCTACCGAGATCCTGTGCGGATCTTTGATTGAGAACAGAACGACGTTGACTCCCGGCCCAGAAAGGTAGGTTTCACCTTCCTCGGTAACCTCCCGAAAAATATCAGGCAAGGTCGTCCTGATGAGTTTTCGGTCGTCGGTGTAGGTAGTGGTGGGGTAGGTACTCATGGAGTCGTAAACCTGAGCACGGTAAGCTACGTAGCCCTGAACGAAGAAGGGCAATGTTCCCAAGATGGCAAGGGGCAAAACAAGAGACGGGTTCGACTCATCAGTGAGAATATCCGGCCGAGTGACCAAGGCAAACAGCACCCCGGCAGCTAACCCGCCAAGGTGAGCGGCGTTGTCGATCGAGGTGCTGCTGAAGCCGTAAATGAGATTGTAAATGATGGCAGGCAGCATTCCCTGACTTAGGGCCTTGCTGAAGTTCGCGGGAAACTCACTCTTATAGCGATAGCCGGTCAGGGCTGTCGCTCCGAACAGGCCAAAGAGTGCGCCGGAAGCTCCTGCTGAGATGGCACCACTCCCTAGGGAAGCGCTGGCCAGTGACCCGACAAGCCCAGAGACACTGTAAAGAGCTAAGTACTTGAAGTTGCCGTAGACCTTTTCGAGCAGACACCCCACGGCCAGTAAGGAATATAAGTTGACAAAAAGATGTACCCAGCCAATGTGCATGAACATGGCCCCTACCAGCCGCCACCATTCTCCTCCGAGGGTTGCCGGCGGATAATTGGCTCCGAAGCGAAAGAGGGTGAATACGTTCTCTGTTCCGCCTCCCAAGAGTTCCGCCCACAAGAACATGAGCAGGCAGCAGCCGAAGATGGCCCTGGTGCCGATGGGCTTCACCTTTCCAAGTTTTTCTTCCAGCGCGAGATAGGCTTGGGCCGAATCCTCTTTCAAGAGCCGGTAAGCTTCCTCGTCCACATTGGCGCCGTCTTGAGCTTGCTTGGCGCCGACTAAGAGCGCCGATTTCAGGCTCTTGTCCGGAATAGACAAGACGTTGGAATCAAGAGCTGGAGACAGGTAATTCAGGTACACTCCGGCACCCAAGAAAGTCTGCCTCTTGAGCTCTACGGTGCTCTTGCTCTCTGGTCCCGGTTCTTCTTCGAGAAGAAAAACGACATCTATGCGTCCCGGCCGCCCCGATTTGACACTTTTGAGCACCGCAAACCATTTTTCGAGTTCTGCCTGCCCAAGTTCTTTCGTCAATTGAGCTACAGGAGCGAGAACCAGCCAATGGGTCTGGCTGACCAAGACCTTGCCGCGAAAGTCTTGGGTGAACGAAGCCTCTTCGAAAGGTTCCGTCCAGGCCAACTCTCCCACAATTTTGGCGGCAATGGTGGTAAGGGCGGACGATTTCGTGGAATGTTCTGAATCCATGGGGAGAGGTTCATCCTCTGTGCTTTACGGCCTTCTCGGCAGGCATGGCCAAGTGTCAAAAGGAATCGACTCGCTATGGAACCAGGCGAATTGCAGACCTCCTATGACCTTGAGCAAATCGAAAAAGTATGCTCTGATTTGGGTCTGCGCTACCAGCGGGAACCGAACGAGATTTGCATCGTGCTCACCGAGGCCAGAACACTCTGTTTTAGAAACGAGATCGGCGGGGATCGGAGCGCAGGCGTTGTCGGGGCGACTTCGCACTTCCATGGAAATCTCGTTCTGAACGCCGGATCAGATCGCTATACGGAACTCGACCCGCCGGCCCTTCTCTTGAGTTTGCGAGCGGGAGAAGTCTTTCTGGTCGATTTTTACCGCTTTGGGCGGTATCAGGATAGCCAGTTCCTTTGGCATCTGGAACCACTTGATTGCCAATACATACAACCTGGAGAGGAAGTTCGAGTCCATTATCTGCCGTTCCCTGACTGATTCGTTGTAAGGCGTTTACGGGGCGAAGTAATACTCCTGGACATCCACGTCCATGCCGCGTAGGCGGGCTTTGTC
>JBJHCR010000340.1:0-6621 GCA_050486105.1 Vulcanimicrobiota bacterium
CGTCCGCGTGGGTGATGCAAGGAGAAGCGAACGCTTAATACCAGGCGTATTTGAGTGAGCTTCGACGCTGCGAGAGAGGATGCATGGCCGCCAGGGCTAGGGACGAATTTTGCGGACGTTGTACTAGGCTAAAGGCCCAACGCCAAGATTCTAGAAGTCGAGTCCATGCATCGAAGACCCTTAGCAATCAGGGCCAAGAAATGGCCCAATCGGATAGCCTCTGGCTTGAGTTCCCTGGGCATTTCACCAAACGCCATCTCGACAATTTCCGTTTTCTTTGGCTTGGCCACTTTCTGCTACCTCGTATTTCAACCTCACGAAAGCCCCAGACTCAACTTGGGTCTGGCCGCGCTGATGATACAGCTTCGATTGATCTGCAACCTGCTAGACGGTCTCGTCGCAGTGGAAGGAGGCAAGAAAACGGCCACCGGTGGCCTCTTCAACGAAGTCCCCGATCGTTTCTGTGACGCCTTCACTCTGATTGGCCTCGGTTATGCCTGCCAAGAAAGCCCCATGGCTTTGGAACTGGGATACTTGGCCACCGTGCTGGCCTTCCTCACAGCCTACCTTCGTGTACTTGGAGCGTCCCTAGGCACCGCATCCTACTTTGACGGCCCCCAGGCCAAGCAACAGCGTATGGCAGTGGTCACCGTAGCTCTCGTCCTGTCGGCTCTCACCACCTGGAAGGTCTTCATGCTTTGGGCCCTCTGGATCGTGGTACTAGGCTCCGCCTTGACTTGCCAAAGGCGCCTATGGAAGATCTCTCGAGAACTGAAGAAGTCCGCCGACTTGAAAGCTCCTTAACCCCCTTTGAACGGCACCCTCATTGAATCGGACCGGCTTTCCGGGCTTCCCTCAGGGATGGATGGCGAACTCACCGTTCCCTGGCCGAAGGGCCGAACCGCTTTAAGTTGCGTTCCCGAGCCTTGAGCAGTTCCTCGTCCCGGTCCCTCGGTGGGGCCTGGGTCTGCAAAGACTCCAGAAGAACTTTGGCCGCTCTGGTCACCTCATCCACCGCCTGCTGAAAAACGACTTCATTGGCCTTTGAGGGTTTACTGAACCCGCTGAGCTTTCGAACAAACTGTAGGGCTGAAGCTTCGATCTCTTCTTGGGTTGCGGGTGGGTCGAAGTTGAACAGGGTTTTGATGTTCCGGCACATGGCTCCTATTCTTCGGCATGGAAAGAGTCTCCGACCTGCTGCGACCGCCTCGCTGCAAAGATTTCCAATAGATGCCATAGCCGCCCAGTGGAGCCTCCGACGGTGCTCCCCACCCCAGTGCAAAATACGTGAGTAGAGCCAGCCGTGGCTCCGCTTGCGCTTCTCACTGAAGGGTGCAGAGTGAGGCTGAAGAAGACAACATCATGCAGCAAGCCTCTTTTCAACCTGATCAACGCAACAATCTCGGCTACGTGCGAGTGGTGCTAGCGCACAAGGACTGGCTGGCCGATAGCCTGTCGTCCGCCCATTTGGTCGAGATCTTGCATGAAGAACTTCTCAACCTGAAAAGCAAGCGGGCTCATGTCCTGGGCAGCCTGAAACAGAAACCGGAAGTCATGCTCGAGGTCATGGCGGACGTTCTGACGGAAAGTATCCAGGGGATCGAATCGATGCTGTGGGCCCTCGAGCACGACAAGAAACAGGAAGTGCTCAATGGTCTGAGCACTCTAGCTCAAGCCACTTCCGCTCTGCTCGAAGCCGAAAAGCACCTCTAATCGCCCCGCCCTGGATGGGACCTAATGGCGCTTTGAAGAAGACACGATGATTGCTCGAGGTCCTCGCCTGAACATCTCTCTTGCACCGAGCCAAGGACGCCACATAGAACGAGCCAAAGCATGGAGGTTGACTTTAAACGACAGGTCCATGGGGATCGGTACGATAGCTCAAGTGCTCGGCCCTGTATTGAACCTGCTCTCGAAGGTCTTTCAGGGTAAATTCTTCCTCGGAATAGGCCGCGCACTGTATAAGGTCTAAGCCCGTCAAGTTCTTCGTGTTGTTTAGGCTCTCAGCGATGTCGTTCGCAGCCTTCTCGAATTCGGGATGCTCCGTGGAATAAACTACGGAGAGCCAAACTTCATAGGGGTTCTCCGGTTTCAGCTCCTCGCGTGGTTGGTAATCCAGCCAGTATCCCAAAACCGCTTGTGCGTTTTTTCCGCCAAGCTTGTCCATTTTCTTGAAGAGCGGCCTCAATCGCTCTTGCAGGGAATCCGGCAAAGTTTGTCGTTTATAGCGCGCGGCGAGCCAGGACTGCAGAACTTTAACCTCTCCTGAGACCAACTTGGTCTCATTGTCCGGTTGGTGTTGGTGAAGCTTGACTTTCAAGAGGTTGAATTTCCGGCTGGCCACCACTTCAAGGCCTTGAAAATCTCCCTTCAGGTGCGTATGTAGGTGCAATTTTCTCGGGTTCTTGGCTCCTACGAAGTTGCCATCACAAGATTCAATCCGGCAGCCAAGAGCAAACTCCACGGATGGTTCTGCTTCTAAGTCGTCGTTGGCGATATCGCAGGAATGAGAGATGGCGATCGCGACCGAGTCCCCCGAGGCCTTGGGATATAGCTCTTGAAGGCTCTGCCCGTTCAACAAAGCCCCCCTGAACCCACCTTGTCTCTCGCGACCATCGCATTCAGCGTCTAATCCGTTTCGTAGAAAGGGGTTGACTGTTCCAGGAAGCCGTCGTTGCTTTGGGTCTTGCCTGATCCTTTTGGAGCGCCTCGGGCCGCCCGTTCTTTGTCTGCGAGTTGCTTTAGAAGCGGCAGGCACTCGAGAGCCTCTTCGGTGACATTGAGCTTGTCGAAAAATGAAAGTCCATCAAAAATCGGCCGCTTGAGCAATTTGTCGACTCTGGTGATGGTTAGCCGGTCAATTTCATCGGCAACGCGTTTGAGGCGTGCGACTTGAGTGTAGTTCTCGGGGCTAGGTTCGTCGCCATCGAGCCACGCATAGACGGTAGGCCTTGAAACTCCCAGCACGGATGCTAGATCCGACACATTCAGCTTCAAAGCCTTTCGAATAAACATCAATTGGTCGCGTGGAGGTTCTGATTTCGTAGGGAGAGCCCCAGATTGCTCTCCGTAGAGAGTCGGCGGGTGAGTAACTGGCTCAAAACGTGCCTGAAGCCTCGGTCTGTCAACGCCGCCTGTACCGCTGGTTCCGGCATCAATGGGAACACAAGGTTCAGAGGACTTTGACTCGTCAACACCGAGCGTCTCTTCGACGCCATACAAACAGAGGGCCATATCTACTTCCACACCTTTCGTGCCGACTCCGTTGTGGCGCATCGGAAGGCATCGTTGAGAGAGTTCTTGAGTGCTCGCAGGGTACCAGCGAGGAGTTCCTGGTCTAAATCGGAGCTAAGATCTATGGTCTCAGCATAAGAGCAGTCATTGTCGAGGGTTGCGGTCCTACCTTCGAGCCTCCGCAGCCTGTCGGGAAGGTTCAAAGGCAATGGGTGTAAGTCTGGCGGCAAAGGTAGGCCCTCTGCGACGATAAACACCTTTGAAATCAATAGACGATTCTCTATTTCCTGGACAGTCTCAAGGTAACTGTGTTTGACTCTACCTCCCATTTCAGAGAAGGCACCAAGCAGTTTCGAATCCAGGGCGTCCTCGACAGAGAGACCATCCGTCGTCGTGATCGCGTCAAGCAGCCGAAGCCCAACTCTAACGACAGAGTCAAGCTTCACCACCTCGTGCACATCCTTCAAGCCGGCCAAAACCTGACTAGAGAACTGCTCGAAGTTTTCGTAATTGGTAGTATGAAACGCGATCGCTTCGGTGGTAAGAACGTAAGCTTTAGTCCGCTTGTTGTCAGAGAAGCTCCAACGCGCGGTATCCTTAGTTCTCAGTTGCCTCGCGTCGATATCGACTTGGAAATGGGAATCGTTCTCTTGACGAAATTCCGGAAAACCGCGCAAACGTACTCGGTCTTGAATCCCAGGAACATACTTATCCATATTGAGAACTTGATTAAATCTGAACTGTGCCACCGTGTAGAAAATTGGTGGATTTTTCCACTTTTCGCCCATGTCAAGACCTCTTTGCTCACCCTGTAGTTTACACTATACTTTACACACAGATTTCAATCAACTCCTGACTAATCCAACCACCATAACATTTAGGATCTGAGAGCAAGCCCTGCTCCGTCAGGCCCGCCAGGTGTCTGGCGTCAACTATTAATCCCCAAGCCCCTTGCCTCAAATGTAGGAATCCCACTCCCGCAGACTCGCCGACTACTACACCTCCCGTTGGAAAGACTTTTATCCGAGAGGAAAAAATCTGATCCGCGATCTGCCAACCAATCCGATTCCCCACTTGGACGAAGCCACGATTTCGGTGTTGTATGCAGGGGCCGACTCAGGCGAAGCCTCGGTTTCCTCTGGTATCGCTCTGTCCGACCAACTCATCGAAGAATTGAGAGAGGCCGACGATATCGTCATCAGCAGTGCTCTCTACAACTTCGGGATGCCTTCGGGCTTGAAGGGCTGGATTGATCACATCGTCCGATTCGGCGGAACTTTTACCACGGCAAAAATGGCCCGATTGGCGTACTTGCAGAGAAGCAGGTTTGCTTACGGACGGCCCGAGGCGGCACGGCGGAAAGCAGCCCCGAATACCAGCACCCCGTTTTGCAGGCGGTCTTTGCCTACATCGGAGTGAAAAAATCGATGGGATCTCCTTGGAGGGCACCCGCTACTTCGAGGGCGATCTTGACATGCGGCGACAAAAGACAAAGGCTGTTGTCGACAAGCATTTGGCTATAGGACACGCCCCTGGAAAATGGCAATGAGTGATCAAGATGAGTTTGAGGAACATCGAAGAGTGCTTGAAGGGATCGCCTACCGCATGTGCGGCGTGCTGGCTGACGACCAAGACAGTATGCAGGACACTCATTTGAAGTGGTGCTCAACCGAGCGCTCCTCGATCCGAGACCCGAAGGCATGCTTTCAGGAACCCCTTCGCAGTCTGCTCCTTACATTCTTCCGACGCTCATAGACGTTGAGCACAGGCTCGAGTCAATCCACTCTCGCCACTATCATAAATTCAAATTCGTCAAGGTTCATAGGCCCTCTACGCCAGTTGCCCGCTGTTCCTCCCCAGAGGTTCTCGGTCACAAACCCGGCTTCCCGGAGCATGGAGCGAAATTCCGGGGGGGTGTAGTAGCGTTGCCTGACAACGAGTTCCTCTTCGCCTAGTTTTTCTACTCCGCTGGTGGTCTGGGTATGAGGATCGAAGTTGAGCGCTTCAGGGTCGTTTCGGGCAGGTCGAAAAGCGTTGAGTACCGTGGCAATAAACTTGCTACCCGGCTTCAATGAACGTCTGATCGCCTTCAGTATCGTCACGTCTCGAGTAAAGGGATCATCATTTGAGCCCAGCAAGCATAACGCTCCTTCACACAGACAGATCGCAGCGTCAAAAACCGGTGGCGAGTCAAAACTGGTGGCATCTCCTTCCAGGAAAGTCACTTTGACTTGCTTGTCTTCCGCGCGAGCTTTGGCTTTCTGCAGCATGTCGCGGCTGAGGTCTAGCCCTGTCACCTGAAACCCTCGCAAAGCCAGAGCCACACTATGCCGGCCGGTTCCGCAGCCCATATCGAGGATGGACGCTCCTGCGGGCAAGGAGAGTTCTTCCAGGATGAAGTTGACCTCCTCCGCAGTGGCTCGGGTAAATATCTCCTCATCGTAGGTCGAGGCGTGATGCTTGAAAAATCGCTGCCATTCCATGCCGTCGACTTCGCAGCAAGAGAGCTTTGGGCCTCGCAACAAACGGCGAAGGATTTCACCACCGCCCCTCTTGGCGGCCGCCTTTGCTACTCGGACCTCGCCAGTGCGAGGGACTCCGTAGAGTTCGGGCGATAGCTCTCAGTCCCAAATGATGCTGATGGGAAAACTTCGCAGCGCGGCGTCTTTGCTCACCACCGCCAGACTTTCGTGGAGGGCTTGGGCGGCGATCATTCTATCGAAGGGGTCACGGTGGTTCGACGCAAAGCCTCCAGCCGTAAGGCTGTGTTGGGGGGTGATGGCAAGGTGCTGGGCTCCAAAAGTCTTGGTGACCTCGAGGTAATTTATGGCCACATCGGCGGCTTCGGGGAGCTTACCGAGACGATACTTGGTCGCGATTTCCCAAGCTGTCGCCGAAGACACAAGGACCTCATTCCGGCGGTCTCTCACCAGGCTTTTCACGCGTGTCGAAAGTTCGCAGGGATCCAGCAAAGCCCAGAGGAGAGCGTGTGTATCCAGCAATACTCGCATGCTAAGATTCCCATTCCTGCAGCTCATCGTCTGGCAGAGGCTCGAAAAACGCGTCCGTTACACTTCCCGAGACAAAGCCAAGAGGTCTTTCCTGTGGTTCAGCATGGAGGGGCACAATCTTGGCTATGGGCTTGCCCATCCTGGCAAGGATAATCTGATCGCCGGGGCCGAGTTCCTTGAGTAGCCGGGAGAGGTGAGTTTTTGCTTCGTGGATGTTGACCGTCTTCTCCATACCATGACTCTACTTAGTTTAGTCTACTTAGTCAATCTTCATCAAGCGCTCAGACTGTTCGCTCGCCCTAAACTCATGGCTAATTGGGAATGGCGGATCTTCGACCTCCTGGATCAGGAGCTGTGTGTCACCCAATTGAAACAG
>JBJHCR010000341.1:0-6616 GCA_050486105.1 Vulcanimicrobiota bacterium
GGTGTTGGTTAGCAGCAAAGTGTGACTGGGACACATTTCGTCGAGTTCTCGAAAAATGGCACACTTGGCCTCGAGGTTCTCGAAGATCGCTTCAACCACAACATCCACTTGGGCTGCCTGTTCCAACTCATGGCAAACTTTGATTCGCCTCAGAGCTACCAAGCTTTCTTCACTGGTAATGCGGTCTTTGGCCGCCAACTTTTCCAGACTGCTCTGGATAGTCTTTAAGGCCTGCTCGGCTGCACGGTCCCGCTGATCGTAGAGGAGTACTTGGATTCCGGCACTAGACAAGACCTGGGCGATACCAGAGCCCATGGTTCCAGCTCCCACGACTGCTGCGCTTTTGATGGTGCTCAATCTCCTAACCCTCCCTTGGGAATTTCTTTGTCGGTTGCCGCTCCGAAGGCCAAGTCGAAGAGATGGCCTAGGACAACCGGAAACTGTCCTGGGGCTTTCCCCCCACTCCCTGGGTAGACCTTCCCTATTTCAGCGACTTGAGACCGATTGGGGTTCGGATTACCGGTCGGGCTTGTTGGGTAGCAGAGGACAGAGATAGTTTTTCCTCATGATTTTGCCACACGCTTATACTTTCTGGCTTTATGCTCTCCTTGGGCTCGTTGCCCTGGTGCTCTTGGTGGGCTGCGTTCCCTTGCATCTGGCCAAGGTCTCGTCTGGGAGAGCAGACGGCCCGCTTCGGGACTTTTCAACCTACTGGGGGCTGAGTTGGGGCGCTTTCTTGCTGATCTTGAGCTCAGCCGCTTGGCGCTTTGCCGAGATCGATCTCGCCCACGCCTTCGTCCCTCAGGCCCAGCTCGTTTGGCATACAGCTCTCATGCAAATTGGGGTGTGGCTGGTTTTCGGACTGGTTTGGATGGCTTGGACCACATCTTGCTCAAGGTCGAAGCTCGTCATGTCTGTATGGACCTTGGCCTGGTTGCCTACCGGTCTGGTGCTGTGGTTGACCCTAAGCTCGGCCTATAGCCTGGGTTCATGGAGCAACTCCCCTCGGATGACGGGCCGTGAACTTGCCAATCTCTCCTTGGTACCCAGCCTCGAGGAGTTGGCCTTCACCGGCACCGTTCATCAACTGCTAGGAGTGCTGGTCTTGGGGTTGGCTGTTTGGCTGTTGGCCGGTCAACGGAAAGCTGCTGGCTTTGCCAAGTGGGCCTCCTGGGGACCGATCTTGTTGGTTTGTGCTGGGGGCTTTCTCTTTCTTTTCGGAGACTTTCAAGCCTGGCCCTTGGACGACATCAAGCCCCTGACCGATTTTGAAGTGTTCTCGAAGAAGCTTCTAGGTCTTGCTCTGGGGTTAGGCGGGGTTGCTCTGAGTGCCCTGGCTCACCAAGACGAACTTAGAGCAGAAAGAGGACAAAGCATCCTGGCGGGCTCAGCCCTGCTGGCAGGTGCGATACTCTTAACTTCGACTCAGACTTCGGCACCCTACTCACAGGAAGCTAAGGCTTTATACTTCTATCACCACGCCTTGGCTTTGATCTTGGCCTTCGGAGCGGGCACTAAACTGATTGGGCTTCGAAGCCAAGAAGTTTCGAAATCAAGTCATCTTCTCTGGTGCTCTTCTCTTGCCGCGGTTGGAATTCTGCTGTTGGTCTCGCCGTGGGGAGGGGTATTTTGAACTTGGCCCTTCTGGTCATCTTGCTGGCGCACGGGGCCGATCCCACTCCTTTGGATTGGCCCGAAGCCCTGGCTCGACTGGTGCAGTTTGGCGGTTTTTCGGTGGGTGCCATCACCTTGCTTTGGCTGGGCTTCGGTCGAACGGCTCACAAGCAAGACGGAGACCAAGAGGAACAACCGACCTCGGCTTCGGGGTGGTCAGCCCTGGGGCTCGTAGTTCTCGCGATGTTTGGTTGGTGGCTACTCAGAACCGCCTCGGTAGAGATGATGACGCAGGAACCGTCTTTGCAGGATCACAGCCACACCCCAGTTGAGGGCGGGCAAGTTGCCATGTGGTGGGATTTTCACGCAGAAGTTGCCAGGATCGAGTCCGGTGAATTGCGAGTCTTCGTCACAGATTCGTACGACCGGCGCGTTTCGGCAGACTTCTACCAAGTTGAAGTTACCCCGGAAAGCGGAATTCCTCGTTTCATGGAGCCCTCACTCGACGGCAGCTTTCGGTTCCTCAGGCTGCCTAGAAACGACCGGCAATACAGCCTCAAGATCTCTACTCCTGGCTGGAATGTGACCTTGAATTTCCTCTTTGATGAAGAAAGAGGTCGGCGCTCCCTCCCCTTTTGGTGTGGAACTCCCATGTAGACCCAACGGCTTGAAGCGTTCGCCCGAAGGGTTTACACAACGTTTACAAAGCGAGTGCTTCCCTGCCTTTAAATGGAAGAGTGAGGTTTACCCATTCGTGATTACCCGGAACATCTTCCATTTTGAGCCAATCTCGAGATCCGAGGCTGAACAGACCGAGAGCGCTCCCCTCCTCTTCACCAGCAACCCTCCCGGCCGGCAGGGTCAGGTCACCCTATTCTTTCGAACTCGCAAGACTTTAAGGCGACGTTTGGGGGTCTACGACCTGGGAGAACTTGACGGGGTCTTTTCCGAAAAGGCATCCAACGAGCAACCCCAGCCATTGCAGAAAGCCTTGGGCAAAGCCAGCAACTTCACCTATCTCTTTCCGGACAACGGAGACGACAACCGGAACGAGAGCGCAGCCTCTCTGACCCACTTCTCTTCGCTTATCAACCAGACTATCAACGGATGCAGCCAAGCGGCAAGCTTCTCCCCCTAGCACCACCCCGGGACTTTTCGAAACCCTGTTCCGAACTTCTCTCAGAAGTTCAGTTTTCGAAGTGCGCTAGCCGAAGGGCGCGAAGTCTTCGACGTGATGAGCGGTGGAAACAGGCTAAGAAGGCCCGAAGCTACTTCCACCTTTCCAAATCTCGGTGAAGCCGAGAACGAAACTCCTCATCCAGCTTATGAGAACAATAGCGTGACCTAAGATAGCGAAAATCCAGCCATTCCGGTTCCAAGAAGCCGATATCGTCCAAGCGAAGGACTTCTGTGAAGAAGGTTCGACACAAATCCGAGCGTTCAGTCCGAATCGTTGAGGCGAAGTCTTTCAGCATCTTGAGACCCTCTTCATCGCCTAGTTCCGCCAACCTCACCAAGCCGACGATTTTCACTTCCTCTTCGTCCTCATTCCGGGTGAAGCTCTCGATCCTCCGCGCATCTTTAAGGTTTCGGAACCCCAACACACGGGCGTGAGGTTCAGATTCCTTCAAACGAATAAAGTCCTCCTCCATCAAGCGAAGAAAGTACTCCTGCGTGAAGAGTTCAGGACGTTTGGCCGCCAAGTCGAGACTTGCAGAAAGATCCATGCCTGGGTCACTGCTATACTCTTTCAAGGCAGGTCGGACAAAATCCAGATCGATATCTGGCGGAAGAATGGCAAGCGCAGGCAAAGACTTGGGTAGATTCCGCTTAATCCAGCGCCCCGACTCCGGATCTCCCAGCTGAAAAAGACTCACCCGCACTTCGGGCTCAAGTCGACGGTCCTCCTCCAGCATCCTCCGCAGAACAGACTTGCAGACTTCCTTAGCCGACCCGTACCCCAATCCCTGAGCAGCAATCCTAGAGTAGTAAACATCGTAGTGAGAGGACAACGACAGAAAAAGCTCCTGAGCTTCCGTCGCCGACGGATCCAGACGAAGGATGATCTCGGGAAGGGCCCCAGCTCGACCTTTTTGTTCCTTGTATCGCCGAGCCAACTCGGGGAGCCAGTCCTTGGTCGCACAGGCCGCAATGGCCCTGCTGGCGTGGGCTGTGTCCTTGTAAGTCAACAGGAGCGGCATCATCCTTTCGCTGGGAAATTCCTTTGCAGCATCAAGTGCTCTTCGGATCCTCGCAGCTTCTCCTGATTTAAAAGCTCGCTTTGCGGCCTCAACTTGCCAGTCTGTGTGGGTCATCAGGTAATAGGCTTCGGATTCTATGAGTTTTTCGACCAGTTCCGGCCTATCTCTAATTCGATCATCGAGCAAGGCCAGGAACCCCAGACGATCACTTCGGTTCGGTCTCTCAAGCAATAAGCCAAGCTGCTTGTCGGTGCCTTGGGCAACGATCTCAAAGACCAGATCAGAACTTGCATGATGTGATGCTAGCACTCTCTCTATAATCTGGTCCGAGGGCAATCGTCCCACTCTAGCCAAACCGTTAGCCGCATACTTCAAAAGAAGCTCGTTGTCGGTGTCGAGCATGGCTTCCCAGACTGGAGCGGTCTTCGGTCGCGCCACCGCCCTTGAAGTCTACAGGCAAGGGAAATGTGAACTCCTCTTCTCCGCGTATCCAACGCAAGGTGTTCAATCCTGTTCGAACCCACAAGCTCTCCCCATCAACAATGAGCTGATCATAATCGATCCAATACGTGTCCAGGAATCGTATCTCACCCCCATTGTTCGCGGTGAAGAGCTTTGCACCATCCAACTGCAATCCATTTCCCAGATCGTGTTTCGTTTTGTCGGACGGCGGGCGCCCATAGGTCGGTCTCCATGCAGCTCTTCCTTGAAAGGTGTTGCTTGCCTTGTCCCAGGTCCATAGGTTTTCGTAACCAAGTGCCAGCAAACGGTCGTTCTCCAACTCCATACTCCAGAGGGTACCAAGCTCGAAGATCTCCATGAGTTCCAAGTTGGGCCGATAGCGATAAGCCTTCGAAAGGTCAGCAAACCAGAGACTGCCTTCGTGCTTCACCAGCCGCCTAGAAGACGGCCCCAGGCGGCTCGTGGTGCCATCGGAGGCCAGGTGATAGGTGCCTTCGGAGCTGCTCACATACAGGTCGTCACCGACAACTTCGGCGTCCCTGGTTTCCCCTGGGATAAGGATGTTCTGCTCGAGCTTGCCCTGGAGATCGAAAATCCTGAGACCCCAGGGCTGTCGTATGACCAGACGCTGGTCCCACAGCAGCGCCTCGTAGGTCGACTCGTCGAACGCGATGACTGGGGATCCCTCCGGCAAGTTCGTCCAAGGAGCGTCCTGGCGGGCGCTTCGCACACCTTTGAATTGGGCCAAAGCCATGAGCCCTTCGTATTGGGAGAAGCGGTCGAGAAGTCTTTCCTTTTGATCAACATCGGCGTACTCGAAAGCCAGGAGAAGGCAGCGATTCGGCCAAGCCTCCCATGCGCCCCGAGACATCCCCCCCATTTTCGGGTCCTCTGGGGGTTCGGAAAGTAGCTTTTCTACGCTCTCCCGAATACGAGCTGTCTCGCCCAACCTTTCATAGTTCTCCATCTCTGCGCCGTAACGAGCGAACATGTCAAATTTCATGGGAGCAGCGGCCGCCCATAGAGACATTCCGTAATTCACAAGTTCTAGCGCGTCTGAGTCTACTAAATGGATCTCGGTTACCTGAGTCTTGTGACCCTGGGTGATACCGATCAGCCCGTTCCTAAAACTTAGGAACGCGACCTCGAGTCACAATTCATTGTACTCATAAATTGGCCCGTACCGAGCTGCGAATTCCTCGCCAAGAGAGCCAACCTTCAGTTTGTTCGAAGTCTCCAAAGAGATTTCTTCATCCCCGTAGGTTAACGTGGAATCTTCGACTGTTATGGAACGCAGTCGGTCCTCATGAAACCAGAGTAGGAACGTACCCTTGACCCGGATTTGGCTCTCCGTGGACACGGTGGGCTGGCAAATGTCAAGAACCTCCAGCACCTCCGAGCTGCTGATGCCAAACTGCAAGGGCCCTACCCCCCTATCAGGCTCGATAACCCAAGTTTCAGCCAGGCCCCTGGCGCAAAGCCCAAAGAGAAACATCGACAATAGAGCTAGATAACGCGTGCGACCTCCCCACCGGTGACTCTCCATTGGGCGCCGAAGACGGCGAATATCGACCACCAGGTGCCTGAATTCAGAGAACCTAGCCGAGGAGAGAACCAAGGCTTCTGTCGGTCCTACCGAGCTTTTTCGTGTTTCGTGCGGTCACGCCTGCCTGTATCCTGGCGTCTGCAGGTACTTATAGCCCACGCCTCCCCGATGTGACTGGCGGGGCTGCAGAAAATCGTAGCCGACTGGGCTGATCTATCGGACTTCGTCACTCCTACGACTTTGGGCCCCGGTGCTCCGAGAAAACGGTCCTAAATGTGTGCTTTGGCAGTCCCTTCCCCTATGAGCGAGGAGTTGTGAGCCTGAACAAAGGTAAGCTGTCGGCAACGGTGCCCGCCTGACTTCGTCGGGCGCTGTGGAACTAAAGGGGAGGGAGGTCTGGTCAGACCTGAGGCGCGGTTTTGCAAACGTACGTTCCGCAGGAGTTTCGCTTACTCCGAGAAGCCTCCGATATCATCTCTGAATTGAGGATAAGACCATGGCCAAGCGTGCTAAGAAGACGACACGTTCCCGGAAGAAGCCTCGGCACCAGAACGGACCATCTATGTCGAAGTCTAGTCTGTCCGAGTTGCTTCGATTTCTGCGAGAGCACTTTCCAGAAGAATGGGTCACATGGCATCGATCAGGACAAGAAGACCTGGGGGCCTTCGCCTGGTCTTTGGCTGTGGTTTTGGAAAGCCGACGTGACGGTCGACTGCTGGATCTGGCCGAGCGCATGAGTCGGCTCGGTGGGACATGGCCTGAAGCTCACCTGATGATGGCTCAGGGTTATTAC
>JBJHCR010000342.1:0-6588 GCA_050486105.1 Vulcanimicrobiota bacterium
GGCCGGAGATCCATCAATTCTGATTTCATCAATTCTCGGTTACGTACAACCCGGCACCCGCTCGCGGGTCCCCGGCCCTCGAATTGATTTTCTCAGACACCCACTGCGTGGGTACCCGGCCTCTCCACCCCAACCCGCAAACTTAAGCTTGACAGAGCACTAGAGCTCCAACCTCAAGAGGGCGCAATGTCAAAAGAGCGGGACAACCTCCCGCTCTTTTTTGTGGGTGAGCCTAAGCGGCTAGTGAGTCTTCTGCCAAACTCCAGCTCTTGGAAGCCGTGGTTGCTTCGGCCACCTCGGCAAAGTCGAGCCCGGTTATCTCTTCGAGCACCGACATGGGAACCTGGTACACACTGAATCGACCGGGCTCGAAGCCATCGGACACCAGACCCCTCTGCCCAATGTAGTCTTCTTGGGAGAGAACAAATGCCGAGGCCGTGAGACCTTTTTCGGAGTCGTTCCAGACCACCACTTTCCAAAACTCCTCAGGCATCTGAGTGGCCGGCTTGATGGCCCCTTTATTATCAAACTTAGGGTCGTCGTCTCGGAGGACCGGTCCGGTCATGACCGTCATCTTCATCTTCTTGGAGCGAGCGGTTTCCAGCACGTGATTCTCGAGGTCCAACCATTCCTTCTGATTTAGGCTCTCGTGCTGCAGAGCGGCGTTGGTGTAGGCAAAGGTGTCTCGACTAGCCTGAATTCCGTTGGTTCCCCATACAGGGTCGCTGCGCCGCACCATATGGCCGCGGTCGATGGGATTGTTCTGATAGGCCTCGTTACCCAGTTGATGCTCCCGGGCGATCCGTCCATCGATGGCCCACTTGCCGTCGCGACCGACCTCTTTGCTGCTGGCGCCGTCAATGTTCACCGCGGTGAAGAAAGCCTGCCGACGTTGCTTATTCATAACAATGGAGAAGTTGGTATACTTGAGCTCCGACTGTCCTGGCTGACCGACCAAAGTTGCCACCTGATCTTGGAGCCGAGCCGGAATGGAGGGAAGCGGAAGAGGCGAACCGAGGAACGAGGTGTCGTATCCGTTTCTCCCAGGATAGAGTTCGACCAACTCGTTCTTGACCGAAGTGGTGAGACCAGCCTTCAATCCTTTTGACAAGGCCGTACGACGAAGAGTGGAGAGGCTGTCTAAGAATTCGAGGTCGTCGCTGTTCTGCCAGGACCGGACAAACTCGCTTTCCTCGGGACTAGGGTTCGAGTCAGCCGTACCGGGAACATCTCCTCTGACTGCCATTAGGTTCTGGGATTGAGTGACCGAGGCAGAGAGCGAAATGTTCACGTTGTAGAAGCCTTTCCTTAGCTAGCAATACTTTTATTCTATCGATCGCCAGAGCTAAGGTATGAAAAGCGTGTAAACTTAACACGCAGGGCTGCTAAATCTTGATTCTTCAGGGAACGAGAAGGACGGGTCTGCTGCTGATTAGGGCCACCCGATGGCTAACACCCAGACGTTCGGGGGGGTCGGTCAGGGGCCGCGAGCCCAAGACGATCAAGTCCACCTCTAGCTGATCAGCTAGCTCGCGCAACACCTGAACTCGATGACCTATAAGCACCGAAGTGCAGTCCTCGGGCACTCCGAGGCGTCGACAGACTTCCTTCAAGTGGGTTTGGGATTTTTGAATCAATTCGTTGTAGAAGGCTTCGGTTTCAGGATCTGAGGAGTCGGGTTCGTCGATGGGCTCCACCACGTGCACCAGATGAAGGGTCCCCCCAGTTGCTTTGGCCAGAGAGAAAGCTTGACCCAAGGCCTTTTCGGCGGTCTCGGTGAAGTCGGTTCCAACTAAGATCTTCATTGCGCGGTAAGAATAGCACAAGCCGCATACCTGGTCCAGGGGTCTCCTAGGAGTTCAGGCCCCGAAGGAGCGGCAGATCTCGAGAAACTCCAGGCCGACCACAGCTCGACCATTGTTCAAAGGAGAGGCCCAAGCCACCCTAGCTCTCCCTTTGAGTGTGAGACGAGGGGTGCTGGCACGAATTTCAAGCTTCTGATTCACGTTGGCGTTATGGTCAAGAACTATCCTTGCACCATAGTTCGACATCTCGATCACGGGACATGCCACCGACTTCTGACCCACGGTAATAACAACGGTTGCAGTCTGGGTGGCTCGAGGCCGCCCACGACGCTCATCCACCAGGTGATTCATGCTTTTGTCTTGCCTATTTAATACCGATTGTGACATTTCCAACTCCCTGAACTATAGTGTACGTCGGAGTCTCCGATCGGAAATGTGCACCCAGTCACAAATGATTTTAAGATTATGTGAACAAGGTTAACAGCAGGTTAACATTCCCAACAAGGGCCCGATAGGTTCCTTTCCGAAGTACTACATGTGGAGATCACCGGCGGAAAATTCATCCCCCATCGACTTCAGCAGCCTCTGAATGGAGTGCGGCTGAAGACCGCAGACAGTTCCCTGTCCTACGGTGTTGAAGAGCACCAGGAATTGAGCAGGGATCTCTACGACGTCTCCCGCCAAGCCCTAGAAAAATTCGAAAGAGTCCCCCAAACCCGGAGCAACAGAAGGCAACTTGGAAAACTGCTGTCGCTGAGCAACCAGGTCGCTACCTACAGCGGGATCGCGGGTGGTGTCCTGGGTCCCGCAGGAGTTGCCTTGACGGAATCGACCGCTGAGCAGACCTCCGGCAATCGAGCGCAAGATTTCCGCAGTGCCGTATCCGATTTCTTTTCCCTCGAAGAGGTGAACACCGACTCCGATTCTCGCCCACCGGCGAAGATTCCGTGGGTCGAGGTTCCCTCTGGCATTTTTTCCTACGGACCCAATAAAGAGCAGGTCGACCTTCCGAGCTTTCGGATTTCCAAGTATCCGGTCACCAATCGACAGTTTCAGGAATTCATCAAAGATTCCGGCTACGAGCCCAAGGGGAATTGGGCGCCTCCCGACCAGCCTTACCCCGAAGGGCCGGATTCGGAAGGAGAGCATCCGGTAGTGCACGTCACCTTTCACGACGCCAAGGCTTACGCCAAGTGGGCTGGGGGGCGACTTCCCACCGAGCAAGAGTGGGAAAAGGCGGCCCGGGGAACCGACGGGCGCTTGTATCCTTGGGGAGACGAATGGAACGCCGAGGCCTGCAACAATGAAGGTGCAGGAACCACTCCGGTCACCGCCTTCGAGGGCAAGGGAAACGTCAGTCCCTACGGGGCAGTGGACATGGTCGGCAACGCCATGGAGTGGGTGGATTCCGGTACGACTCGTCGTCCCGGAGCCGTACTTCTCAAGGGTGGAGCCTGGCAAAACTATCGCTCCCCTGATGCCGACATTTTCGGAGACGCCTTCAATACAGTACGCCACACCTCGGAATACCCTGATAGCACCTATGCTGGTTTTGGTTTTCGCATCGTCACCGATCAAGAAGTCCAGGAATCGAGCCTTCAAAGTAAACTTTTCGATTCGGCCGAGACCTCGTCACCCACTCAGAGCGCCACCGAATCCGCAAGCTCTCCGCTGCTCCGAGACCTACGTCAAATAGGAGGAGAACTGCGCTCTCAGTGGCTCGCAGAGCATCCGAGTTCCCCAAAGAACCTTCACCAGACCCTGGCGGAGATCACCAAGAAAGCTCGGGACCTCCGACCTCTGGGAGGTGTCAACGACACTCAAACGACTCGCGCAGCAACCGCTACTCTCCACGCCAACGCCAACCGTATAGCAAGCTTGGCCGCTGCTGTGGCCACCGGTCACGCACCCGTGGCTTTGGCCCTTATGCAACTCGACCGCTATGAAGATCACATGGGAGTCTCCCTCGAAACTTTGACCAAAGCCGCCCAAGGCGGGGCAGAATCCAAGGTTTTCAGTGCCCATTCCCAGATCAGGCCAGCCGACCGAATGTTCGATTGGGTCGATATTCCCGGAGGTGAAGCCACCGTCGGCCGAAGCGATGAGAAGATTCGGATTGAAGACTTTCAACTCTCGAAACACCCGGTAACCAACTCTCAGTTTTTAGAGTTTGTCCAGGACACGGGATACCAGGTGGAAGGAGGCTGGCGAGCCCCGAGAGAGGGCGCTTATCTCGAAGCCGAACAGAGCCGAGAGCCGGTAGTGAACATCTCATTTTTTGACGCCAAGGCTTTCTGCGAATGGGCTGGCTGCCGCCTCCCCGACGAGAACGAATGGGAGAAGGCTGCCAGGGGGCCCGAGGGAACGACATTCTCGAGCAGCGACGATTTTCAGCCGGACTTGCTGATTGCCGACCATGGTCGGATCGAGGCTGTAGACCAGGCTTTGAACGTCTCACCGTATGGAGTGAATGGCATGATCGGCAATGTCCTAGAATGGGTGGAGGGGAGCAGCGAAAGACGACCCGGGTCCGTGCTCTTGAAGGGTGGCGCCTGGAGCAACGGTGGCTTCAAGCCGTTCACGGCCGAGCGCCATTCTACCGACCTGCCTAATTCTTCTTACGGGGGATTCGGATTTAGGGTGGCTCGCTAAGGCGTCAATGGGCTTTGCGGAAAGTGAGATTGATACGGCAGTCCCCGGTCAAAGGATGGTGCCCATCCTTAAGGGCTGAAACGCCGTGAAAATTCAGACGCGACTCTCCCCCCCAGACCACCACATCTCCGTGCCGCAAGACAATCTTTTGAGTCTTGTCCGTTCGGGCTCGCCCGCCAAATAAAAAGGTCACTGAAAGGCCCAAGGAGACAGAGACGATGGGCTGACTGAAGTCGGTTTCGTCTTTGTCCTGATGCAATCCCATTTTGGCCCCTGGCTGATAGCGGTTGATTAAGCAAGCGTCAGGGTGGAAGTCGGAGTATCCCGCTTCAGCTGCAGCCTCAGTGGCTAGCGTTCGAAAACTGGCCGGCAGCTCTGGCCAAGGTTTCCCAGTCTCAGGGTCGGTCTCAGTGTAGCGGTACCCCTTACGGTCCGTGAACCAACCCCAAGTGCCGCAGTTGGTCATGGCCACCGACATCTTGAATCCTCTGCTGGTGGACATATGCCGAAAGGGGGCTCGCTCCACGATTGCCTTGAGGTCCGTCCAAAGGTCCTCCGCCACCGGCGATGCCAGTCGCCTAAATAACCAAGAGTCAGCATCCAGCCGCTCCGAGCGAGGTTCTTCGAGTTGGTCCAAATCAAACAAGGTGTCAGTCATTTCGCGCTCCTTTAAGGGATTCGCTTAATTCCAAAGCTCAGCTTTCCTGGCCCTAGACCACCCATCTTGCCCTAATTCAGATTGAAATACACGTGATCGAGCTTGCCTTCGCTGCCGGAAAACTTTCTTATGACATCGTCGAGATACAGACGATTGTAAACGAAATCAACGTCGGAGGCACCAGAGATCGAGATGGCTCCCAGAGAAACGAGAGCACCCTCGATGAGGAGTGATGCACCCTTCGTGTCAGCCTGAAACCCTCCGGAACCTGCGTGGACCAAACCTACAAAAAAGACGTCGGCAAAGAGGGGCACCTCCTCTTGCAAGTAGTCGTTCATGCTCATATCCAGCCGCTCGGCCCAAACGGAATAAAACATGATGTTGGCATCGATAGACCCCACCACAGCGTCGAAGTGCCCCGACGAATCGGTCAGCCATTCCACCCGGTTATCAAAAGCGAACTGACGGAGACGAACGTATTGCTCGAGGGTGAGGGGCCCCGACCATTGACTGCCGAACGGGGAAACCGAAAAATCCGGGGTGACCGACAAACCGAGTTCTTGAGACAGCTCGCTCCAGTAGTACTGTGCTCCGTGCCCGAGTGGGACGCTCCTCAGTCCCCCAGGCTGAGCGGGATCGCCTCCCACCACATCGCGGCGCCCGGTTAAAGGTCGATCATGCCATCTATCGTAGGCATCGTAGCCTCCGTGCTGAGCCAAGGCTTGACGATAGACCTCCCAGTCGAGAGCCAAGTGCTGGGACGATGAACTCCCGTTCGCTGGGTCCTCAGCCCCTAAGAAAATCGACCGACCATGCACGGCCACGGCAAGGTCTGGCTCGGCTCTCAGGCCCGATTTTGCTCTCAATCCCACATCTCCATCGGCATAGATCGACCCGAACCCGCCGGTGATCCCGTCGATGTTTAGGTCTCGTGTCACGACCAACGCTGCGCTGTGAGAAGCGGGATCCTCGAAGGCCGAGAAGCCTCCGCCCCCCCCCTCGAAATTTGTTAACCCCAGGTCGTCCATACTGTAGCCGAACTTCAAGTTCGGCTGCAGAGCGTCAGAATCGTGGGTGATGTCGAGGCTGCCTTCAACCTCGAAGCGTGTCCCCGGACTCAAGGCTATCTCCCCATTCAAGAGGTTGACCCTCATTTGGTGACTCGAATTCGAGCTGTAGAGAACCGGAAAATCATTCAGCGAGCCAACTAGAGTGGGCTCAATCTGAAGCCCTTCGGAGGAATCGGGATTCTCGTATCCCTCTTCGGAAGAGTTCACCGGGCCAGAGTCTGAAATCTCTTCGGAGGAGGCAGAAAGCCAGAGCTTCCCGTCGTGCTCCACGCCCCTATGCACGAGAACCTGCTTGCGCCATCGAACCGTCTCGCCACCGCTCCCGACATCATCCACCGTCACGGGACTCCAGCGATGATACTCCACATTTCGAAAATGCATCCGCCCGTCGGGGATCCGAACC
>JBJHCR010000343.1:0-6569 GCA_050486105.1 Vulcanimicrobiota bacterium
TGGATTTTCGAGCCCAGTTGGAGAAGCGCTCCTTATCCGTCCCCTTCGCCTTCCTGGCGGAAGAACCGAGCTTGGAAAGGATCGCGAGTTTCCTAGCTGAAGAGTTAGTCCCCGTCGCCTAGAGGGACAACAGCCAGGCCTATGCATGCGACGGTATGAACCGAGGGTATGAGACTGAGGCAAACGACCAAAAGGCATGCCATGTCTTCGGCTCAGCGTCGCCTGTTTCTGCAGTCGCAAACCGCTGAGGGGGACCGAGCCTATCACCTGATCCATCTCAATCGCATCCGGGGCCGGTTCGATGAGGGGGCCGCGCGAGCATTCGCCCAGCGAGTCTTGAGCCGGCATGAGGCTTTGCGCAGCAGTTTCCATCTGCAGGGTGGGGAGTTCGTGGCTGAGATCCATTCAGAGGTGCCCTTTTGCTTATCGGTGATGCACGGGAGCGAGCAGAATCTCCAGGCCGATCTCAAGGCCCTGCTCGAGCACCTGGATAGGCCCTTCGATCTGAGTTCGCCCCCCCTGTTGCGGTCGGCGATTCTGCAACTCAGCCCTACCGACCGAGTTTTAGCCACCGTCTGCCATCACTTGATATTCGATGGATTCAGCGCCAGCCTGATCGGCCAAGAGCTCGAAGCCGAACTCTCGGGTCAAGAGCGGCCACCAGCGACAAGGACCTACCGTGATTTCGCTGCCTGGGAGACCGAGTTTTTCGCCTCCGAAGAATACCAGCGTCAGCGCCACTTCTGGCTCGAGCAATTTTCTCGGCCACCCGAGCGGTTGGCCTTGCGCCACGATTTCCCCCACCCGGGCAAGCGAGACTTTCGGGGCGCTTCCCTGATCGTGTACCTACCCACCCTAGAGCTGCGAGCCTTCTCTCGCGCTTGGGAGGTCACGCCCTTTCACTTGCTGCTCACCGCCTTTTTCGCCACTCTTCACGCCCTTACCGGACAACGACATCTCACCCTCGGCACCTTGATATCCCCGCGAGAGTCGGGACATTTTCAGGAGGTGGTGGGCCTCTTTGCCAACTCCCTTCCCCTCAGCCTACCATTAGACCCGAGTCTGCCCTTCTCTCGGTTACTAGAGCAGGTGCGAACCCTGGTGCGGGAGGCTATGCAGCACGCCGACTTTCCCTTCGAGCACCTAGTTAGCTCCCTGCCTTTTCTTGAGCCCAACTCTCGAAACCCGCTCTTCGACGTGGTCTTCAACTTCGAGCGCAACGCCGGAGAAAGAGTAGAAACATTCGGGGAGACGACGGTGGAAACCCTCGACCACGACGCCGGCGTCAGTATGTTCGACCTCTCGGTGGACGTGGTCTTCTTCCGGGACGAACTTCGGCTCAAGGTCGACTATTCCACCTCCCTGTTCCGCAGAGAGTCCATCGCCGGGCTTATGGATGCCTATCGCTCGGTGCTGCATCAGGCCATGCAGCAGCCGGACACCCCATTGAACGCCCTGCAGGTACTTTCCAACCAAGGGCAAGAGAGGATTCGGGTTTGGAACAGCACCGCTCGCCCCCAAAGCCGAGCCCGGACCTTTCTGGAGATTTGGCGCAAACAGGTCGCCCGAGTCCCTGACAACCCGGCAGTGCGCCAGAACGGGCGCGAGTGCACCTATTCCGAACTAGAGGTCCGAGCTGAAGCTCTGGCCCAACGGCTAGAAGCCCAAGGCCTAGGCCACGGTGACGTGGTCGCCGTGGCGCTCGAACGCAGTCCTGAGTGGATCACCTCCCTACTGGCACTCTGGAAAGTGGGCGCGGTCTATCTTCCTCTGGACTCGAGCCATCCACGGGAGCGTCTGGGCCGCCAGCTCGCTGATTCGGAAACGGTGCTGGTGCTCACCGAGCCTGATCGCCTGGGGACTTTTGCGGGGCTCTGTCCGGCTCTCAGCTTGCAGCAGCTGCCCGAGGGAACAGACTCCTGCTCCCAAGCTCGGGACTTGAGACCTGAAGACCCTGCTTATCTCCTCTACACCTCTGGAAGCACGGGTAACCCCAAAGGAGTGGTGGTGCAGCACCAAGCCCTGGGAGCGCACCTCGAAGCGATCAAGACCGTCTACCGCTTGCGTCCTGACGACAACGTGCTGCAGTTCGCCTCCATAATTTTCGATGCTTCTTTAGAGCAGGTCCTGGTGACTCTGGCCGCAGGCGCCTGCTTGATCCTTCCTCCACCTCAGCTGCGGGATCCTAAAGCCTTGCTGCAGCTGATGGCCGACGAGCAGGTGAGCGTGGCTGAATTTCCCCCCGCCTATCTGCGACTTTTGGCAGCAGACCTCCCCCACCCGGCCACGGCAACCCTGCGCCGACTCCTCTCCGGCGGCGACACCTTGCCTCCGGAGCTTGCCCGAGACCTCACAGCCAACCTTCCCCGCACTACGGGACTAGTCAACATCTACGGTCCCACCGAGGCCACCATGGCGGCCACCGCCTACCTGGTGGGCTCCAGCGAATCCTTCCATCCCAGCACTGTGCCGATCGGACGCCCCCTACCTAATACCCGGGTTCACATCTTAGACCAAGCCCTCCGACCCCTTCCTCCGGGCATGGTGGGAGAGTTGTGCCTCTCGGGCGATCGGCTGGCCCAGGGCTACCTCAACGATCCCGCCCTGACCGCCCAGCGCTTCCCGATGGCCCAGCTTGCGGACGGCCCCGAGCGGATCTATCGCACGGGAGATCAGGCGCGTTGGTTGGACGATGGCAACCTGGAGTTTCTCGGCCGAATGGACCGGCAAGTGCAGCTCCGCGGCCTGCGCATCGAGTTGGGTGAGATCGAGGACGTTCTGCGACGGCATCCTTCCGTGGCTGACGCTTTGGCGCTGAAAATCGAAGAGCCATCAGAGCACCTGGCTGCTCTAGTGGTCTTGGCACCTCAGGACTCGGGCCCACCCGACGCCGGTGGACTTCAACCTTGGTTAGCAGAGAATCTGCCTGCCTATATGCTTCCTTCCACCTTGCGCATCGTTGAGAGGATAGCGCGCAGCGCGGACGGCAAGGCTGACCTCGGAGCCGCGGCGGTGGCCGTCGCGGCGGCGCCGGTCTCGGAACCTGACACCTACTGCCCGCCCGAAGACGGGCTGGAGCGGGAGGTCTGGGAGATCTGGTCCAAGGTCCTGGGGACCAGCGACTTCGGCCGAAAGGATCGCTTCTTCCGCCTCGGAGGTCACTCCTTGAGCGCCATCGAGGTGATGGTCGCTCTGCGAGAACGGCTCAAGCGAGAGATCCCGCTCGCTCTTCTGCTGGGTGACCCCACGCTCCAAGAATGCGCTCAGGCTCTTGGAGAGCAGGCGACTCCGCCTCGATGGTTGGTGCCGCTTGGCAGCAATGAAAGGGGCCTACCGCTCAAGCTACTCATTCCGGGTCTGGGAGGGAGCCTTCTCGACCTGCGCGCTCTGGCGAACTCTCTGAGCTCTGATTTTGCCTGCCTCGGGGTCGAGCTGCCCCAGCAGCAGGCGGCCGAACACGGAATCGAGGTTTTGGCCGAACAGGTCTTGGAGCGCCTTTCTGGTCTTGAGGCCCGTCTGCAAGACGGCTATCTCTTGGGCCACAGTTTCGGCGGCTACCTGGCTTTCGAGCTAACCCGACGCCTAGAAGAAAGAGGGCTTCGCCCCCGTGGGTTGGTGTTGCTGGATGTCAAGGCTCCTAACTTGAGGCAAGAGCGCGACAAGCTGCAAACCCCTGACCTTCTGCGCTTGACCGTGACCGCTCTCCTGGGTCAGCCGTCATTAACCCCAGAACATGGCTGGGATGGGCCCGAAGCCCGCGAATGGGCCCTGGCAAAACTGCAGCAGGCTGGACGCTTTCCGCGCACCTTCGGACTTGCAAAGTTTCGTCGACTTCTCGACGTTCTGGCCTCTCGAGCTGAAGCTTTCGACTCCTATGCCCCCAAGGGGATGGTGGCCGCGCCCATCCATCTGGTCCGCGCAAGCGAACTCTCCTCTGATGACCCTTGGGCCTCAGAGGATGGAGGATGGTCGTCTCTGACCACAGGGGGATTCCAAGTAGAGACCACCTCGGGCACCCACTTCAGCATGCTCAAGGTCGAGGAAGGGGCCGAACTGGCCAGCCGCGTCCTGCGGCTAATCCAGTTTGCTCTCTAACTGCGGGAGGATTCGTCTAGAGCCTTCTTGAGCGACAAGGGCCGCATGTCTGTCCACACTTGGTCGATATAGGACACGCACTCCTCTTTGGTGCCAGTTTTTCCCACATCGTGCCAGCCGGCGGGATTCTCGCGTTCGGCAGGCCACAGGGAGTACTGGCCTTCGTCGTTGACAACCACCTTAACAGCTCCCGTCATCGAGAGTCTGCTTCCTGGCAGAGACGGCCTGCCTTGCTCGCGTCTTTAGGCTCCTTCGCTCTGGCTAGTCCAAGGCTCTCAGTGCTCTTTGCCTGGAATTGCTCGGCCTTGACGGGAGTTCTAACTTGACCGGGTAACAAACTTGAGGTCACGTTCATTTCCTCCAATCGGTTTGATGGATAAGTAAAGCCTGGGCATTTTAGAGGACTTCGCCCCTACCACCTGCCACCACACTTTGGGATGGCCAATTTCAAGGCCCAGTGAGTTCGTTCGGAAAACCTCCCGAGGCCTAATTCGCTCAAAGAACCGACCCTGAAAGTCCGACCGGTAACCCTCCCGTCTCTCTCCGATGGGCAAGGAAGAGTGCAGGTCAGTCCGTCTGGTCCTACCCGCATAAGGGCGCTCGTGATCGTCGGAAGCCCAGTATCGTGGAGAGAGCTTCAGTCAAAATAGACATACAGGGGGTCCCGGTCTTTCAGAACCGTTTCGATGGCAAAATAGGAGACTCTGAGATGGTCGAGATCGCCATCTTCCAAGTACAGAGAGGCCTCCTCGTAGGAAGCGATGATCACCTTGGATTGCCGCTGCCACTCCTCTTCGATAGCTTTGAGTTTCGGACGCTTGCGCACCAACAGAGGAAAATTCTTGAGGTCTTGCTCTACGATGGAGATGAGTTGCTCCAGAGACGCCAAAAAGGTCTCATCGTCCATGACTTCCTGAACCTTCAAGTCCAGAAACCGGCTGTACTGCCGTAGGTTCTCCTGGTGAAGCTCTGAGAGTCCCTCAGAGCCTAACGCCAGGTACTCCTCAATCCCGCTGCGTTCTACTACGTCGATGAGAGAGAAGGCCGACCCGTTAAAGACAGCCTCCATTTCTTTGAGTTTGAAGAAGGACAACTGAGTTTCCTACCTGTTGGTTCCGAGTTTTTCGTTCACCCGGTCCAGAAAAGCCTCAGTCTTTTCGCGAACATTGTTTTCTCCGGTCAACCATCGAGGTGCATTGTCCAGAGGAGCACTGCGATTCCCGGTCAGACCCTCGTTCACTCCCGCCATGGCTTCATTGAGATTGCCCAAAATACCCCGGCCGGTAATATAGCGAGACCCCCCCTCGGCGACTCCTACTCCTGCGATGACAATGGCTGCTGCTACTGGTAACATTCTTGAATATCTCCTTTGGTTTAGAGTACTTCGAAGCCCTGTTGGGCCGCGTTCGTTATCTGATATTGGTACCTTAACCAGAGAGCGTTGCCTGAGAGTTGCGAAATTTCAGGATTTTTTAAGGGCTCTGCTCCTTCACTTCTCGAATGCACTTGGGCATGGCGTCAATACGCCCAAAAAGCTCGGCAACGGTGATGGATTGAGGCTGCCGGGCTTTGACACCCCCGTCCCTACCGATCAGCAAGGCGGCAAATTCGTTCGGGGAAACCCCGAAGCGTTGCCTAAGGGGATGCTCAGGAGTTGCCACCACGGAGATCGCGTTTGAGGAACCCCTCTCGGTTCTCCCTAATCTCATCTTGCTGAAGCAGCCATTGTTGGTGCTCGGTGTTCACCACGAATCCTATCCTTTGGTATCTCCCCATCTCCTACTTCTGAAGAATGGAAATCGATCACTACCTAGCGCATAATGCTACTAGAGGCACCGAGGAGAGGCCGAAACCCTCCGGGCCTAAGTAAACTGAATTCATGAGACCACGCACCTCAAAGCTCTGGACTCAGGTGAAACAACTGAAGAGATAACGCTTCCCTCCGCCAACAGGCCATAGTGTACCTTGGAAGGACCCCAGCATCGACTGGCTGGTCCTTCCTGCTTTTTGGTCTACCCGTGTCCCGTGTATTTACGCCTTGCAAGATGGCCGCCAGAAATGGGGCCGGAGCAAGATCTCACTGAACTCAATTCACGCGCACGTAGTCGAGGGACTGAACAAACTCGATCACTTCTTGAGGGTCGAGTCCCTTGGCCGCAACGCTGTAGGCCGGCAAGCCCGACTCCATCTCGCTGAACCACTCGCTAACGATTTGGTCTTCAGATTTCTCTAGGAAGCACTCACCAAAGTAGCGCGTCTCAAAGGGGATCCGTTCACCACCGCTCACGCTGTCTCCGATACCACTGCTGGCCGCTCGAAGTCTGAGTTCGATGTCTCCGGCCCGCCAAGCGATCTCGTAGCCTTCACCTGAGAAATCGTCGCAAACAGGAACGATGCGTTCCACCTGGAGACGGGTGGGAAGCGTCTTGGGAGCCACAATGGGCACGTTGACCCCCTTAAGGGGTGCTAGGTCT
>JBJHCR010000344.1:0-6518 GCA_050486105.1 Vulcanimicrobiota bacterium
CACACATTCTAATCCGAGGAGGGCTTGAACAACAGTGTCTTCTCCAAAAACGCTGCAACTTTACTCGTATTGCCGCTCTTAACTTCGTCCGCAAGTTCCTCACCGCCTGAACTTGTTTCTGTCCACTTCGCATCGACACCTCTCTCTTTGATAGCCTCAAGTTCGGCATCGCGAACCTGGGTTTCTTGTTTCCACTGCTCAGGAAGTGATCCATCTAACGGTTGGGGTTTGCGCAATTCTTAGACTCGAATCGCCATTCCACCAAGGCCAAGTGGGGAAACACGCTGAGGGAACCTCAAGATCGAACGAGGGGCCAAACGCTGGAAACGGCTGTGCCTATACCAAACCCCTCCGCTCTTGCCGTGGCCTATGGATAACCTCCGGTGGGGGTTGTGCGGGGGAGGGGTTGGGCTTCGGGAGGGGCCACGGCTGGAACCTTGCTCTCAAGCTTCGGCTGTGAGAACTCTACATCCGTTCCGAAGAGGCAATCCAAGACTGCGTGCCTTGCTCGAGGTGCTCTAATCCGGGTACTCCAGCCACGATGTTCGGTTCTCGTTTCATCTGCTAGACTGGATCATGAAACTGCCGAAGTCTGGTCTTTGGTTGATGGTGGGGGCCTTAAGGGACCTTCCGCTCAGGAAGTCAAGAATGGGTTCAAAACCTTCACCGTTCCGTATCGGCGCCCGTGTTGAAAGTCTTCAGAGAACATTTGGGACAAACCATAGCATTCGGCATAGGCCCACATATGAGCGTCAAACCAAGAAAGTTGATAAGTTGCCATACCTCGCAAGGCGGTTCTCACCACGCTTTCTGAAGGATACAGGACCGGAAATTGCAGTATCAGTTCCTCGACTTCACGGATGGCTTCAACTTGGTTCAAGACAGAGGCGCCCGTCTTATCTTTTCTGGTTACAGCAGCCAAGAACTCTACCAGGGTTTGGTGTGCGAGCTGAAGTGAGCCGTCCACAAGTCCTCTCCTCAAAAGCTTTGTGGCGGTTTGCTGTTTCGTTGGGAATCGCGAATCGTACCGATAAACCAAGATATTGGTATCAATCAGAGAGACCACGTTGATAGAGGTCCTCTCGAGACCATTCTCGTTCTTGGGATTTCGTCGGGGGAGAGTCCAGCTCTTTACTTTTAATCCTGGCCGTCGCGTTGTCGAAAAGACGAAGCTGCTCTTGGACCGAGGGACTCTCGGATTGGGTGCTCGCTTTTGAGATGAGAATATGACCTCCAGCGGGTTGAAACTGAAGCTCGTCGCCAGGTTCTATACCATACTGATTGGCTACCGCCTTGGGCAAGGTTACTTGAAATTTCCTGGTGACTTTAGCCATACCCTTACTTTAGCAAGGACGCTGCCCTTGTCAAGAAAAGACGACTTCGGATGAGTTGATCCCCGATTACACTCATTCCCGGATACCTTGCACGGATTGCAGGCCTTTCTGAAGCTATCCTAAGCGGGTTACTCCAGCCACGATGTCCGGCTCTTGTTTCATCTGCTAGACTGGATCATGAAACTTCCGAAGCCCGAAGAACTCAAGCTGTACGAGGATCTTGTGGCCTATGAAAGGAGCCAAAACGTGCCCCACATCAATTTCGTCGAACGCATCGGCATGGAGAAAGGTCTTAAAAAGGGACTCGAAGATGGCGATCACAGGGCTCGTTTGCAGACCTCCTTGAAGCTGTCTGAGCCATCTCAGCTTGATGTTCCTGTGTGGTCAAGCACCGCGTCGAGCATGCCTGTCTGCTCCTTTGGCTCCACCTAGGGACCTTCGCGGAGTTTGCCGAATATAAGGGTGTAAGGTGCCCATGAAGCTGACCATCGAAATAGAGCGAGAAGAGGATGGCCGCTGGATCGCCGAGGTGATGGAACTCTCCGGCGCCATGATTTACGGCGCAACTCAGACCGAAGCTGTGGCCCGCGCCCAAGCTCTGGCCTTGCAGGTACTCGCTGATAGGCTTGAGGCCGGCGAGATGACACCCTAGACCTCCATCGCTTTCGACTTAGGCGGAGCCGCCTAGCTCGTGCCTCCATGGCCTTCAGTCAAGGCCCGCCAGTTGCTCCGCGCTCTGGAAGCCATCGGCTGGAAGACCAAGCGCCAACGCGGCTCGCATAGTACACTTGGCCGCGACGGCTGGCCCGATTACGTCTTCTCCTTCCACGACGGCGAGGAAGTTGGCCCGAAGATGCTGGCGAGGGTGGCGAAGAGGACCGGGCTTCGGCCGGAGGACCTGCAATAATCTTTAACCACCGCTCTCTCCGGTTTACCCTCTCCCTCGGGTTTCCTCGCGGACATCCACCAGGTTCAGAAGATCTTCCAGGTTTGCAGCCGTAACTACTAGCCCATGTTCCCGCAGGCGAGCTCCCCTGATCAGCTCGGCGTCTTGAGAGAGACGAGAACGCGAGATAGACTGGTCGCACGCATAAGAAGCTCGTCATCAGGTAAAGCATGAGACTCGTCTTCGTCGGCGTTCAGCACATCCACTCCGCGCAAACGAACTCCCCGGGTAATGGCCCTGTGGACATTGTGGGCCATCATCAACTTTAGGGGTATCAGGCTGACCTTTGACGCAACCTCCGGACTTTGTCGCGGAGCCCAGCGGTTTCGACAAGGTTTTTCTCCCGCTCTGCCTCGGCCCAATCTAGGACCTCTCGAATTGCCTGGTCCATCTCAGCTTGATGTGCGTAGTAGAAGGCTAAGGCAGCGTAGACCTGAGCTAGGCTAACACTTGGATGCTGGAGGTGATACTCTCGGGCGCTCCAACCGTAGGCCTGACAAGCAAGCACAAGTTCCAGGACTTTTAAGTTCGTGCCCTTGATCCATGGTCGTCCGGCCTCGTCTCGAATGATATGTTTGAACTCCTTTTCCATCGGATCGCCATCATACCACGTGGACGATCACTGAGGCCATTCTTGATATAGTTTGGACTGGTCTGTTCTCATTCGAATCGACGCTTGAGTTGCGGCAAATAGAGGAGAAGTCCGATAACGGCGAGCAGCCAAAAGCTTGGCGAGAAATGACCCTTGACTTCCCAAAGTTCACCGGGTTCTCCGAGCTTGGCCAGGCTCGGATTTCCTTTTTGATAGAGCACTGGAACCTCGTAATCAACTCTCAGCTGATTCGATCTTTTCCTTGGCAGAGTGTCGAAGTTGCTATAGGTCTTACCTTCTACTTCAAAGGAGAATTTTACCCGGGCAGTCCCCCCACTTCGGCCCTCTTCGATCCGCTTAATCGAAACTACCGTACCTGTAGTGGCGACCCCTTCGCGGGATAGGTTCCTTGACTGCATCGTCCATATGATGCTGGCGATCACAGCACAAAAGAGGCAAACGAAAAACATCACCAGCCGAAACTGATACCGAGCTTGAGACATCGGAATTCTCCTTAGCATTCGAAAGAGATAAAGCTCGAAGGTGATAATCTGTTGATGATCTTAAGGAAATCTTCGAGCTTCCCTCAATATTAGCAATTCCGGCAAAGCATTCCAGACTCCTATTTGCTGTGGCCGAGTTAGTGTTGTCGACACCCCGGATGTGAACCAGGTGCCAACCCGCCTGGCACCTCCGGCACCGATGGGGCTGGAGGATGGCTTAGGGATGAAGTCTAGGAATCGAATTCCTCGTCAGCTCTCGCGAGGTAAACGATTGTTGTCGCGGTAAAGTGCAATTGATAGGACGCCAGACACTCTGCATGATTTTTGGGCATCGAGAGCCGGGGTTTAGATTATAGCTTGCCGGTATTAAGCTGCTCCGGCCCGGGAATTCTCTAGGCCGGGACTTGCTCATTAAACCGAAACTGAGATGTCATTTCGAGGCCGAGTGCTTCCATGACTTTCTTGATTCTTTCAATTCCTGCGTTGTGGTATTCATTGCGTTCATCCCTCGAGACTTGCTGAGCAGTAATGCCCAACTTTTCAGCGAGTTCTTGCTGGGTCATTCTACGATAGATCCTTGCTTGCACAAGGCGACGCCCAATGCCCATGAGGTTTAAAGAGTTGTCGAGCTGTCCTCTTCGTAGTCGCTCGTACTCTTCGACCTCGTCAAGATACTGTTCTCGAAAAGTTGCAGCCGGCTGTAGTGCGTATTCTGCCTGTTCTTCCGACAGTCCTAACCCGAGGAGTCTTTCTCGTTCCTTCTCGATCGCGATCGCTTCGTCTTCAACACGCTCAACAGCAGCGATGTATTCCTCTTCAGTGCGTATCATCTTGTGACTCACCTCCCTTGACAAGCTTGATGATTCCTTTTTTGATCCGACCCTTTCTGCATCTACGAAATGCCTCAGGAAAACCAATATCGCGACCGTGACGGTCCTGCAGTCCGGTCCTTGAGCCGGCAAAGTCTGGGACTAGCTCCACTCTGTACCTCTCCCACATCGGTAGAACACGTTTCCCAAGTCCTGGAACCTTGACGCTTCTGGTCCAAGTCCAAATCTTATCCGGATTGAGTTTATTCAGGTCTCGCTCCAATGATTTGGTGTAGAAATACTTGGCTTCAACTTCGAAGTAGCCGTCAATATCATTGGGATGGTCCTTCTCCTCCACGAAAGACCCGTCAATGTAGATCTCAGTGATTCCGACCTCCCAAAGCTCGCGAACAAGGCAAATAAGGCGATCGAGTAGCTCACGACGCCATTCTTCATCCCAAGTGTCACGTTCAGGATGATTAACTAAAATGGACGCCTTAATGTCTTCAGCTGTCATTTCATAATCTCCGGGCGGGAGATAGCCTTCTCTTGCGAAGCGAATCATATATGTTTAGTTTAACGCAGAAGCTGCCTTTGTGATAAGGGACTGTTCTCGAGTTCGTCGGAGGCCATTCTTTGCATGGTGGGGAGGACGTGGGAGTAGGTGTCTAGGGCGAGGACGGCTGAGCTGTGGTCGGTTCTAGCAGGCCTGGTCTTGGAGCTGGCTTTCCTGATGAGCCTTGAGCCTTTCCATCACGCTTTTCGGGACCACGATGGAGCGTGGTTGGGCTCGGTTTTTGGGGGTTGGAGTTCCCAGCCATCTCAATCCCCGCGGCATGAGCGGTCCTTTCGAACATGAGTGGGGTCACAGTGGGGCCTTCGGAACGCCCGGAGGCTTGCAAAGCCCAAATCGAACACCGAAACCCGAAGGCGTTTGGGCATAAAAAAAGCCCGTGGTTACGGGCTTTGGGGGTGGCAGGGATGACAGGACTCGCAAGCCGTAAGGCGTTCCGGAGGCCGCTTGCGGCCGAGGACACCTGCGACCTTCAATGATGGTGCAGGGCATCTTAGATGCGAAGAAAGCCTACATTGCTGTAGGCTTTCTTGTGGCAGGGATGACAGGACTCGAACCTGCGACCTACGGTTTTGGAGACCGGCGCTCTACCAACTGAGCTACACCCCTTCGCGCGTCGCCATTATAAGCAGGCGCCCTGGAAAGGTCAACCTGTTTGGGGGGTGATTTGTTTCTCGGCTTCGTTCGGCGGTGGACTTTTCTTCCTGGAGATTCTTGTGCTTGAATTTTGGTGCCGGTTTTGGTGCCGGTTGGCCAAAAGAGAAGCAGTGCGCACCAACGTCTTTCCAGGTGTGGATTTTGACCCTGCTTCTCACTTCGAGTTGCCGAAGTTGAACCTCCCATCCATCCCGAATCTTTCGGCTCTTCTAGAACCGCTCCGCCTCTTTTCGTTAGGTGAAAGCCCTACTTGAGTCGGGGCTGCGGAGCAGGTTCCAATGGTCGCCAAAGCGTGACACCTGTCACGGACTGGGTTGAGATCGACGTTTATGATGAATTCATCAGACAACACGAACGGAGACGACTAAGGATATGGAGAACTTCAACACAATTTTGAATCATCAGCGCGGCCACACTTGGGCGTAAGATGTTTCGGGCGGAAGATGTTCGACCCGCCGGGTTTCCCATCTCAAAAAAGCGAGTGCAATCACTACCGCAGGAGCCGAAGAATGCTAGCGAAGGAGCCAAGTTAGAGGTTCGCGATCGGGTGGAACTCAGCTCGGAAGCTCGCAGTGGAGCGACCGGGTCTTGGGGTCATGAGTCCGAATCTGCACCGATCAACCAGAGGACTTTGTGGAATGCGGTTTTTGGTAAGTAACTGTTTTACCCACTGAAGCAAAATCCTCGATGCGCCGAGTGGAAATTGGCCGCTCGCGGACAGCTGGGCCAGGAGTTACTGCCGGAGTCGAAAAGGAGCAAGGTGCCGTCTGTCCTCGAATTGAGGGAATATCCTGATGGTCTGGAGTACAACTTGAATCGAATTTGTGTAGGCCACCTAGTTAGAATTGGGGTCTTTATCCTTCTCTTCACCGTCACGGCGGCGGCTCAGTCACGATTTTTTGATCTTGCGACTCTAGACGGCCATGGTCGGGTTCGGGGCCAACTTGACCTACCACAGGCTTCATCGGAGCAACCTCGTGAGAAGGAGCGCCTACCAATGGTCTACTTGCTTCCGGGCACCGGCAACTTCGGCCGTGCTTGCGAATTTGGTAATAGTCGAACGCTCCCGGAGCAGATGTTCGGGGAGTTGTGGCGGGCCTTGG
>JBJHCR010000345.1:0-6504 GCA_050486105.1 Vulcanimicrobiota bacterium
GGACTCCGGTAGACCAGATATTGAGCAGTCTTGGTGTCGTACAGAGATTCATAAAAGGTGGCTATGGCAAGAATGATGGCCAAGGCGATCAGCAAGATGACGGCTAGTTTCAGGGACGAAAAAAAGCGAAATACGGCGTTTTTCTTGAGACGGCTGAGCACTATGACATTCTTTCTTCGGCCTGCGCAGACCGACTTGGTAAACCCGCTGGGCAGCCCCCGACCTGTTCAGACTGTACCCCAGGCGTACTTTCCGTCAAACCTCGTCACCGCTCCCAAAGTTCCATCTGGTTCGTGTTCAAGATAGAGGAGCCAGTTTTCTCGGAAGGCCCGATCCAAGACTCTCTTCTTTTCGGCCAGGGTGGTCAACGGTTCTATGTCGTAGGCCATGATGTAGGGCAGGTGGAGGTGCGCTCTCATGGGTAGGAGATCCGCAGGAAAAAATAGCGGTCGAGGTCCGTGGATCAACACCGCTTGCATGGCCTTGGTGTGGCCGTAGAGCGGCATGACCTGTAAGCCGCTAAAGATTTCTTCTTCCCCTCGGACCAAGTGAAAGAGATCCCTGTCCTTCAGGGGGGCGATATTTTCGGAAGGAAAACTGCCCCGATCTTTTTCCGTCGGGCTCAGAGCCCAGTCGAGGTGTTCAGCTTGAATCCAGTGACGTGCGTTGGGGAAACAGGGGCGGAGTTCTCCGTCTTCACCGCGATATGTGAGACCACCAGCGTGGTCGAAGTGCAAATGAGTCACCACCACATCGGTGACTGCGTCCCGGAGTGACTCTTGGCTTAGGGCTGCGTCTGCTGCAGAAGGCTCGATGGCGTACTGTGCCCGTTGTTTTGAGGTCCATTTTGAGCCGAGGCCTGCATCGATGAGAATGACTCTATCATCCCTGCGCAGCAAGAGGCTCTGACAAGCCATGGCAATGCGGTTTTGCTGGTCGGCAGGGCATTGCTTTTCCCAAAGAGCCTTGGGGACCACCCCGAACATGGCCCCACCGTCCAATCGGAACCTTTCCAGGGTGAGGGATTGGAGGTGAAAGCCTGAAGACTCTTCAGGCTTCAAGTTCACTTCGTGCGACCTTTGGTTTTCTTGAGAACCAGCCGCTTCTTTCTTCGCCCCTTCTTCGGAGCACTGGCCTGGGTCTCAGCAGCCTTTTCCACTGGCTTAGGTTCCGTCGCATCGGTTTCAGATGAACTCTTCTTCTGGGGCTTCTTAAGGACTTTCCGGGAAGATTTCTTGCCCTTTCTGGTCGCCTTACTCTTAGCCCTGGAATCCGACTCCTCTTTCTTCTTCGGGGCTAAAACCTCTTCTAGTTCGGCCCTCCAAGTTTCTACAGGGTATAGGTCACTCTGAGCACTGTTGGCCAAAAGTTCAAAATGCTCCAGGGCAACTTTGGGATCATTCTGATGGGCTGCAACGATGGCTAGATGATAGCGAATGGTGTGCAATTCGGGGTCAAGTTCCAAGGCATTCTGAAAATAGTCCTTGGCCTCGGCCCAGTTTTGCTTCTCCACGGCGGACAAACCTAGATTGAACATGGCATCAGAGTCGTCGGGATCATGACCTAGTATGACGATCCAGGACTTGCTCAAAGGCTCTGCAGGCTTCTTCCCAGCGTTCTAGGGCAATCAGCGCAAGTCCGCGATTATTGGCCAATTGGATAGTATCTTCGACTGCTCT
The DNA here is from genome assembly GCA_050486105.1 of Vulcanimicrobiota bacterium. Lineage (GTDB taxonomy): Bacteria > Vulcanimicrobiota > Xenobia > Xenobiales > JADMJV01 > JAEXNA01. The sequence goes on from JBJHCR010000345.1 coordinate 1,680, forward strand.
TTGTCCTTCGGAACTGATCATTTCGAACAATTCCAAGGCCTCCTCTGCCAAGCCTCGATTCAAGAGACTCAGGGCTAGATGATTGGCTGCGAAAAGGTCTTCCGGATCGCGTTTGAGGACTTCCTTAAAGGTCTTGGTGGCTTTCTCGAACTGGCCCAAGCGACTTTGACAGAGGCCAAGGTTGGTGAGGGCATAGGTGTCTTCTGGAGAAAATTGAATGACCTTTTCAAAGATCTCTCCCGCCCCCGAATGGTCCCCTTGAAGGGTGTAAGCATATCCGAGGTTGTTGAGAGCCAAAAGGTTCTCAGGGAAGTGCTCTAAAACGGTCTTCAGAGGCTCGACGGCCTCCTGCTCGTTTCCTCGTTTGAGTAGGCAAATGGCCAAATTGTTGAGAGCAAACGGATCGTCGGGGATAAGCCTCAGCGAAGCTCGAAAGTGCTCTTCAGCTTCTTCGAATTCCCCTAGGGATATTAGGGCTCGCCCCAGGTTGTTCAAGGCGTAGGTGTCATCAGGAACCAGGCGCAAGGCATTCTGATAGTGCTCTACAGCCTCGCTCCAGTGCCCGATCTGGGCCTTCACTCTCCCTAGATTGTGATGGGCCACCGGATCGTCGGGTTGAGCTTCCAATATGGCTTGAAAGGAGACGACGGCGTCATTGGTGAGTCCGATCTGGGCCTGTATTCGACCAAGGTTGTTGCGGGCGTATGCGTCCGTGGGCCTGACCTTGAGCGCTTCTTGGAAATGGTGCAGAGCCTCCTCGATGCGGCCGGTTCTCTCCATCAATTTGCCCAGATTGTTATGAGCGTAATGGTCCAGGGGTTCTCGTTTGAGGGCTTCCCTAAACTCTTCCTCGGCCCGATCATAGGAGTCTTCTCTGGCGTAGAGTTGACCTAGAGCGTTTCGGGCATAAACATCTCCAGGGTCGAGTTCGAGCACCATCTCCAAGTGCTCCCGAGCACTAGCGAACCGCCCTCGCCGCATTTCCAGGCTACCCAGGTTATAATGAAATTGGGCTGAAGTCGGAGACACCTGCGTGGCCTTGCGCCAGAGCTCGGCGGCCTCATCGAGCTGATTGAGCCTGGTGCAAGCCAGAGCCAAGGCGTTTAGGATCTTAGGCTCTTCCGGCCTCTGTTGGAGAGCTTGTCGATAATGCTCCTGAGCCTCCTGGTACCGCCCCAGGCTTGAATAGGCTGTTCCGAGCAGCAATAGGGCTCGGGTGTGCTCAGGGCTGAGCTCGAGAACCTTTCGCCAACTTTTGCAGGCACGGCCAGGGTTTCCTTGTTCGGCCAACAGAAGCCCGTGTTTATAATAGAGTTCAGGGTCTTCGTGACCGGCTTCGATAGCCGCTTCGATCTGTTCGAGTGTCATCTATTTTGGGGACATTGCCTTCAAGAGTTGATTGAGGCGCTCTATCTCTTCTGCGGTTCCTTCGACCATGATGATGTTGAGCTGAGGGTCAACTTTGTAGGAGAGATTGGGGATGGCTTTTCTGGCCGCCTCCATCATCTTTTGGGCATCTTTAGTCTTGAAGGGAAAGTACTCTTGGACTAGAGGTCCGCTGATTGTTGACAGATTCTCTTCCGAGGGAACAGAAACCACTCGGGAAACCGTCAAAAGCGTATCCGTTAGGGAGGATTCGACTTGATCGCCATAGGGCTGCACTAAGAGTTCGAGGGCGTCCTTAAGTGGGACCTCCGAGAGTGACAAGTTCACCGAGCCGGAGAGCTGTCCGTCTATGAGTGCTTCAATGCCGACCAAGTTTGCCAATCTTTCCAAGGCTTCGGAAAGGGGCGTGTCCTGAAAGACCACGGTCACCGGAGTCAACGACGCCCTGACGACTGCAGTCGAGGGCTGGGAGGGTGCCACCGCCACTGGGGGGCTTTGCTGAGGTTGGGCCACGGGAGTGTTTTGTTGGGGCGCGGGCGAAGGAACTTCCGCTTGAGCCTGTACAGGTGGAGACGGAGTTTCGGCCGGCTTAGTCTGGCTTGAGGGAGCTGCAGTCCGACTGCTCGGCTGGCTCGTGGGGCTGGCGGTCGCTTGAGGAGCTGCTCCCGCCATTTGGTTGAGGTGGACGATGTACCGATAGCCTCGGTCGGTCTTGACTAGGTCGGCCTTAGGTTTCGACATGACGAAAACCCTTGCAGCCGCCCCGTTGGCGCCGTCTTGGAGCACCTGAATTCTCTGAATCAAACCTCGATCGATCGATTTCGAACCTGCCGGAGTTTGGAGCTTGTTTTGAGGAAAGGAGATCTCCAAATAGCTTGGCTCGGGGTTCATCCGCAATTTTGGGGCAGCCAAAGAGCCCTTGTGATCGGTTCCTGGCGCGACGTCGATAACCAGGGTCTCTCCACGAATCTCCGAGGATATGGTTAAGCCCGTTTGCGCTGCTGCTGTGGAGACGAGTAAGAACGGAACTAGGGTGGCCAAAAAAGCTCTTTGAAGGTAACTGCTCATAGGATGGGTGAGCTTAAACGCCTTGAGGCAATGCTCCTTCCCGGAAGTAAGCCTTACCGGCCTCAAGCATAATCTGCCACCCAAGGAGTCGCCAAAGAAGAGTATTCGTGCCTCAGGGACTCGATGAAGCGGTCAGCGCGTAGGTTGCAAGTTGATCTTCTTGAACTCGTCTAGGTACCATTGCCCGTCGTCGCCCTGCACAGCCTTCACTTCCACGACCACTCCTAGTTGCACTTCCGGGGGAAGTCCCTTGTCGCGAGTCAGCATGACCCTAACGAGTTGGCTGTTGTCTGTGAGGATGGTGAAGTTGGTCGGGGCAATGAAGTTGACTCGACCAACAAAGTTGGCCGTCGGAGGGCCAAAGAACGCTGCGGAAGGTAGGGTTAGGCAAATCAGGCAGAGGCTCGCCAGAAAGAGGGTAGATAGTCGATTCATAGCCGGGGTAGGATCCTTTCACTGTTCGCTGTGCCAGATTGGGCAAAGAGACGTTCGATTCCTCTCAAGTATAGGTCACTCACTGGTGACCCAAACTGGAGAGATTCTGGCCCCTTGTTTGACGTTGAGAATTTCCGAAGGAGAAAGCCGAGAATGCGGTAGGATGGTGGACTCTCCCAGGCTGTAGGGAGAAAGGTCGAAAAGATAGTCAAAAACTTGCCAACGATCGCCGGCCCAAGTAGGCAAAGCGCGTTTTGGAATCGGGACCCGGGCTTGAGCGATATAGCCTCCCACTGCAAGGCACCGTTTGAGATGTTCCTTCCACTCAGACTCAGTGCACCTCCAGCCGAGGTAGAGTCCCTGGGCCCCCCAGCCATCGGCAGGTTTGAGCACGAAGCGCTCCTGCTCTCGCTGGAGTCGCGAGACCGATTCGCGATTGAGCCTTAAGGTGACGGGGATCAGGCTGCGCAGAAAAGTGAGATCCCCAGGGAGAATGAGCTCTTCAGCGACCGGATCGTGGACCAAGGCAAGGAGAGACTTGACGGTCAAGGGCTTAGAAGCGAAGCTGTTCACTAGGCAGACCTTTCCCGCTCGGCAGGCGTCGATGAGGGCTCGCGAGCCTGAAGGGTCACGAAGAAGATCTTCCACCAGCACTCGGCGGTAAACGAGGTCGATCACTTTTCCGTCGAAGCAGCGGAGTCGACCACCTCGAAACTCCAACTCCCGAGGATCGGCGACGACCGCATCAAACCCAACGGCCTTCAAGCCTTCTGCGATCAATTCAAACTCGCGATGGGTGCTCACGGTGATCCAGTCCACGATCGCTATCCGGGGTTTCTGACGTTCGACCTGTAGGTCCGAATGTTCCGAGACGAACGAGGTCCAACAGCTTTCCAAGTGCCGATACAATTCGGGTCCGAATCGAGGGGTAGCCCCGGGCACCTTCTTGGAGAACTCTTGCCAGATCGGGGTAGCTTCGAGGCGGTCGGAAAGGCGATCTAAGAAGGCGGCCCCTCCAGGAGAGTCGACATTGAGCTCCACGATTTGATATCCGGGTCCGACTCCAAACGATTCAGAAAGAAAGCCGTCTACCCGGCAAATACCGGAGCCCGCCTTGAGTTGATGGTCTAGCCGGATCCATTCTTGCTCTGCCGGATCGATGCCGAGCCAGTCTAGCCAGCGAGGGCTTTCGAGGATGGGTTCGACTCGGCTGAGGATCCTTTGCAAACGGTCCAGAGAGGAGCGGACTCTGCTCCAGGTTCCTGAACTGAGAACGATGGGAGAGAAGGTCAGCGGCAGAGGCTGATCGCCTACCGTTAGGCGCTCCTCTGCTAAGACTTGCTCTAGTTCTTGCAGTTGCTGCCTACTGTCACTATGGTCGCGCTCTAAGAGTCGAACGAACAACTCTTGGGCTTCTATTTCTTGTTGGGACTCACGCTGTCGTTCCGGGGTCATGGCCTCGGTCGTTCGGATGAAGGTGGCGCTAAACCTTGCCCGCCATCGGTTTCGGTTCCCGGAAGGGCAGTGTTTGATTTTCCATCCCACCACCAGAGAAATGGTTGCTCCTCTTGCCAGCCCTGATCCAAAGTGTTCAGCGCGGCTTCCACCAAACCGTCGGGTTCCAAAGGCACGGAGCCTGAACATACCAAGGCCGCTCGAGCAACGAGTTCTTCTTTTTCTAGTAGGGCTCGGCATCGAGAGGCCAACTCAATGGCGTGTTCCGGTTGGCTGGCTGGCAAGAGGATGGCAAAGATGTCCCCTTCCCAACGTCCAAAGAGATCCGCACCTCTCACCGTGGCCGCGATATGGCTGGTGCCCCTTCCGATGCGCTGTTCCTCGCCCTGGAGTTCGAGAAAGAGCAAGCAGAACTCGGTTCCATCACGGCGCTGCTTGCGGCACAAGACTTCGAGCTGATCCTGCAAAAAGGAGCGATGAT
>JBJHCR010000346.1:0-5505 GCA_050486105.1 Vulcanimicrobiota bacterium
CCGATCTTCGAGCATGAAGCAAACCCCGACCATCCTTCGGTCAGAACCATAGGCAGAAAGACGACTGGCCGCAGGAAGAGGCACTCCGCTGCGAAACATGACGGCCATTTGTCTAAAAAACAAGGCCAGTGCGACTCCATCGACCTTAAGGTCGGACAATGCCCCGGGAGCAGGCTGCACTTCGATCTCGGTGAAGCCTCTATTCTCCAGCCAGAATCTGGTGTTCAGAGTTGATGTCGACCACCACACTCCCTCTACTCTGGTGCATCGCTCAGGATCGAAGGCGGCAAACTTGAAAAGCTGAGGAGCCTCTTTGCTCTCGCCGTCCAAAACGTCAGCGCCTACCTGGTCGCCACCCGGGCACCGCTGGCTACCAGGTCGATACAGACCCGGGCATGGTCGTCGAGAAACTGGACGTGAATGAGCTTTTCCAAGGAAAGACTTCGACTGTAGGCCTCGATCATTGGCGACTTTTTCAGGATTACCAGGCCTTGCAGATGGACCTTGCGGCTCCGACAGCGAGCGTGAAAACCTCTGGTGTCCGGAAATTCGAGCCAGTGGTCCACCCCCCGGACGTCCTCGATCACCAAGACCACCGCCTCGTCGTACTGCTCCCAAGCCCAACCTCGAAGCACCCCCTCAAACGGGATCCTAACCCCTTTCCCTGGAGAAGAACCAACGGCGATCTGCAGCGCTCTCGGAGGCTCGGCAGGTTCAGGGGGAGCAGCCTTCGCCTGGGAAGTGTGTTGGTCCTGATGCGGATCTTGGGAGAGGAAATCTGTTTTCTTGAACAGCCTCCCCAACTCTCTTTTTCCCCGATGTTCTAGCCAGAAGTTGAGTTTTTCTAAGGCGGGTGCGGTGGCCTGGTTGTCGGGGAAGGAAAATCCCGTCTGGTACTTGAGCCCGCCGTGGTTGCGGACCCATTCCACCTTGGCTTGAATAGCTAAGGACCATTCTCGAGGTTCGTCGAACTCGAAAGTCAGAGGCAGGATGTCTCCCACCGAAAGTTCGGCGGCAAGATCGGCTCGAAAACCTCCAGAGCTGAGGTCTTCGGTCACCGTGCGATAGCCGGGCAGAGCTTGGGACTTCAGGGTCACTCTGAGCGGTTCTCTGGGAAACTCCCGGACAGGGCGTCCTCTTCGGTCTTCGAAAAGCTCAAGACTTTCAATGATGGCCACCACCACGAATCGGCCATCGGGGCCTGGCCTCAGATTCAAAACCTTAACGGCCAGGTCAAGGGTTTCTTGAGAAGGTGCCGGGAGACTAAGCTTGATCTCCATTTGCTGGCGGGGTTGCAACTTCTTTTCAGAGAGAAACACAACCTGTCGACTCTTGAGTTCCACCAGTTCCCCTCGAGGCTTCAGAAACCCTAACATACTCTGCGCCTCATCTCTTCAAGTTCTTGCGCTCGAATCCCCAACTGAAGAGCCAATTGTCCCAACATTTGACCTCTTTGGGGAGAAATGTGCTCTTTGCGCAAGCACAGAGCCACCATGCGCTCGACAACCTGATACTTCTCCATTTCATCGAGGTCGATGCTTGCCAAATTTTTGACGCTGGCGGTGGGGGGTTCCACCAAACCCTGAACCAAAAGAGCCAGTCGCTCTCCCAAATTGAATTCGAGGTCTTCGGCCATGGAACAGAGGAAATCCACGTCGACCGAACTCAACTCGCCGTCCGCCCAGGCCAACTCAAAAAAGGCTTCGAGAATCGTCTTCTTGCTCTGCGCCAGATCTAATAGACCCTCGTCGTCCTCGTTCACCTTGAGTCTCCAGGGACCTCGGTATCTTCGGAGGGCAACTCTTCTCCAGCCTCAATATCCTGCTCATCCGCGTCGACCTCCAGGGGCTGCGAGTCCTCCACATCCCCTTGAGATTCTTCGGGCAAGTCGTCGGCTTGGAACTCGACTGGCAGGCGTCCCCATAGTTCATCAACTTCGGAGAAACTAGAATCGATCTCCCGGGCCGTCAAAAGGGCTTCTCGAGCCTCCAGATGCTGACCTTGAGCGAGGTGGACTCTGGCCTTAAGGAGCCAGATATCGAGACCTTCAGGATAATCTTCGGAGAGGGTCTTGAGTACCTTCCCAGCCGGCTCGAACTGCTGACGCAACAGTTGGTCATATCCTCGGGCCAACAACCAATAGCGTTGGTCCTCGGCGTGCTCGTTGAGGAGAACCCGAAGCGCCTGCTGGGCGGCTTCGAGCTGCCCTGTCTTCTCCAGGGCGTAGGCCAAGTGGAAACGGTAGCGGGCCTGCTCAGGCTTCTGCTCCACGGCATCCCGAAAGTAGTTCAAGGCTTGAGGATAAGACCCCCGGGCCAAATTGAGAGCCCCCAGGTTATGAACAGCTTGGGTGAAAAGGGTGTCCCGGTCCAGAGTCTCTTTCCAAAACGATTCAGCCTTGTCGAGGTCTCCTGTAGTGTAGGCCACCACTCCCCGATAGTACGAGGCCCATTGGGAACCACCGGGCTGGTCCGAGAGCTCTGCGAACACCTTGTCGGCCTTCTCTGTTTCTCCCATTTTGAGCAGCATCTCTCCTAAGGCTCCATAGGTCGGGAGATACTGAGGGTCGAGACGAAGGACCTCTCGGAAATCCGCTTCGGCCTTCTCGTACTCCTCGGTCTGCCGATGGGCGAAGGCTCTCAAATAAAGGGCATCGAGGTAGCCCGGCTCTTCAGCCAGGGCTAAATCAGCGTACTCTTTGGCTTTGATCCAGTCCTTCTGCTCAGCGTGGGAACGACCGATCTTGAGAAGATTCTTGGCATTCACCGACTGGGCCCCGGCCGGGTCTAGACCGTACAACAAGAGAGTTAGAAAGGCTGGAAAAACCAGAAATTTCGAAAGTCTACTCAAAGTTCAGCTCTCCCTCGGCAAAAGATTGATATTCCCAAGAGCTTTAATCTGCATGTCTCGATACAATTGCCGCTCAGCAAAGTCTGCCAGAGCGAACAGTGGCACGATAGACCGCACGGTGCCTTCTTCGATCTGCTGCTCCAAATGAACGATCTGACCCTCTTGCTCGAAGAAGTAAGAGACCGCCCCGCCGTTAGTCTGCAGTCCCACAAAACGGTATCCTCGATCCCTAAGATCGAGGCAATTTTGAGCGAAGTCCTTCCTATCGGTCACCCAGTCCTCCCCCTGCTGCTCGAAACAATCTCGCAACCACCTTCTCGGTAACCGGCGCCGTCCCGAGCTCCACAGATTCACCCATGGGGCGATGAAAATCCGATCCCCCGGTCAACACCTTATTGTACTTGCCTCCAAGTTTTTTCGCTCTTTTCCGAGCTTGTTTGGAGTGACTGGGATGCCAATATTCGACCCCATCGATCTCAAGCTTGAGAATCCGCTCCACCAAAGCCCAATCCTTGAGAAGACCGGGGTGGGCCAAGACCGAACATCCCCCAGAGCGTCGGATAGCCTCGATCCCAGCCGGCAAGGACAGTAAGGACCGGCCTACATAAGCCGGCCCGTGCAGACCGATAAACCTTTGGAAGGCCTCGTTGACGCTATCCACCACACCCCGCTTGACCAAAGCCTTGGCAACGTGTGGTCGACCGAGCACCAAGCCGGGCGATTCGGCCTCGACCTCTTCGTAGCTTAAAGCGATCCCTGCGGCGTTCAGCTTCTCCACCATGCGCTGAGCCCTGTTGCGCCGCTCCACCTTGAGCTCCTCCAGCAGTTCCAGCAAAGTTGGATCGCGGTGCTCAAAAAAATAACCCAACAGATGGATCTCGTGCCCCTCGAAAACACAGGACAGTTCTACGCCGGAGATGACCCTCAAGGACGTTTCCTTGGCGGCCTGAAAAGCTTCCTCTAGGCCATCCACGGTATCGTGGTCCGTCAGAGCCAGAGCGGTCAGACCTAGGGCCAGCGCCCTCTCGATCAACTCAGTAGGAGTCAAGGCCCCGTCGCTGGCGGTGGAATGGCAATGAAATTCAACGGGCATACGGCGAAGCTCCCTTCATCGGGCTTCCTCTCCAAGTCTGCCTGACCCAATCGAGGGCTCTTTGCTAGGGTCATCTCCTGAGTAAACCAATACTCTGAGGTCATCCCGAAAGCCGGTCAAGGCTCCCTGAGAGCCGGGGCTGTTGCGAATCTTATCGAGGCTCTGTCGCAAGACTCGCTCCTGATATCCTAACTCCGGGGACTCGATGGCATCAGCCTCGATGAGGACTCCCACGAAGCGCTCCTTGATCAGTCCCACAACCATGGACAACTCTTCGAAGGTGAAAGTTTCAAGATCGCGCACCACACGAACGATCTCGACGTCGGCCTCCTGCTCGGGAAGCTCTCCTGGATAGTCGACAACTCTGCTAAATCGACGCTCTCCGGGTTGGATTCTCAGGAGTTCGAAAAAGAGATCCCAAGAAAGTCTGAACTTCTCAACGAACTGCTGGAAGCGTTGAGGGTCTATCTCCTGCTCGAGATAAAACTCCAATCGGACCTCCCCGGGCTTCGGACCGAGAGAGGCGGACCCGATGGCGGGAAAACGAAGCAAGAGAGAGGTCAAAAAAGCTACCCCCGCTGAGGCGTCGGCCGCCTGAGTGCTCATGGGGACTCGAAGTCCTCCGAGCTCCGCCTCCCCGCACCCAAACCGTACTCTTGACGTTTAACGTGCAACATCGAAAGCACGCGTTTCTCGAATAACGGTGACCCGAATCGAACCAGGAAAACGCACTTCTTCTTCGATTTGGGTGGCAATCTTTCGAGCCAAGACAATGGCGCCTTTGTCGTCGATCTCCTCAGGTCGAACCAGAACCCTGACTTCTCGTCCCGCTGAAACGGCATAGACTTGCTCTACCCCTTCGAATCGTTCGGCGATGGTTTCCAGATTCTCCAGGCGATTGATATAGGTCTGCTCCCGGGCCCTTCGAGCTCCCGGACGCGCAGCCGAGATGGCGTCTGCCGCTTGAATCAGCATGGCTTCAACGGTGCTTTGCTCCACATCTTCGTGGTGAGCCTCCACCGCGTGAGCGACTTCCTCGGATTCGCCAAACTTGCGGCACAGTCGCCCCCCAACCAGGGCGTGGGGACCCACGGCCAGAGGACCATCGGTCGCCTCCACGGCAACTTTTCCGATGTCGTGCAGAAGTCCGGCTCGCTTGGCGATCTCCACATCAGCTCCGATCTCTGCGGCCATCTGGGCAGCCAGGAAGGCCACTTCGATAGAATGGGAGAGGACGTTTTGTCCGTAAGAGCTGCGGAACGACAGACGACCCAAAAATCGGACCAGTTCCGGATGGAGATCACCTATGCCCACGGTCCGAAGAGCCTCTTCACCCTCAGCGATGATGCGATCTTCAATTTCGAGTTTCGCTTTGTCCACCATCTCTTCGATCCGAGCCGGATGGATTCGACCGTCCGAAACCAGCTTTTCCAGGGCCAGGCGGGCGACTTCTCTTCGAACAGGGTCGAAACAAGAGAGCACCACCGCCTCCGGGGTATCGTCGATGATGAACTCGACCCCGGTCAAACTCTCGAGAATACGTATGTTGCGCCCCTCGCGAC
>JBJHCR010000346.1:5515-6469 GCA_050486105.1 Vulcanimicrobiota bacterium
CTCCGAGACTTGCTCGGCAGCCCAACGCTGAATGGCGGTGGTTATGATCCGGCGAGCGATTCTGTCGGCTTCTTCCTTTGCCGATTTTTCGCCATCCCGTATTCGCCGGGCCAAGACGGACTCGTTTTCGCGCTCGACCCGCTCAAAGAGCTGCGCCACCGCCTCTTCCCGACCTAGTCCTGCGATGGAAACCAGCTGCTCTTCCAAGCAGGCCATGGCCTGCTCCCTCTTGTCCAAGAGGGCGTCAGCCCGTTCTTCTCGTTTGCGCACCAGCTCTTCTCGAGCCTGCAGTTCGCGGCGCTCACGCTCGAGGTCCTCTCGTTGCCCCCGCAACGAACGCTCCCTCTCGTCGCAAGACTCCTCTGCCTTGCGCCGGATGTCAGCAGCTTCACGCTCGGCTTCGAGAAGCCTCCGATCGCGATTGGCTTCGGCTTCGATGCGCGCTTTTTCGAGAAGCTCTTCCGTCCCTTTTCCTAAAGCTTCGTGCCGCTGCCTCTCAGCCTGCTTTCCCCAGAAAACTCCCAGAGATAGCGCCAACAGACTGCCCAGCACCCCAAATAATATGTGAATGGTGAAACCCTCATCCCGTACTCACCCGAACCGATCTCGTCGGCAGATCTGACCGAATCAGGCCAAAAGGGGTGTTCGCGTTCCAGGGAGGAAATTCATCTTTAGGGAAGGCTTGGGTATGCGATTGCGTTATTCGAGGCCCAAGGCTCGGACTATCAGGTCCGCGCTCTCAATCTCCCTAGCGGCTTGCCAACGCCGTACCAGCCCCCTCAAGATTTGGAGGATCCTGGTGGTCTGCGCTGCCCTCACCACAGTCCTAAGCACGGGTTGCTCGGCCAAAACCAGAGAGCAGCCTCCGGAAGCGGCCGAACCCAGACGGACTTCTAGTCAATACCTTGGGTCATCCCTGGCCTGGCTGGAAGAGACCGAGCCGCCGCTCCCCGC
>JBJHCR010000347.1:0-4623 GCA_050486105.1 Vulcanimicrobiota bacterium
ACCATAGACTGAGGAGAGGCCAAGACCGGTACCCTGGCTCTCAGCCTTGGTGGTAAAAAAAGGGTCAAAAATCTGGGCTAGATGTTCAGGGAGAATACCCGGACCCGAATCTTCAACCTCTATCGTCGAATAGAACCCTGGTTCAAGCTCAGAATGAGTCTCAGAGACGGAGTTTCGCCGAGTTCGGACGGTGATCGTGCCACCCTCGAGCATGGCCTCAATGGAGTTTATCACTACATTGAACAAAGCTTGCTCGAGCAAAAAGGGGTCCGCCTCCACGCATCCCAGCTTCGGGTTCAAGTCGAACTCGAGTTGGATATTCTCTTTGAGTAGGTTCCTGAGCCTTGGCTTTATCCCCAACAAATGGTCATTCAGGGACAGAATTCTAGGCCTAAAAACTTGAAGTCGTGCGAACGACAACAGCTGCCGGGTGAGAGCCGTAGCCAACTCTGAGGCCCGGAAAATCTCTTCGAGATCACTGTGCAAGTGTTCTTGACCTCGGAGTTCTCCTTGGAGGAAGGTCGTCGAACCGGTGATGACCGTCAGAAGGTTGTTGAAATCGTGCGCTATTCCGCCTGCCAGTCGCCTGATGGCTTCCAGCTTCTGAGCCTGCATCAAGTGTTGCTCAAGTTGAACTTGTCGGCTGACGTCTCGCTGAAACAGGACCATGGAGGTGACTCGACCGCACTGATCACAGATCGGATCAACCTTGCTATCGAGGTGAAGTATCTCGCCGCAAGGTCCCTCTTGGGTCAGTCGGCCAGACCAAGGGCGGCCTTCCGCCAAGCTCCGCCATAACTCCGAATAGCGCTGTTCCCGGGACGTTGGCCAGGGGAAAAGTGCCACGGAACGACCCTTGATTTCGGAAAGTTGCACCTGGTGCACCGCCTCGAACGCGGGATTCACATACTCGATCGTTCCGGTTGAATCGGTGACTAGAACCAAATCCTTTGTCTGCTTAACCACTCCGGCCAGGCGCTGAACCTCTCTTTTGACTCGAGAATACTCGAGCACTCTTTCCACCGATCTGGGAAGTTCAAAGATGTAGTCTCCGCGTTTTGTGAGATAGTCGGCGGCTCCTCGACGCAGAGCTTCACCAGCGATGGTTTCGTCGCCGGCACCGGTTAGAATGATGACCGGAATTGGTTGAAGTAGGGTTTGCGTCCGCTCCAAGATAGGCCAGCACAAGCTGTCTTGCAAACAGTAATCGAGTACCAACAGGTCGAAATGCTGTTCCTGATCCAAGAGGCAGAGACTCTCGTGAGCGGAAGCCACCGACTGAACCGAACAGCCGAGCTTCTCCAAGACACGCCTAACCGCCAAGGCGACGGTCGGCTCGTCCTCCACCAGGAGAACCATAGGGCAATTAGTCTCTGAATCTATTTTAGCATTCACAGGCGATCTTCGCTTTCAAGGATCATTATATCTCAATACCTTGAAAAATGTTTCGATTCGAGAGCTGGGGTTCCAAGCGGACACCTCCACCAAGTGTTCGACCCTGACTTCTAGTAACTCGATTCGTCGAGTTGGACTTTACCTCGAAATATCCAATAGACCACGGCTGAATAGGAGAGCACAAAAGGCAAGCCCAAGAAGGCGATTATCTGCATGAGCCTTAGGGTGGACTGCGAAGACGCGGAGTTGTAGATGGTGAGGTTGAAGGCTGGGTCCAGGCTGGATACCAGCATATTGGGGAAAAGAGTTGCTCCAAACAGAGCCGTGAGAGAAATGATCACCGCTCCCGATGACAAGAAAGCCTGTCCCTCCCTGCCGTGCTTGAGGCAACGGGGGACGTTCAACAGACCCAGAATACTAATCAGGGCTGCCACCCAACTCAGTCCGGGTTTGCTGAGAGGTTCTACGGCGTGAGGGACAGTGGCGAAAGTTGTGGCAGTGCAGACGAGATACATCAGCAAGAACGCCCAAAAGCACACCCACATGACTGGACGGAGCCGACTTTGCAATTCTCCCTCAGTCTTGAGAAATAAGTAGACGCTGCCGTGAAGGGCAAACACCGTAACCACCAACAAACCCACTAGGATAGGGTACAAACTCAAAAGGTGTCCTAGGTTACCTTGATACTCCCGATCCGCACCGATTGGTAGCCCCACCATGGAGTTGCCCACCGCCAAGCCGAACAGAAATGAAGCCGCCAAACAGCTGGAAAAGAAGGCGAAGTCCCAAAATCTCGTCCATTTTGGATGGGAAACCTTGCTCCTGAACTCCAGAGAGACGGCTCGAAAAATCAAAGCCAAGAGCAGCAACTTGAACGGAATATAAAAGGCCGAAAAGGCGGTGGCGTAGACCTCCGGAAAGGCGGCAAAAAGAGCCCCACCGAAGGTCACTAACCAAACTTCATTGCCGTCCCAAATAGGCCCGATGGAATTCATGTAGATGCGGCGTTCCTCGCTAGTTCGAGCGGTATAAAACAGGATTCCAACCCCCAGGTCAAACCCGTCCAAGAAAGCATAACCCGCCAGCAAGACACCGATCAGTATGAACCAGAAAATCTCAAGTTCCATCGTCGGACCTTCCCAAAGTGTTGACCTCAGGATCGATCTTGGCCGCGGCACTGTCGGCGATCTTAGTCAGTTCCGAGGCGTCGGGAGGAACATAGTCGGGATGGTGTTTAGAGGAGACCGGCAAGAATGGTCCGTGCTGAATCTTTTCGTTCATGACGTAGACCCAGACCACGAACAAGAGACCATAAATGATACCAAAGCAGATCATAGAAACTAAGACGTGTTCCGCGGGAACCGATTTCGAAACCCCATCCTTGGTCCTCAGCAGACCATAAACAATCCAAGGTTGCCGCCCAACTTCTGCAGCAACCCAGCCTGCCTGGTTGGCAGCATAGGCCGGGATGATAGAAAAAACGAGGGCCCGCAGCAGCCACGGGGAATAGGCGAGATCTTTCTTCAGGTACAGCACCAGCCAGGCAACCCACGACAGCACCAAGAAAAACACCCCAGAGGCGATCATGATTCGATAGCTGAAGAACGGTATCAGGATGGGAGGCCGATCCTCTTTCTCGAACTTGTCAAGGCCGGTCACCGGAGTTTTCAAGTCTCCGTGCACCAAAAAAGACAGCAGATACGGGACCTTGATTTGGAGGTGCACCGTCTCCGTTTTGGGATCGGGAATGCCGAAAAGGACCATCCCTGTCGGACCTGTTCCCGTCTCGAAATGGGACTCAAAGGCGGCCATTTTTGCCGGTTGCAGATTGGCCACCATTCGGCCGTTAGAGTGGGCCGAGACCATCATCAAGCTTGAGCTCAAGACGGCAAATGGGAGAGCGATCTTTATCATGGCATTGGCCTCATCCACAAAGCGACCCTTGAGTCGATACCAAGAGGCTATGGACAGCACGAAGAAGGCGCCAAGAATAAAGCATCCCAGCCAGACGTGCACCAGCCGGTCAGGGGCCGAGGGATTGAACACCATGGCCCAGAAGTCGGTGATTTCGGCCCGAGTTCGGCCATCTTCCGTGACCAGGCGATAGCCGCTCGGCGTCTGCATCCAGCTATTTGCGATGACGATCCAAACCGAGCTAAAAAAACCACCGAGAGCCACCATGCATGTCGAAAAGAAGTGAAACCTCGGCGATACCTTATTCCACCCGAAGATCACCACTCCGAGGAAGCCCGACTCTAGAAAAAAGGCAAAAATTCCCTCGGCTGCCAGAGCGGACCCAAAGACATCGCCGACAAAACGAGAGTAAGTGGCCCAATTGGTTCCGAATTCAAACTCCATGACGATCCCGGTAGCAACGCCAAGAGCAAAATTGACGGCGAAAAGTCGGGTCCAGAAGTAGGCGATCTTCTCGTACACGGGATTGCCGGTCTTCAGCCACAGGCCCTCTACTATGACCATCAGGATTCCTAGCCCAATAGTCAAGGGAGGGAAAATGTAATGGAACATGATTGACATTGCGAACTGCAAACGAGAGAGAAGTACCAAGTCTAGTTCCATGCCCGGTCTGTTTACGGATCCCTCACGGACTCCTGCACTAACCTGTTTGCAAACCGTCGACGCGAGGAAAAATTAACCTTATCCGAGTACCTTTACCAAGGGCCGTCTCGACCTCCAACCTAGCCCCGGCTCGCTCAGCTCGACTCCGCATTGTGGAGAGTCCGAAGCGTTGTCCGGCCGACTCCTGCTCAAATCCGCGGCCGTCGTCGGTCACTTCCACTCCAAACTCCGTCGCTTGGTCCCAAAATTTGAGCACTACTCGAGAAGCCTGGGCGTGGCGAAGAACGTTCGTCAATGCTTCTCCAACGACCCGCTCCAGAGTGGCTGTCTGCAAAGGGGAAAAGGTAGCCACCACTTCAAGACAGACGAACTCCAAAGAGGAAGCCTCACAGCGTCTTCGCCACTGATCCACCAGCTTTTCGATGTTTCCGCCTGCCACCCAAAAAGAGGGCAGGAGGTTCAGGTTGAGGGCTCGTGCCAGTATGTCTTCGAGTTGCTCGCGGTCGCTTTCCGTAGGCTCTCGTGAAAGCCAAGCAAAATACAGGGCCGCCAACGGAGCCGAAACGGCGTCGTGGAGTTCACAGGCAACAAAATGGCGCTCCTGTTCAAAGAGTTCAAAGACCTGGTCGAAAAGCTCCAAGGAGCGATCGG
>JBJHCR010000347.1:4633-6463 GCA_050486105.1 Vulcanimicrobiota bacterium
AGCGATCGGTGAGTCCAAAAAGTATCTCCGAGTTCGACAGAGCTACCTGGGACAGAAGACCCCAACGTGCACTGCTTCCGTCGAAATAGCGAACCTGTCGAGTGGTCGATTCTCCTCGCCTGAAGTTCGAGAAAACTCGGTCTTCAAGATGGAGAATTTCCTCAAAACTCTTGGGAACTCGACCTTGAAAGCGCTTCCGAAAGGCCTCGTTCACCACCCGAATCTGCCTATTCGCATCTGTCAAAGCTAAAGGTACACCGGATTTCTGGAAGAGATTTTCGAAACTTTGCTGGTCGATCTGGGCATCGCGCCTAAGAACCTCTAATTGCCTGACCTTGATAATGCGGGAGAACGAAGCGTCAAAAAACTTGGAAAGTCCCTCCAAGATCAAGGATGCACTCGCCGGAAAAGGCTGTAAAGCTCTGGAGCTACTAATCCAAATGGCGCGCTCCTGCCCGCAACGGACTGCAAGAACCGCCGTGATCGGTTCGAGCACGAATTCCTTCGCTCCCTGGAGGACGGAAAAGAGCAAAGGTTGGCCAGAATCGAACACCTGTCTGAGCAACTGCTGGTCTAAACAGGCGGGACTTTCACCCCGCATGAGCTCCGCGCTCGAGTCCAACACTGTGTAGGTCTCAGCGGGGATGAGATCCTTTGCCGCCGCCAAAAGTGTCTCTTCAAGCCTTTCCAGGTCTGACTCTTCAAGCAGCTTGGAACCCCAGTTCAGTGAGCTCTCCATCTGATATACTGTCAAGATTTCTAGAGTCTCTAGCCCGACTGTCGGCTCCGGACAAAAGTAACCCTGCTCGGCAATCGTTTGTTGGCTCTGAATAAAGATTTGTTCGGCCCCTTGCCAACCTTGAATACGCCCCATCGAGCCAAAGCTGTAGAGGGTCCAAGATTCTTCGTGGGGAAGCTCGAGTTTTTTAGCTTGAGCCAAGGAAACCTCGAGCCGCTCTTGAGCCTCCTCGGGACGCCCGTTAAGAAAGGCGATCCAGCCTCGCTCCCGGTTCAGGTGACAGCTCATCGGGGGGAAGCGGACTTCCCAAACGGATGCGATCTCGAGGGCCGCATTTAGCTGTTCTTGAAGGATTCGACGTGCGCTTGGATTCTCCAGAGGAACAAGGCCGAGCCGCAACCTCAAAGTGGTTATCAAATAGCTGCAAGCGGTTACTCCGAAAAAGGCCAACTTGTCTTCTTGAGCTCGCTTGAAGGCGTGGTCCAAATGAGCGGAAGCTTGACTCAAATGTCCGCGCAGGAGACTGCTCAAGCCCAACTCAGTTGAGTTCCAAATCCCCTGATGAATCAACGCCTGCTGCGTGGCGGAAGCAACTTCAGGATGGCTCTCCGACCCACTCAAGATCAAGAGCGCTCGAGCCCAGCTTTGACCTTCAGGATCCTCGGCTAATCGTGCCTGCTCTAGAAGGGTTGATGCATGTTGCTGGGCCGTCTTCCGCAGCCCCTTTTGCAACTGGAACCCGGTCGAGATGAACTTCGCCGCTTTCCAAAGCACCGTCTCTAGGGCACCGGAAGGAACTTGATTCAGTTCAGCTTCGAGATGGAAAAATGCCTCGATATCAAAAACGTAAGCGAGTTCGTGCAGTCTGAACAAGCCCGACAGGAAGGGTTCCGACTCAGACTGGTGAGCGCTTAGGGCTAAGACCCCCCGGTCCCGCAGTGCGGCGAATCTTAGGATCTTCGTGTGGAGTTGTGCCCCCTGCGGGGTCACTGTGCTGGATTCCTCGTCAAACCATCTTAGAAAGGGAACCTTTGAATGAGCGCTCTGGGGGTGAACCATCAGGCAGCAAAAGAATTCTCGAAGCTCTGACT
>JBJHCR010000348.1:0-6460 GCA_050486105.1 Vulcanimicrobiota bacterium
ATACTTAAGTGAGAACCAACGCTGCCAGGGGGGATGCATCGGCGGCCCAAACCGGGAAGTTATTTCGGACCAGATCCTTAGCGCTCGCCGAGAGCCGCACCTAGTTCTGCTGCCAGAATGTCTTCCGGAGTTGAACTCGGAGCCGAGGCTTTGGCGTCTCGAGGGATCTCGATCTCGATCTCTCGATACTCGGTCATGCCGGTTCCAGCCGGAATCAGTTTACCGATGATGACATTCTCCTTCAGACCTCGCAGCTCATCTCGTTTGCCCTTGATTGCGGCATCGGTCAGAACTCTGGTGGTCTCCTGGAAGGAGGCCGCCGAGAGGAAGGACTCGGTGGCTAATGATGCCTTAGTAACGCCCAAGAGCACACGCTTGGCTTCCGCCGGCTCACCGCCTTCTTCCACCACGCGCTGGTTCTCCGATTGAAAGATCAGCAAGTCTTGAAGAGAGCCCGGGAGCATATCGGTGTCCCCGCCGGTCTCAATGCGCACCTTCTTGAGCATCTGGCGGACGATAACCTCGACGTGACGGTCATTGATGTCCACACCCTGGTCCCGATAGACTTGCTGAACTTGGTCCACGATGTATCGCTGGCATTCGGACACACCCAGCAGTCTCAGAATGTCGTGTGGGTTGAGGAAGCCTTCCACCAGCTGAGTCCCGACTTCAACAGCGTCCCCGTCGCGGACCGAAAGCCTGGCCGAGAACGGCACCCCGTAGCTCACCTGCTCACCGGATGGCGAGGTTACGCTGACCAAACGGAGCCCCTTGTCTTCGTCAAGAGACACGATACCAGCCATCTCGGAAAGGACCGCGTGCCCCTTTGGCTTACGAGCTTCAAAAAGCTCTTCGATTCGCGGTAGACCCTGGATAATATCCTCAACGGCCACACCACCGGTATGGAAGGTTCGCAGAGTCAACTGAGTGCCAGGCTCACCAATGGATTGAGCGGCGATGATCCCGACGGTTTCACCCATCTCTACCAGATGACCGGTAGCCAAGTTCTTACCGTAGCACTTGGCGCAGAGCCCGTGCATGGCTCGACATCCTAACGGCGATCGAACCTTGACTTTCGGCCAAATCGGATTAGGAGCATCGATGTCGATATCCCTCATTAGATAGGTGCCGGCTTCAATGGCCATCTCTTCGGTGATCATTTGTCCCCGTTCGATGACCTTCGCCTTGCCGGCGCTATCCTCATACTTGATATCCTCGCCCGCGATCCTTCCGGCCAACCGTTCCCACAGAGGGACTTTGATGTCGTCTCCGGTGGTGGCGACCTGAACCGAGGTCGGGGTGCACTCACCGAACTCTTCTTCGCAGTCATCGATGCGAATGATCACATCCTGAGAGACGTCGATGAGTCGGCGGGTCAGATACCCTGAGTCGGCCGTACGCAGCGCCGTGTCGGCCAAGCCCTTTCGTGCACCGTGAGTGGAGATGAAGTACTCCAATACGGTCAAACCTTCGCGAAGGTTCGCGCGCACTGGGAGCGGGATGATACGTCCGGTAGGGTCAGCCATCAAGCCTCGCATCCCACCGATCTGTTTCACCTGGGCGGGGTTACCACGAGCACCGGAAGTGGCCATCATGAAAACCGAATTCAAGCGGTCGAGATGCCTCATCATGGCCTTCTCCACAGCATTCGTCGCCTCGGACCAGATGGTTTTGAGTCCGATGTACTTCTCATCCTCGGTGATAAAGCCCCGAGCGAGCCATTCGTCGAGGGCCTGCACCCTCTCATCTGCTCGCTGCAAAATGGGCGGTTTTTCCGGGGGAATACGAATGTCCACGATAGAGATAGTACACCCGGAGCGAGTAGCGTAACGGAAACCTTGCTCCTTGATCTGGTCCAAAAGCCGAGCCGTCCGGTTGTTTCCGTGGTGATCGTGAACCTTCTTGATCAGCTTCACCAGGTCTTTTTTGCCGAAGGTCTTGTTGATCTCGTCGAAACGAAGTCTGTGACCCGGCTGACCGAGGGGTTCAGGACCGTCGTAGGCAGGCTCAAAAGGATCGTAACCTTCTTTCACCGGTCCTGGAATAGCACGCCAAAAAATGGAGCGACCCACAGTGGTCTTCTCAAGTTTGCCATTGATCTCGATCTTGACCGGAGCTTGCAGCTCGATCACTCCTTCATCGTATGCCAGAATGGCTTCCTCGATGGATGAGAAGACCTTGCCTTCGCCCTTGGAGTCGTGCTTTTCGATGGTCAGGTAATACATGCCCAGTACCGTATCCTGGTTCGGCACGGTGGCTGGGTTTCCATAAGCCGGTTGCAGGATATTGTTGGCTGACAGCATGAGGATCCGAGCTTCAGCCTGAGCCCCCGCAGACAACGGGAGATGGACGGCCATTTGGTCCCCATCGAAGTCGGCGTTATAGGGAGTACAAACCAGGGGATGGATCTGGATCGCTTTTCCATCGACCAGAACCGGTTCGAAAGCCTGAATACCTAGACGGTGAAGCGTGGGAGCACGATTCAGCAGAACGGGATGATCCTCGATCACCTCTTCCAAGACGTCCCAAACGTCAGGCACGACTCGCTCAACCATCCGTTTCGCAGACTTGATATTGTGCACCAAGCCTCGGTCCACAAGCTTCTTCATCACGAAAGGCTTAAAGAGTTCCAAAGCCATTTCCTTAGGAAGTCCGCACTGATGAAGTTTGAGTTTCGGCCCGACCACGATGACCGAGCGGCCGGAATAATCGACCCGCTTGCCCAAAAGATTTTGCCGGAAACGCCCTTGCTTACCCTTGAGCATGTCGGACAAGGATTTCAAGGGACGGTTGTTAGGACCGGTGACAGGGCGACCACGACGACCGTTGTCGATCAAGGCGTCGACCGCCTCTTGCAGCATTCTCTTTTCGTTCTTAACGATGATCTCTGGGGCACCGAGATCGAGAAGCCTCTTCAAGCGGTTGTTGCGATTGATCACTCGTCGATACAAATCGTTCAAGTCGGAGGTCGCGAAGCGTCCGCCATCGAGTTGGACCATAGGGCGGAGTTCCGGCGGAATGACCGGAATCACATCGAGAACCATCCATTCCGGAAGGTTGCCTGAAGTCCGAAACGCGTTCACCACTTCGAGACGCTTGACCGCCTTGGTGCGCTTCTGTCCGGTCATGGTCTTGATGCCCTCGCGGAGTTCGGCGTACAATTCCTCGACATCGATTTCCTGAAGCATTTCCTTGACCGCCTCAGCGCCCATACCAGCCCGGAACACGGGTCCGTACTTCTCGCGGGCCTCGCGGTACTCCATCTCCGAGAGCAAACTTCTCTTGGCCAAAGGAGTGTCACCCGGATCGATCACTACGTAGCTGGCGAAATAGATCACCTTTTCGAGCATTCTTGGTGACATATTCAAGAGTAGTCCGAGGCGAGAAGGAACCCCCTTGAAATACCAGATATGAGTTACGGGGGAAGCCACCTCGATGTGACCCATGCGCTCACGTCGGACCTTCGAGCGGGTGACTTCAACGCCGCACTTATCACAGATCACGCCTTTATAGCGGATTCTCTTGTATTTTCCACAGGCGCACTCCCAGTCCTTAATGGGACCGAAAATCCGCTCACAGAACAAGCCGTCACGTTCGGGCTTCAAAGTCCGATAGTTGATCGTCTCCGGCTTCTTAACTTCTCCGTAAGACCATTCTCTGATCTGCCTTGGTGAAGCCAGCTTGATCTCTAAAGCATCAAAATTATTGACATCCATATTATAGGTTCTTCCTCCGTAGAGCTAATGAGTGCTCTCTATCCCCAGACCGTCCTCAAAATCGTTCCAGCCCGCAGGTAGGTTAGAACTCCGGATTCGCCGAGCCTGGGGCGACCCGACGAACTTTTGCCAAGGGCCGGGCCTACGCCCGACCGAATCGCGCATATCCTCGAGAGACCCTCGAAACTCCTCCTACCAGTCAAGATAAGTTTCAAATTTCCTGCCTTTTTTATGAAACGGGACGTTCAGAGGCTGCGCGCCGAATCGACCCACATCGCCAAACTCGCCCTTTTTCCGCCATAGGAACCGCAAATTCTTGCAAATAGGTCCACTATGAGCTTTAAACCCGCAATTCCCCTGACGAAAAAATTGCTTCGTTTGGACTCGGGGCGATTCGGCCCACAGCCTCTTCAGTTCCTGAAAAATCGTTCCAATCGGTCTATTGAATGTGCTATGGTAACTCACAGAGAGCATGAAGTCGAGACTGAGCAGCATAGGATTTTTGGAGGGGGCGGCCGCCTTGGTGTTCCTGGTGCTCATCGCACTGTGGGCCGGCCAAACAGCAACGAAACCCAAAGTCACCATCTCAGGGCTTACTCTGGAACAATCCCTGGACGAAGTCCAACAAATCCTCGGGCCACCTAGTTTTCGGCGCGGCACCCCCAACCCACACCATGTGGAGTATTGGCATTTGTCAAATTCTCCCGAGGTCCTGACCATTGCCCTCGACGACAGTGGCCGAATAAAAGGATTAGCTGGAGGAGTTCCGGAGATCGACGGACGTCCAGTGAGTGAACTCGGTCCAGAGCAGGCCCTGTACTTACTGGGAACTCCCTCTTCAGGAACTTGGAACCGAGAGCGAATCGGCAAGGCTTCCGAGCTGGTTCAAAGGGAACAGACTTTGATCTATAAACACCTAAATCTGCTGGTCAAAGTTGAAACAAACGGGACTTTGGCCTTCCATCTCTTTCGCCCCCAACGCTAGATTCGCCGCAGACGCCCCCACTTTTTCTCTTTCCATGCCAGGAAGGCCAGGCCTTAGTTTGGAAGCCAGGCGACTATGAGTAAAGCCGCGTTCCAACGCTCGTCATTCAAGAATCGTGTAACTGCTGGAGTTTTCGGCCTTTTATTTGTCGGTTTCGGGGGAGTTTCTCCAGCACTTGCCGGCCCTCCCCCGTTCCAAGATCTTCACCACGCTTCTCAAAGGTCCACGGTCGTCAGCACTGATCTGGTCACCAATTGGGGCTACGGTCCTGCCGAGAACGCCTATAACGATTTGATTCTGGCCGCCATTGAAGAGCACTGGGAGGATCAGGACAACCCCCTGGACCCCTTATATTTCAAGGCTCTGATCGCGGTGGAATCAGCCTTTAAGAAAGATGCCGTGAGTCGAACCGGCTGCGCCGGGTTGGTCCAGTTTGCCCCGGACACCGCGAAGAGATTCGGACTTTCCCTCCACCCCGTGGACCAACGTTTCATCCCTGAGATCGCCATCCCAGCGGGTGTCAAAGTGCTGGCAGAAAAGCAGAAAGTGGTTCTTGAGCCTCAAAATTATTTCCAGATCCTGCTGGGCAATTCAGACAAACAATGTCCTTTCGGATCTGTGGTTTACCAAGCCTATCAGCGAATGGGCGCTCCCAGGGGCAACGATTTATTGAGCCTAGGTTTAGCCTCTTACAACGGTGGTGGAGGCACCATCATGCGCGCCATGGCCAAAGCCATTGAGATGGGTAAGAATCCTCTGGATTGGAACAGCCTAGTAGGCACCGGCCCCCACGACTCTCCTCTCTATGCTGCATGCGAGATGATCTATAAGCACGGAGCTCCGGGCAAGTATCGGGAGATGGCCGACTACCCGGTCAAAATCTTCAAACTGATCAACCAGCATTCGGCTTATCAGGAACAGACTCAAGGCACCTAAACTCTGCTAGGGGTTCCCCCTTTGGCAGCCTGCGTGGGAGGAAGGGCTTCAGCGGGGTGCGGTCGTAATGTTTGCTTATGTGGCCTGCCGACCTCCCGCCTCCCATCCCCTACGTGGAGCAAGTTCCTGTAGACTTCGTTTCGGCTGCCGAGAGAATGGCTCCGCTGTTAGTCGCGAACAACAGTGGCCTCAGAGAGACCCCCGAAAAGAGAGCGTTCGAGAAGGCGGTTGACGACTTCCAAATCTCATTATCCGAGCTGCCTGCCAACCATAAGGCTGCCATCGCCAAGCTCCACGAAGAGTCCGATCGAGTGGTGGACCAGAAACGAGAGCAAGGGGTCAAGGCGGACAAACTGTCCACCTTCATCGGCAAGGTTATGGCCTACAGCCACGAGCGACTGCTGGCCATAGAAAAGCACGACCCACAACTCACTAAACTCAGAGCAGAATACGATGCTTTGAGCAAGGTCTTCTACGATGGAGACCAGGTGCTCAATACTTACCTAGCGTGGGTCCGCACCGACGACTGAGCAACTCTAGAGGGCAACACCCTGAAGGACTGAATAGGGAGTTCCTGTGGGAACTACGGCCTGCAACTGCCAGTCGGCCTGGGCGAATAAGCCTTGGTATTGTGGCAATGTGCGCTCTCGCCCAGCCAAGGTTTGTCCCACGTTCCAATCCAAAGCATAAAGCTCCTCGGCTCCTGGGACTCGACTCGGTGGCCACGGGAGCACGCATTCTACCACGGCCAAACGTCCACCGAGCTCGGTACTCAGGCGCGCTTTTCGGAGAATTTCCAAGGCTTCTGGGTCAGGCCAATCGT
>JBJHCR010000349.1:0-6430 GCA_050486105.1 Vulcanimicrobiota bacterium
CTTTCGGCCGTCGACCAGCTCCACCGCCAAGAGAATCCTCATATGGGGAGTAATCTGAAGCATGACTTCAGGCTCCAAACGTTCTGAACATCAGACCCAGGTCGCCCGGTGTGATTCCATCAATGCGAGCTCTCATCACACTGCCGTTCACCGCTTCGACCTCGATAGCGCAGGAAAAGGAACTCATCGGTGACGACGGTGGTGATGGCTTCAACTCTACAAAATGGGCGACCCTCGAGGCTTCTGAAGATGAAACCTCTAGGCTTTCCGCAAAGCTCTTGAGTCTCGTGTGATTCAAGCCCAACCGTCTCGCCACCAAACCCACGCCAACCTCTTTGGCCAAGTCAACGGCACCCTCCCAAATGTCGGTAGGAATCTTGTTAACCCGGACACTCTCGCTCCGGAGTTTCCTCAATGCTTTCTCAAGCTGCTGCAATCGTCCACTTTGATCTGTGCTCATCTCTCGTACCTCCGGCTCCAAGAGTAAACGCCGAGGAAACATTATCCAAGCACGCTAGCCGACAGGACACTTTCTTTTTCCAGGTGGTTCTGATGGTCTTAATAACCAAGTAAGGGGAACGCTGGCCCAATTTGTAAGTGACATCCTGGCCAATGACCTCCACCTGGTCCTTCGGCAGAGCTTCCATCTCCGGGTCTCGGATAACGACCTCTTCGATGGGTACAGAGTCATCAAAGTGGAGACGACTGGAAATTGAATCCTGGCAGCGGTCGGGTTTCTTTGAGCGCTTTCCTTTGTTGCGCCCCTTCTTCTCGACGTCGGCCAAGGTCTCGTTATCCGCGGGCGGCTGCTCGGAAAGTTCAAGCATTTGCTCTCCCAGCCAGAGTTGGTCGGCTGGTGAGAGAGCCTCGAGAATCCATCTTTCCGATTTTGCCCCAAAGAGCTGCTTTTTGAACCACTCGAGCTGAGCTTTGAGCTCCTCTGTTACGGCCTTAAGCTCTCTTGTCTCAGACCTGAGTCCCTTGGCCTCGACTTTGAGTTGCTCGGCCTCGATTTTAAGCTGCTCGGTCTGGGCGTCCGAATTCGCGAGTTTCTCATTGAGGTTCGCGACATTGTCACGGAGTAGCTTGGTTTCTCTGCGGCGGGCCTTACTCTCACACTCCAACTCGTGGTTGCGACGGAGAAGGGCGGCCACATCCTCTTGGGTCAACCGTTGAGCTTGAGCTAGCAGGTCCATCTTGAAAGTTCTTAGATCTTGAGATCTCAATTCCTCCCACCGCGACCCCGTCTAGTAACCTTCTTAAGAGAGTTCTCTCGATGACCACTTTCTCAGCACCATTCCGAAGATGAAACTGCCCTCGTTCCAAGCGCTTAGCGATGATGACAAATCCCGTTCGGTCCCACAATAGCCCCTTGATAAGGTTGCGGCGTCGATTTAGGAACAGGAAGAGATCGCCGCTCATAGGGTCCTCCTCCAGTGTGTTGGAAACCAAGGTCAAAAGCCCGTCGAAGGACTTACGCATATCCACGGGCTTACCGTAGACGAAAACTCTTTCTGGAAGGGCGAAACCGCTCACTTGCTGACTCCCGTCCCGAAAAACCGGAGTTTAACTCCAAGAGGCAACTCTATCTCGAGGTCCGGTTGCCGCAAAGCCTTGATTGGAGCGCTGTCGGTCACTTGAACCTCAAAGTAAGAACCCTCCTCGAGATCTCCGGGGTCGACTTTGTCAGCCTCGCGAACCCAGTAATCCAAGCTGCTCCGCGATAATCCGTGCCGCTGGCAATATTCTGCCTTGCTCAAGTTACTACTCTTGAATCCTCGCGCGAGAGCACACCGCTCGAGTCTTTCGCTGTCGCTATATCTCATAGCCTGATCGTTATCACGAAAGGGAAAGGGCTACCATCCCGTCCTCAGCGCAGCGCTTACTGAGAAGGTTCTTACTACCCTCAGGTGAATATGGTTTTTGCGAGATTGTCTGGTCGGGGAGGTCGGATGACAATAAATCTGTTATTCACAATTCTCTTTGTTTTCGTTATCGTGGCTTGGTTCGTCAGGGGCCTGATCAATCTAGAAACGCTCAATGAAGGGCTGGCAAAGCCGCTAGAATCTCTCACCTCGACCCTTGAGAAACTGAACGTTGACCGTGTCAATACGCCAGATGATCTTGACAAGGTTAGTAGCCTCTTCCGCGATGAGAAGGTGCCGAAAAGTCTGAAGCTAGCTTGGCATGAATTCAAGGAAGCCCTTACCTTTCGCGAACTTGACGGCCGACCAGTTGTTAGAAATACAGAGCAGTCGAGCGCCTTTTTCTGCCTCACCAAGATTAACAACGACTGGAATAATCAGAACCTGAGTTCCATAGGCTCCAATCTTATGACCCTTGGCATTCTTGGAACCTTTCTTGGCCTCACAGCGGGCCTTTATCGCTTCGATATGACGGACGCAGAGAACTTAAAGTTCAGTATCAGCCATCTTATTGGCGGCATGCAGACTTCTTTTACGACCAGTGTTGTCGGGATCTTTTTCGGCGTCATCTACAACGCCAAATACCGTAAAACCGTGTCGCTGGTACAGGCAGACTTCGAGAATTTCATCTCTGCGATGGACCATAAATTTCAGAGACAGCTTTCGCAAGAAATTCAGGACGAGATCTTGAGGGAAGCCAGGGCTCAATCGGCAACACTTTCGACCCTCTCGGAAGATTTTGCTCTCAGTTTGAACACTGCGTTCGAGAAAAAGCTTGTACCAGCTCTAAGGGGAGTGAACGAGACACTCGCTCATTTAGGCGAGACAACTTTACGCAGTCAGACTGAGGCAGTGGACTCTATGGTCACAGAGTTCTTGGAGAAGATGACGGCGAGCTTGGAGAGCGGATTCAGCGCGCTGGCTGACAAGCTCGAAGTGGCCGTAGTGAAGGCTCAGGCTTTCGGCGAGAGCCTGGAGCGCTCATACTCAACGCTATCCTCGATGTCAGAGAGACAAGCTCAATTGCAGATAAGTATGACCAAACTTATCGAGGGGGCCGAGAACGTACTAACTGATTCGAATGAATATGTCGCCCGAATGACGGTTGCGACACAGGAGTTCAGGGGGGTTTCATCATCCATCTCCGAGTCGGCTTCAGAGATTACGGCTCAGTTAAAGCGTCTTACGGAGCTTTCCGCAAACTTCAAAGAGTCCTCATCTAATTTACTGGAGAGTTCCGAGGCCATGAACGAGATGTGGGAGCGTCATCGAGAAACGGTAAACGATAGCCTTTCCACTCTGGACAACGGAATAAAGAGTTACACACACCAGACGACGGAGAATCTGGGAACTAGCCTTACTCGTTTCGAAGACAGCCTGAGTGCAGGGGTTGGTCTCTTTAGCAAAGCTTCGACCGCCTTGGCGGAAAACATTGCCGAACTCGAGGACGTTTTTCTACAGATTCACGAACGAATCCAGTGCTATGAAGAATTGGCGAGTACGAATGGTGCGCCGGTTGGAGAAAGTTGATGAATAATCAGCAAGAGGAAGCGTTTTGGATTTCTTACTCTGACCTAGCGGTAGGAGTGCTGATGATTTTTGTCCTGATTACAACAGTCCTCTTGATGGATACCGAGCGAAGGATCAAGCAAGCGGATGAAGCTCAGGTAGCTGCCGAATTGGCGAACGAGGAGGCAGAGCAAGCCCGCCTGCAGGCCGAGAACTTTCGTGAAGAACTCAAGAGCCAGAGAGTACAGGTCGAAGCCCTGATGGGGGTACGTCAGTCCCTTATTGCGGAGCTGAGTAAAGAGTTCACCAAAGAGGGCCAGCAAGTCCAGATCGACCCGAATACAGGCGCACTAGTCCTCCCCTCGGACATAATCTTCGGACAGAATGAGTCCAAGTTATCAGTAAACGGGCGAAACTGGCTCAATAACTTTGTTCCCAAGTATTTAGGTGTTCTTCTTTCCCAACGATTCGCGCCCTACGTCAGTCGGATTGAAGTTGAAGGGCATGCCAGCTCGGAGGGCGAGGAGTTCAACAACCTTCGTCTTTCTCAGAATAGGGCACTGGAGGTGACGCAGTATATCTTGGAACACCACGGTACTGGCCGGCAACAGAAGCTTCGTCAGGTCTTGATAGCCTCAGGAAGGGGGGTATACGAGCCAGTTATGAGTAGCAATGGCACGGAGGATAAGATTGCCAGTCGGCGCGTGGTCTTCAAGTTTCGCCTCACCGAGGAGAAGACCATTAAGGAGATTCAAAACTTGCTGAACGCTAAATGAGCTACACCCCCGCCATACCGATATACCAACCTTTCAAATTTCAAGAAGGTCTGTGCCGAGCCAAAGAAAGACTTGCAGCCGCTGATCTCCTGGAAGCAGAGGCAGACGCTATAGCCTTGTCGAGCCTGGAAGAGTTGGCAAAGATGCTTGAACCTCCTTTGGGCCGCATCGTCATCAACCGAAGGCTCAGGAGGTTCCTGCCAATTCTCGCGACACATCCCTCTGTCAAGCACTCGTCACGAGAGAAGGCGCTGGAGCTAGTCCTGCGTCGCCGAAGGTTGATTCCGCCCAAAACAATCCTATCTCTTTATGAAGAGTATTATGACAGGCCGTCTTTGCAGACCTATGTTCGGGAGCGCTATTCGGAGAGTCAACTCTTTGGAATGTTTAATAGAAACCAGCTTTTGACGAGGGAGCCCGCGGAAGCTTTTCAAGAGTACCTGTTTGACGACCTTCAGCTAAGGCTTCAGGATTTCATGGCCCAAGGCGGTCTGAGTGAAAATAGCCGGCTTGCTACTGAGGTACTCGCTCTACAGCTCCAGCAACCTGCCACAAGGTGGCTTCAGGCTGTGACAGAAAAAGATTTGGATACGCTATTCAGGCTCTGTTCCACCACGAAAGAGCGTTTCAAGTATTTTGAGACCTGGCTCCGAATTCTGTGCGGAGGAAAATTGCCAACCACACGTAGCGGCTTGGTCAGTAATGGGAAAGCGCGAAGGTTGGTTGACTGGGGCATTGAAGGCCATCGATTGGGAGACCCTTTTGATGCTGCCCTTAGGTGGCGGGAAGCTTCGCCAGAACTGCTCCGACTGGTTCAGCTCTATCTTTATGAAAGGGTAATCAATGATTTCTTTAGTAATGACACCGACGGAGACCGCTTCCAGTTTTGGAAACAGTATGCTGAACATTGTACCGGGATGAAGCGTTTTGCCAGTGAGAACGCTTTTGCCCTAAGAATTGGAGAGCTTTGGTTTGTTGAATTTGTACCTACCGGAGCATGCTACATTTATGACGAACGTAACTTCAATCGAATTGCAAGCAACTACAGAGACCTCAAGCACAAGAACCTCTGCGTTCAACACGCTCTTCCCTCCCCCAGTTCCACTGGCGAACGAGTCTCGATTCGCCCGCCGCTCAGTCATATTGGACGCGGCGTGGGCCGCGCTTACACTTGGCAGATGCAGTTCAGGGATTTTATTTTACGGTATGCACTAAGGTAATGTTTGGATTTAGAAAAAAGACTACTCAAAAACATCCGTTGGATATTCGATACGAAACTTTCTCCGACGGGTTGATGATTCAGGCTATAGCAAACGGCGAACCAGTGTCCTTTTTCGCAACAATCCGGGAGCTTGAACTCGTGGATACCAAAAGTGAAAGCTTCAAGTGTTATCAAGCTTTTCGACAGTTTGTCAGTTGCCTAACCCCTGAGGAATGCGAGACTTTGGAGGTCGCCTCTGACGACTCTGGACGTCTTATGCTAGGTTGGGCGACTCTTCTTGCTGCTCGCGAGACTCAAGCGGAAGAAGACACAGACTCCGGCACCGAATATTTGCAATCAATCTATTCTGATTTGATTACAGAAGTTTTTTCCGAGGCCTCACCAGTATATCTATCTTTAGACAACCAGGGCACCTTTCGCGAGCAAAACTTCAAGATCGTCCACCGTTATTCCGATTCGGGTGGCAACCGGCTTTACCCTCAAGAGAATGCGGGAGGCGTGGTCCAGGATGGTCGACTTTTTCTCCTAAGTCGACAACAGTACGAACTGGTGAAGGCCCTTGATGGGTCTTGGCCTGAAGACCATCACGCAAAGCATCTGCACTGGGCAGAACTTCAAAAGAAGGCAGAGGAAGCGAACGCTCACCTTTCTCGCTTTCTTGAAAGCGAACGCGCGACTTTGATTGACAGTGTTCGCCCCGTAGTTTCCTCTCCTGAGCCTGGTGTCTTGGAGATAGGCGCTGAAGTCGCTCACGCTGAGTCCGAAAGGATTGTCTCAGATATTCTCCAAAATGGGGAGTCACGGGGCGTCTACTCTTACGCGACACCGGGGCAACGACATCGCGTCTTTCCTACCAGGCAAGTGCGGAAAGCGATCGAGAGTATACGAGAGCATCGACGCCTGGAAGGCGAGCAAGCGGCCCGATTTCTCCAAGACCCCCATAGCGTACTAAGCCAGGAGTGCTGGGACCTTTCAGAGTTCGGTGATCGGGTTCAGGA
>JBJHCR010000350.1:0-6383 GCA_050486105.1 Vulcanimicrobiota bacterium
GAACTCTACCGTGAACTGCAAGATGAGGCCGAATCCTACGGGATTAGCCGAGGATGGATGGCTCGGGCCCAGCCTCTCACGGTCTCCGAATTTCGACCTCCACAGGACCACGCTTTATGGGGTTACTTGCTTACCTTACGTTATCGCCCTAGTCGTCACGGACCCGGGTTGGAGGTTCCCGACTGGTTCATCTATAACGAACAGTTCTGTCAGCACTATCACGGAACACTGGGCCTGGTTCCGCCAGCAGAGATGCCTGAGTTCATTATTTGAAGGGAGAGTTCGTGAAGGGGAAACTGCATATCATAACAGTTTGGGGGGACCTGGCTTGCTTTACCAGACCTGAAGCGAAAGTTGAAAGACTCACCTACCCAATCATAACACCCTCGGCGGCCCGAGGTATTTTCGATGCCATCTATTGGAAGCCAGATGGAGGGCTCTATTGGCAAGTTGAGCGCATCGAGGTGCTCCGGGACCTACGTTACATTTCGCTTCGCCGCAACGAAGTGAAAAACAAGATGGACAATGAGCGAACCATACATCAGTGGATGACGGGAAAAGCCGAGCCCGAGCCTCTGTGGGCCGACGGCACGAAGGACCTCCTCGGTACCGATCAACGGGGACGCACACAGCGCCAGACCATCGCCTTGAAAGATGTCCGGTATCGGTTGCACGCGAGGATGGTCAGTCGTCGAAATCGGCCGATCAATCCCCAGGATGCCCAGTTTGAGCGGCGCGTCAGGAGTGGTAAGTGTTTTTACCAGCCATATCTCGGATGTCGAGAGTTTCCCTGTTATTTTGAACTCTCGGAAGTTGAAGAACCGCCCGTAGACCTAAGTCTCGACCTGGGTCTGATGCTTTACGACGTCTTTCCCCTCGACCGAGACTGCACATCCCATTCGGCTCCCTCCATAAGTCTTTTTCGAGCTAGAGTCCAGAGCGGTGTTATGGAGGTTCCACCGTATAACAGCGACCTAGTGCTGAAAGAACAGGAAGCAGTTTAGTTATGCTTCACCAGTTATCTGAATATGCGGATTCCGTGGGCCTGGTTTCCGAACCAGGATTTAGTGCTAAGAGGGTTCATTGGGCCATCAATGTTACTTCTGAGGGGCGATTTCTAGCGGTGGAAGACCTGCGAGATGGGACGAAAGGGCGGAAATTCAAGCAATGCCCCGACCTTTCCCAGCCTGAACTCATAGGTGGCGGCGGGGTTCGAAGCCAGTTTCTAGCAGAGTCGGTGGCCTTGCTTACGGGCCTCCTTCAGAAACCGATTTCAGATGCCAAGAAGCTGGAACGATACCAAGCAAAGCGGGGATTCTTCATTGATTTGATTGATCAGGTCTCACAGGAGGTTCAGGAAGCCTCTTGGCTTCACGCCGCGGCTCGTTTTCTTGGCAGCACAGAGGATGTCGCACGTGCACGCGCCGAGTGCGAAGGACTGAAGGCCAAGCCGACTGATACCGTGGTTGTCGTAGTAGAAGAGGAGAACCCCTTAGAGTCCACCACCTGGCATGCTTGGTGGCGGTCGTGGCGGCAGAAGCTGAAGGCGAAGCTTGAGTCTGATTCAGTCGGAGGCTACCGGCGGAGAGACCTCCTGTCCGGAGAACTTGTCGAACCGCTCTCAACGCACCCGAAGATCAAAGGCTTGGCCGGTATCGGCGGCCTTGGCACCGGAGATTCTCTGATTAGCTTCGACAAACTGGCATTTCAATCATACGGCTTAGAACAATCACAGAACGCCTCTCTTTCTGAGGAATCCGCGGTGCGCTACGCATCAGCTTTGAACCATTTGCTAGAGCACGGTGAAAAGCTTGCGGACACGAAAATCTGTTACTGGTACTCGGAAGAGACGGAGACCGATGACCTGTTCTCAATCCTTTTGGATCCCAGGGATGTCGAAGACCATCGCTCCTCTAAAGTCATAGTCCTGCTCCGAGCACTGAGCAAAGGCACGAGACCAGATGGATTTTCAGACCGTTTCCATTATTTCATTCTTTCGGGGTGCTCGGGACGGGTCATGATCCGGGATTGGTGTGAAGGAGAACTTTCATCTCTACAAGCCGCCGTTCGGAGCTGGTTTGAGGACCTATCAATTGTAGCCTTGGACGGTATCAATCTGGCGCCCGCGCGGACATTCTATGCCGTCTTAGCATCACTTTTTCGGGATCCTAGTAAAGAGCTACCGAGCCCTTTCGCTCAAGACTTGTTTCGCCGAGCTGTCAACGCCAAGCCGCTCCCAGCCAGGATCGTACCTTTGGCTTTAAATAGGCTCAAGAGTGATATCGTTTCAGATCAGACCAGCTTCAATACTGCCCGAATGGGACTTCTGAAAGCTTATCTCAACCGAAAGAACGGAGACCAAACTGTGAACCCTTACCTAAACCATGAGCATCCCGATCCGGCCTATCATTGCGGGCGATTGCTGGCCGTCCTGGCGCGGCTTCAGCAGGCAGCCCTTGGTGATGTGGGCGCCGGGGTAGTTCAACGCTTTTACTCGGCAACCAGTCAGGCGCCCGCACTAACCCTGGGACGGATGTTGGCAAACGCCCAGAATCACTTGGCCAAACTCGGTGGTGGATTGGCTCACCTTTTCGATACTGAGATCGCCAGCATCGTGGCCCGAGTCGATAGCAGATTCCCCCAAACGCTGGACCTGGAAAGGCAAAGCCTTTTCGCGCTCGGGTATTATCAACAACTGGCCGAGATGGCCAGAATTGCATCTGAAAGGAAAGCCCAGAAATTGAAGGACAAGATTGAGGAGAGCAACTAATGAGCCTGAAGAACAGATACGATTTTCTTTTTTTGTTCGACTGTGAGAACGGCAACCCTAATGGAGACCCCGATGCGGGGAACGCGCCGAGAGTTGACCCTGAAGATCTTCACGGACTTGTTTCCGACGTGGCTATAAAGCGGCGGATTAGGAACTTCGTCCAGCTTGCGAGAAGCAACCAAATGCCCCATGCAATTTTCGTAGAGCATGCCACCAATCTCAATAGACCAATTGCCCGAGCTCACGAAGAAACTGAGGGCGGATTGAAGACAGACCCCCGAAAGAAAGGGGCTAGCAAGACTAAGGTAGAGCTCGCTCGTAATTGGATGTGCGAGAACTTCTTCGACGTGCGGACTTTTGGAGCGGTCATGTCGACAGGCGCTAATGCCGGTCAGGTGCGTGGTCCAGTGCAACTCGCTTTTGCGCGCTCAGTAGATCCAGTTCTACCCTTAGACATTTCAATTACGAGGATGGCCGTCGCTGATAAGGCGGGAGGGGCCAAGACCGCCGAGGACTATGCCAAATGGGAGGCAGAGCAACCCGAGGACCAACTCCGTACAATGGGTCGTAAAGCCCTTATACCTTACGGGCTTTACGCGGCCAAGGGTTTTGTCAGTGCACATCTGGCGGATGAGACCGGTTTTAGTGAAGATGACCTGGAGCTACTTTGGTCGGCTCTCTTGGGGATGTACGAGCACGATCGCTCCGCGAGCAAGGGATTCATGTCAACCAGAGCCCTGTACATTTTCAAGCATGTGGGTACAGACGCGGACCCCCAGCAGAAGGAACGCCAGGCCAAGTTGGGTTGTGCTCCGGCCCATAAACTGATTGAGCTGGGCCAGATTATAGATGTTGTCAAGTCTAACGATAGAGCGGCTCGCCGCTTCAGTGACTACAACGTCATCGTTCATCGAGACCGCATCCCGAATGGCGTGGAACTGATCGAGCGATGAGTCACGGGGATGACTATATCCCCCTTTCCGCGATAAACCACTACAGCTACTGTCCCAGACGCTGTGCTCTCATTCACTTGGAAGGAGAATTCTCGGACAATGTGCACACAGTTGCAGGGACCCACCGGCACATTGCAGTTGACTGCTCACGGCTCAAGGTGACCGAGGGTACTCGGATTGAACTGGCGCTTTCGGTCTGGTCGGACAGGCTGCGTGTGCGGGGGCGATGCGATGTGGTGGAGTTCAGAGTGGATGGCTCCGTCTGTCCGGTGGAGTACAAACTTGGCCGCCGGAAAAGATGGACCAACGATGACCTTCAAGTCGCCGCTCAAGCGATGTGTTTGGAAGAGATGTTGAATCTCGAAATACCTCTCGGGCTGATCTTTCATCACAAGTCTCGGCGGCTTCGAGAGGTGCTGATCACGGAGGAACTCCGCGCTCAAACAAAGGAAGTTGTAGAGGCCATCCATCGTTTGTTGGAGGAGGCGAATACCTTGCCCCCTCCAACGGAGAAACGCCAACGCTGCCCGGAGTGTTCGCTTGAGCCGATTTGTCAACCCGATTTGTGGCGGGCAGCACGAAATCTGGAGGGCGTGCAATGGTGTATTTGAATACCCTATACGTTACTTCGGACAAGACTTATCTCCGACTGGAGGGGCAGACGGTGGTGGTCCACATCGAAGAGTCGAAGCGTCTCCAGGTTCCGTTGCATCATTTAGGTGGCTTGGTCCTGCAGGACACTACAAGGGTTAGCGCGCCACTTCTGAACCGCTGTGCTGACGAAGGTCTCAGCATAGTGTGGCTGAAACGCAACGGGCGCTTTGGTTCCAGATTAGAGGGACCGACAAGAGGCAATGTCTTGCTAAGACTTGCCCAATACGGAGCCCATGTTGACGATGAGTTTTCCCTCGGTCTGGCCCGTTCTTTCATCGAGGGAAAGTTGGCAAATCTGCGTCAAGTCGTCGTTCGGGCAAAGCGAGAATCTGATGACGAGGAGGTTCGAGCTGAATTCGCTGGGGCTGCAGAGTCTATCGCGAAGGCGCAACGAAAACTAGACCTGTGTTCTGACCTCGGAGAACTAAGAGGCCGCGAGGGCCAGGGGTCGGCGGCATACTTTGCCGTCTTCGAGAAACTCATCAAGGAGCGTTTTCAGAAGGATTTCCCATTCTCGAAACGGCAAAGGCGGCCACCACCCGATCCGGTTAATGCGCTATTGTCGTTCACCTACGCCCTTCTTGTTGCTGACTGTCGCAGTGCTCTGGAAACGGTGGGCTTGGATCCTCAGTTGGGATTTCTGCACCGAGTTCGCCCGGGTCGGGCCTCCCTGGCTCTCGATTTGATGGAGGAGTTCCGGGCTCCCCTCGCAGATCGACTGGTCCTGACGTTGATCAATCGCGGCCAGGTTTCTCGAGGAGATTTCGTCTGGCGACCTGGTGGATGCGTGGAGCTTTCCGATGATGCCCGGCGAACTCTGATCGGACTTTATCAAGCCCGTAAGAAGGAGTCACTAACCCATCCCGTTCTCAACAGCACCGTTCCTATAGGGGTGCTTCCGATGATTCAGGCGCGTCTTCTTGCTCGAGTGCTTCGAGGAGATAGCGACCGCTATCTGCCTTTCTTCCGTCGATAGTGATGTTTCATCTCCTCGTAGCTTATGATGTTTGCACCGAGACAAATAGCGGAAAAACGCGTTTACGCCGGGTTGCCAAGATATGTGAAAGTTATGGCCAGCGAATCCAGAAGTCGTTGTTCGAATGTCTGGTCGATGGAAAGACTTTTGAGACCCTTGAGTCGAGGCTGCTGTCCACAATCGACAGCTCCGAAGATAGCCTCCGCATTTACACGATCGCTAAACCTTTCGAAAAGAATGTTAGGGAATATGGCATCAACCGGAGTATCGATTTTTCCGGGCCGCTGGTACTCTAGCGCGAACCGAAAGCAAGGTGGGATTCCCGGAATGTTCGCGCAGAGGATTGGCCTAGCTTTTATCCTTTTTCACCGGACTGAATCGAGGCAATGCTTCGCCGACTCTCCTTCTGGCAAGCAGGTTCGCGTCCAATCGTTCAGGAACTGTTATAGAGACTGGCTCCAGAGATGGGGCTGTCGCCACGGCCTTCGGGCTGTGGCGTGGATTGAAACCGCAATCGAGCAGCAGATGCAACGTCGAGCTCAATTGTCGCCACGGCCTTCGGGCTGTGGCGTGGATTGAAACGCCTTGGCCTTGGCTTCGGTGGTGGCGGTCTCGGGTCGCCACGGCCTTCGGGCTGTGGCGTGGATTGAAACTTGGCTTCCTTGGCAGTGAGGAAGGCGCTTTCCCGTCGCCACGGCCTTCGGGCTGTGGCGTGGATTGAAACATTTTGAGGTTAAGCCGGTGAGCGTAAAAATCTTGTCGCCACGGCCTTCGGGCTGTGGCGTGGATTGAAACTAAGGGGCTCCGGGAAGGGGAGATCCTGGAGGAAGTCGCCACGGCCTTCGGGCTGTGGCGTGGATTGAAACACGGCCAGAAAGACACCACGATGAAGAAGGACAGGTCGCCACGGCCTTCGGGCTGTGGCGTGGATTGAAACGCTTGATGGCATCCCGTAGGGGATCCCCTATCGCGTCGCCACGGCCTTCGGGCTGTGGCGTGGATTGAAACCTCCAGGGAGGCACTCCGGACT
>JBJHCR010000351.1:0-6362 GCA_050486105.1 Vulcanimicrobiota bacterium
CGCCTAGCCGAAGAGGGCGGGCGAGTCGAGGACGTGACCATGGCGGTGGGTCAACTCAATGAGATCCAAGCCCAGATCAACGAGGTTCGGGCTCAGTTGGCCCAAACCGAAATCCGCGCCCCTCGGGCCGGTTTAGTGCTCAAACGTGAGGCCCACTTGGGCGAGATCCCAAGTCCTGGAAGAGCCCTAATGGTTTTGGCCCAAGGGGGCGAGTTGGAGTTGAAAGGTCTGGTGCCTGAAGGTCTAGTGGATGCAGCTCAGCCCGGTATGGAAGTCAAAGTATCCCGGGGAGGACACGAGGTCAAGGGTCGAGTGACTCGAGTTTCCCCCGAGGTGGATCCGGTTACCCGAAATGCTCAGATCCGTATCGAACTCCCCCGGAAAGGCAATCTGCTCCCGGGGATGTTCGTGGAGGCGGTCATCGAGCTTGGAGAGCAAGAGGCGGCGGCCGTGCCGGTGGAAGCGGTTCTGGGGGAGAGCCCCAATGAGTACGTTTTCGTGGTCACCCAAGGAGTGGCGCAGCAGCGACCGGTTCAGGTCGGCCTGCGCAGTCAAGACAAGGTGTCCATTCTCTCCGGACTTGAGCTGGGGGAACCCGTAGTGGTTCGAGGGGGTGGCTTCTTGAGAGACGGCGACCCGGTGGAGCACTCTTGAAGATCTCGGCCTGGACCATCAAGCATCCGGTTCCGCCTCTGGTTCTTTTTCTGGTTTTGACCATCGCTGGTCTGCTCAGTTTTTCCACTCTTGGGGTTGATGAGAACCCCGACATCGACATCCCTATCGTCACCATCAGCATCGCCCAGGTCGGGGCCGCCCCCACCGAACTTGAGACTCAGGTGACCCGTATCGTGGAAGACGCTGTTTCCGGCATCGGCAACATCGAGACCATTATGTCCACGGTGAACGAGGGGCTTTCTCTGACCAGCATTGAGTTCGTTCTGGGGACCAACACCGACAGGGCGGTGAACGATGTTCGAGACGCTATCTCCCGCATCCGCCAGGACCTACCCGCCGACATCATGGAGCCCAACATCTCCCGAGTGGAATTTGCCGGCGGACCGTTCGCCTCCTACACCGTCTCCAACCCGGACCTGAGCCTGGAACAACTCTCCTGGCTCGTGGACAACGATATCTCAAAGATTCTCTTGTCCTTGCAAGGGGTGGGCCAGGTGCAGCGGGCCGGCGGGGTGGAGCGGCAGATCACCGTGCTCCTGAAACGGGCTCGCATCGAAGGGCTGGGCCTGACGGTGGACCAGGTGAACAATCAGCTTCGGGCTCTGAACATCGATCTCCCAGGGGGCCGTGGAGAGTTGGGGCGTAGCGAGCAATCCATCCGCACCCTAGGCTCCAGTCGTTCCTTAGACGAACTGAAGAGTTTGCGAATCTTGCTGCCTAGTGGCGGCTCGGTGCCCTTGGAGACCTTGGCTAGAGTGGAAGATGGAACCACTGAGCCGCGCCAGTGGGCTCTTTTGGACGGAAAACCGGTGGTGGCCTTCTCGGTATTGCGCAGCACCGGGGCCTCGGTGGTAGGGGTGCAGAACGAGGTCGACCAGGTTCTTGCCGAGCTGGAGCAGGCCCAACTGTTGCCGGAAGGCACCTCCATCGAGAAGGTACGGACCCGAGCGCGCTTCGTGGAAGAATCCTACCTGGCATCTGTTGAGCACCTGTTCTTGGGATGCGGCTTAGCCATTCTGGTAATCTGGCTGTTCCTTAAGGACTTTCGAGCCGCTGCCATCGCCGCCGTGGCCATGCCCTTATCTATGATTCCAACTTTCTTGGTCATGCAGATGCTGGGCTACACCTTGAACAATATGAGCCTACTGGCTCTGGCCTTGGTGATCGGAGCCCTGGTGGATGATGCCATCGTGGAGGTGGAGAACATCGTGCGCCACATCCATATGGGCAAGTCGCCCTGGGAAGCTTCCATGGAAGCGGCCGACGAGATCGGTCTGGCGGTGGTCGGGACCACTGCTACCATCGTGGCGGTCTTTGTGCCGGTGGCTTTCATGGGAGGCATCCCAGGACAATTCTTCAAGCAGTTTGGGGTCACGGTGTCGGTGGCGGTGATCTTTTCGCTCTTGGTGGCTCGCCTCTTGACTCCGCTGATGTGCGCTTATCTGTTGGGGCGCCCCCCTCACGAGGACGGCCCCAATCGGATGATGAGACTCTATAATGTGCTGTTGACCTGGTGCCTAAACCACCGCCTGGCAACCTCACTTTTGGCAGTGATCTTCTTCATCTTCGGATTGTCCCTGTTTCCGTTGATGCCGCGTTCTTTGATTTCTCAAGTGGACCGCGGTGAGATCACGGTGTCCATGGAGATGGAACCTGGAACGTCCCTGGAGGAAACCATCCGAACTTCAGAGCAAATCTCTTTGATCTTGCAGCAAGCCGAAGGCGTGAAAGCGGTTTTTTCCAGTATTGGCACCCCTTCGGGTGGGGGACCTGGTGGCAGTCGAGCCGGGGCGGTGAACAAGGCCACCTTCTATGCGGTCTTGGAACCTCGTTCTGCCCGTCCACTTGGACAACAAGCCATGGAAGAGCAACTGCGACCCTTGGTCAAAGCGGTGCCCGGGGCTCGTACCCGATTTGGCGACACCGAAGGGCTGTCGGGAGCGGTGACCTTACTTTTGACCTCCGACGATCCACATACTCTGTTAGCTTATTCGGACCAGTTGGCTCAGGAGATGCGGGATCTGCCCATGCTCTTCGACGTACAGTCGTCTTCGGCATTGGCTCGACCGGAAATCTTGGTGGATCCGGACCGAGCTCGAGCGGCAGAACTCGGGGTTACGGTGGAGAGCATCGCCCGTACCGCTCAGATCGCTACCATCGGAGCCCAGGAGCAGAACCTGGCCAAGTTCAACTTGTCCAACCGACAGATAGGCATCCGAGTGCAACTCGAACCCGAAGAGCGGAAAAGCCTGGCAACACTGAGTATGATCCAGGTGCCCACGGTGACCGGGGGCAGTGTGCCCCTACGCAGCGTGGCCCAGATCCGAGCCGGTTTCGGACCTTCCCAGATCGACCGCTACGATCGTCAAAGACAGGTGACTATCAACGCCAACGTGGCCGACGGGTACACCCTCGGTCAAGCCCTCGACGCGGTGAAGGCTTTGCCCCTGTATCAACAGATGCCCAAGGGCGTGGTGGACCAGCCCACCGGAGATGCCAAGATCCAGGGGGACGTATTCCGGGGCTTCTTCTTTGCTATGGCCTCGGCCATCGTGCTGATCTACGCCGTTTTAGTCTTGCTCTACAACGATTTCTTTCATCCTCTCACCATCATGCTTAGCTTGCCATTGTCTCTAGGAGGGGCTCTGTTGGCCTTAGTGCTTTGCCAGGAACCCCTAGGGCTCTATGCCCTCATCGGCATTGTTATGCTCATGGGCCTGGCGGTGAAGAACTCGATTCTGTTGGTGGACTATTGCCTCATGGCCGAGGCCGAAGGCAAGCCGAGGGAGCAAGCGGTGGTGGAGTCCGGACAGGCCCGAATGCGTCCCATTCTGATGACCACGGTGGCTATGATCGCCGGCATGTTCCCCATCGCTTTAGGGCTGGGGGCCGGGGCTGAGGTGCGTCAGGCCATGGCCATCGCCGTCATCGGCGGTCTCATCACGTCGACCTTCCTCACCCTTCTGGTGGTGCCGGTGGTGCACACCTTCATCGACGATTTCAAGCGCCTGGT
Source organism: Vulcanimicrobiota bacterium (assembly GCA_050486105.1). Lineage (GTDB taxonomy): Bacteria > Vulcanimicrobiota > Xenobia > Xenobiales > JADMJV01 > JAEXNA01. Next base: position 3,689 of record JBJHCR010000351.1, read on the forward strand.
CATGATGCTGGGCTTCGGGCGCTTGTTGAGTAAGAAAGAAGACTAGTGCTCTGTCAAGCTTAAGTTTGCGGGTTGGGGTGGAGAGGCGCAATTCTGAGAAAATCGATTCGAGGGCGCATACCTGGCCTGTATGTAACCGAGAATCGATGAAATCAGAATTGATGGATCTCCGGCCCTACCCCAATTCTTAGGTTTGACAGAGCACTAGAGGTCTGTCGCCTCAGGGAAAACCCGCACGAGTTCGGGAGAGGTTCCAACTGGGGCCCACGGTTTTGTCGGTTTTGGCCCGAATGGCTTTGGCGGCGTCATAGACTTGCTGATCGAGGTCCCGGGGAAGTTGCCCGAGGGCTCCTTCCAAGGAGGGCAAGACATCACTGGAGAGGCTTTGCAGATAGGTGATATCCAAGTCTTTGCCCTGCTGAATGGCGCGGTCCAGATTGACTTGTGCCACCCGCGCCTCTACGTTCACCAGAGCCAGCAATCCCAGTAAGAAGAATACGGAAACCGTTTGTCGAGACACGATCCAACAGACTGGTTTCACCACCATGCAGGCGTAGGCGGCCCAGGCCAATACCGAGATGGCCACCAGGATGCCGGCGGCGGCGTAGACCCTATCAATGGAAAGGCCGTAGGCCTCGATGTAGAGTTGCATACGTCGAAATGCTGACAGCGCCAGGCCTACCGCTTGCAACACTAAGAGGCCACCAATAAAGCGGGCTTTCCGTTCTCTCTCCACCTCCGAGGTTTGGTAGGCTAGCATCACCAGCGGAAGGATCAGGGTTATGCAAAGGGCTAATTCGAAGAACCCCTGTCGAGCATAATGGGCATAACTTAAGCCCAGTGCCTCCACTGCTGATGCCCCGCCGAATAAAAAGCGCACTTGGATAGCCAAGAAGACCAGCAACAGCAGATTCAAGGACGCTAGAGCTATCGAAATCTCGGTAGATCCGAAAGTTTTCTTGGCTTGTGGGGCGGTGGTTTTGGGGGCACCGAGCCAGAAGCTCAAGACTCCGGCCAGGAACATGAGCCACAGACCCAGGCGCAGGGGCAGCCAGGGCGAGACCAAGCTGAAGTGATTCTGCACGTTGTGCAGGGCCTGCTCGAAGACTTGGTCGGCTGAAGCCAGGAGGGCGCCGAAGACCACCATCAGAGGAACAGCCAAGACCAGACCACGCAAGCGGGAGCCCCAGCAGCTCAAGTTGTCAGGAGTGAGAGCCAAGGAGGCTTTCCAAAGCTGCAGAGTTTGCGGTCCGAAGCGTCGAGGGGCGAAGGACTCTGGGGGAAACAAACGTGCAAGAGCCCCTAGTTCAGCCTCTTTGATCAGGTTCCAGGCCACCGCCCAGAGCAAGGTGAGCAACCCCAGGACCGTGCCCCAGACTTGCACCACCTGGGCATCGTAAAGGGTGGTGGACAGGGCGAACATTCCCGAGGGAAAGAACATCCAAGCCTGAGGTAAGGCTGGGCGTTCGGCAGCTCGATTCAGCAAAGCCGTGGTTCCCAGACATAGGGCCCAAAAAAGAAGCTGCCCTGCTCCCGGTGTCCAACCGTAGATCAGGGCTTCAAAGAACAGAGCCAGAAAGAGAGCAGCGCGGGTGACGTTCTTGGACATGGGACCTCACTTTGTACCGTAAAGTTATTTCCAATGCAGGATAGCAAATTGGCTTTGCATTGTAAAGTGATTTGGCTGCGTGGGTCTGCTAAGTCCCCCACTCGGCAATGTCCAGGCAATTTGGATTTCTTAGGATGGAATAGTCCAAAGGAGAATCTCATGCAGACCATATCTAGAAACCGTGCACTTCCAATCCTTTCCCAGGAGTTTGCCGCCAGGAGGTCTAGGCAATCGGGCGAGTCTCAGCCTAGACCTGAACTTCAAAGCCCAGGGCCTAAGACTAAAAAGAGCGCCTCTACTTCTGAAGTTGAGCCGCCTTCATCTGTTCAGACCTCCACTCAAAGTCAAGAGATCACTTATGATGTGCTCAAAGATGCGGTCATTGAGGCTGCGGGAGGAGATGAGAGCGCTTGGCGCACCGGACCAGATGAAGTGAATCTCATCGGCATCAGAAGCCTGGTTGATGGGGAGATCGTCGAACAGCAAGGGAACGTTCACGATGATACCATCTATGCGGTCTGGGTCGATGAGGAAGGCGAGCAACACATTGAGGCGTTCCGCTCTTCAGTTGATGCAGGCGTCCGAACCAAGGAGAGCTCATACGGCCTCGAGTTCGCACCTGGACAGGTTGGCAACTCTCATCTGGCAAACGGCTTTTATCGCGACGCCTTCGAATTTTCAGGGATTCCGATTGCTGGAGTTCCGTTCACCGACGGTCTACGACAGCGCGATGATCTGCGAATCCATGTTGACAAGAACAACGATGGGGTCATCGACGAGCACGAAAAGCTGGGCGAGGATCTCAACGGAGACGGTCTAGCCGACGGGAAGACCGTAGGTTGGGGTTGGGGCATCTATTTTCACCCGAGCGGGTCGGTGAACGACCCTGTTAACGAATGGTCTCAGGGCTGTCAGGTGATCGTACAGGAGGATTATGCTCGGTTTGAGGAGGTCATCGGGGGGGTGCGTATTCCAGTGAATACGATCGCTAATTCCAGTTGATTGCGATCAGAGATTCCAGTTCATTGCGATCAAAAATCTCACCGTTTATCGCTCGTTTTCTCC
>JBJHCR010000352.1:0-6343 GCA_050486105.1 Vulcanimicrobiota bacterium
ACCCTAGGACCACTCAAGATTTGCTGGGACGGAGAAGAACTCAGTTCCAAGCCTCGTGATGGCAACCTGCAAAATTCTCCGGTCTGGTTAGGCACGGCAAACTTGAGGTCCATAGAGGGAAAAGTTCACTGCTGGCACGAGTATCCAGAGCCCATCAAAGACAAACTCCATCGAGATCTGCCGCTTCTCTATAATGCCAAACACATGAGCCCCAAGGTCCCCGTGAGGCTGGACTATTGGTGCTCCCTGGCATGTGAGGAATTCGAAGCTTCGGCAAGCACCGAGTACATAACGAAGGTCCCCCTCATGACCGCTTCGGTACAATGGCTCAAGAACAACGTGGTGGTGGCCGAGAAAGTCCTGGGGGAGTCCCCCGTAGGCTGCAGAGTGGTCCTCATAGCTGACGATTTGCGCACCGACCTAAGCGGACTCAAGAGCAATCCTGAGAATTTTGATCCCCAAGAAGCACGCACCCTTTTGGAAAAAACCTGGCCTGAGCTCAGAGCTAAACTCCTGCCGCTGTGCTCTCAACTCCATCTGGCTGACGGACACTTCCTAGAGATCGATCTCCAGAATATCGACCCCAAAGTGGCCTTGAAGCAGAGGGTTCGCAGCGCTGTAAGTTGGGGAATTCTCGGCTCGCTCTCTGCCCTCTTCTTTCAGGCCCCCCCGGAAGCCGCCCTAGTCTTGGGCCTTCTGCTCTCAGCAGGAGCGGGATTCAGTTCGCCGACCTCCTCGTCCTACGGCCGCATGTCCCGCCTGGTGAGCGAACGGGTCGAAGGCACCGAGAATTTAAAGATTTCCTAGGGAGCTCGAAATCCTAGCGAGACTCAAGGCGGTGATGCGTTTTGAGAGCCTCTTCGGGACTGTCGACCCGGACTTCCAGAGAGTCTCCACCCAAGAAGGTGGCGGAGACTGACAGGATCTGACACTCCCCCGTGATATCCTGTCTTTGCCCTCCCAAAATCAGGGAGGAGCAAGCCCTGTTAGGAGTCTCGACTCGATGGTGACCGTAAAGTTCTCTTCCAACTCGAAACCCTTGACGCTCCTACTCCTCTTACTCCTCTCATCGACGGCCCTGGCCGACCGAGTTCCCGCGAGCCTGGTGCGGGTGATCGACGGAGACACCATAGTCGTTCGTCTCAAAGGTTCGAAATCGACCGAAAGAGTTCGCCTGATTGGCATCGACTGTCCGGAAGCGAAAGCTGGTCGACGCCTGGAAAGGCAAGTAAAACAGCTGAAAACTTCGGAACAGAACTTCTTGAAACTAGCCCAGGCCGGAACGGCCTATGCCAAACTGGCGCTTTCTCAAGGAGAGTTAGAGCTCGAATTTGACGTTCAGAAAAGGGACCGCTATCAGAGGCTCTTGGCCTATGTTTGGGTCGGCGAAAGGCATCTCAATCTGGAGTTGGTCGAGCAAGGCTTGGCCACGGTCTACACCGTTCCCCCCAATGTCCAATACCAAGACCAATTCCTGGAGGCCCAGCGTCGAGCCCGCAGCAAGAAGAAAGGAATGTGGAAGTAATTGCCTCTAGGCTCTGCGCTTTTTTCGCTTATTTCTGGCTTCCTTTTGGCGATTTTCGCCTAAGCGGGGGTCGGGGGGTTCGACCTTGGGCAAGCGCGTTCTGAAGGCCAGAGCCCAACCGATCTTCAGGCCTATAGCCAAAGCTCCGAACACCACCCAGCCCAGGTGGAAATACGGAGTATGAATAAGGCTGAACCACCAAGCGCTCACTGAGTCCACCACCGCAAAACAGAAGTGCTTGGCCGAGTCCACCAGGTTGATGAAGAATTGTTCGACCACCATGATGACGGAAAGCCCGGCCTGCATCAGCCAAACCATCACCGGAACCACCAGAAACAAGCCCAAACAACTGCAACATCCTGCATCTTCCTCTTCTTTTGCCACGTCCGCCTCCTTGCATGTTCTCGATTCTCCACCATTGTAACAGGCGAGGGTGTCAGAACTTGTCAGTCTTGACGCAAAAGCTTCAGCGGATCTCTCGCCACACTCGACGTGGGGTCAGTAACGGATCTCGGCCGCGACTCCATAATGATCACTGGGAAACAGCCCCTCGACAGCCTCGGTGCCGAACAGCCGGCAACGCTTGACGTGACCCACTCCACTCGCCGTCGGTCGACCGACGAAGACGTAGTCGAGACGCCGGTCCGGCTCCAGGGCCGCGGCCGTATAAGGATTGCCGCGGTGCCAGGTGTAGCCCGGATGGTCAGCGTGAGCAACCTGCCAGGCGTCATAAAAGACCTGGCCCGGCACATGAGGAGCAGTCAATCCGGTGAGCAAACGGATCTCGTCCGACTGCGGAACAGCGTTGAAGTCGCCCATCAGGATCGGGGGCACCTCCGAAGGGTGGGAGGCCACGCGATCACAGATATCCCTCACCTGCAACTGCCGGTACCCGCTCTCGAAGGGCAGATAGCTGAGGTGGGTGGAGTAGACCTCTAGGTACCCTCTCGGCCCCTCGACCCGAGCGTGAAGCAGCCTGCAGTTCCGGCTTCCGTCGTTACTGGGCACGCTGGTCAAGGGATACGATTCGCTGTGAATGATCGGCCAGCGACTGAGAATCGCGTTGCCGAAATCGAGACCGTTGATCTGGCTGGCTCCGGTGTAAACGAAGAAGTATCCTAGCTCGTCGGCAAGCTTTTCAGCCTGGCAAGCTTCGGCCTCTCGCCAAACCTCTTGCAAGCCCACCACATCCGGGTTCTGCTCGCGCAACAGCCGCACGATGCGAGGATATCGCTCTTCCCACGGACCGAATCGCCACCACAGATTCCAACTGGCCGCGGTGAGGGTCGTCTCCACCAGTTCCTGGGACCGATACCCGGGCGAGGTCTCACTCATAGCGCTGGTCCCCTGCTCTCGGAGTATCCCTCAATACACAGAAATTTCATCACCGAACGTTCTTGAGATTTGATCGAAATCTTGCCGGAGTTCTGAGAATCGCACAGCCTCCGGAGGTTGTCGGGTACCACGGGACCAGGCGGGAGTATGCCCAGAGAATATTGGATGAGGATTGCCGGCCAAGTGAAACCTGCTGGAAATGGTTGAGCCACGGCGTCACCTTTTGGCAACACGCCCCTGAGAGTGCGTTCACCTGGACCAAAGAGGGGCACGGTCGGGTCGGCTACAAAGGACCTATCGCCGTCGTGCTTGCGAAGCCACTCACCAAGAGCTGTAACGGCCTCTTTCGTTAAGGGAGTGTACTTTTCTTTACGTCCCTTACCGCAGCAGTGCACGTACGCACCCAACGTAAGCACTGCGCTGAGGACGGGATGGTAGCCCTTTCTTTTTCGTGATAACGATCAGGCTATGAGATATGGTGACAGCGAAAGACTCGAGCGGTGTGCTCTCGCGCGAGGAGCCAAAACCAGCAACTTGAGTAAGGCAGAATATTGCCATCGTCACGGATTATCGCGGAGCAGCTTGGATTGCTGGGTCCTAGAGGCTGTCAAGGAAGAACTCGCAGACTTCGAGGAGGGGTCTTTCGTTGAGGTTCAGGTGACCGACAGAGTTCCAATCAAGACTTGGCGGTAACCAGAACTCGAGGTAGAGTTGCTTCTTAGAGTTCATCTCCGGTTTTTCGGGACTGGGGTGACCAAGTAAGCATTCTCCCTTCCAGAAAGAGTTTTCGTCTGCGGTAAGCCCTTGGATATGCGTAAGTCCTTCGACAGCGGTCGCACTTCCAACCGACGACTAAATTATTTTGCACACAGAGCACTATCTTCACTTCTAGCCCTTGCGCTATAGTGAAGGACATGCAAGGTTGCAAATTGGCCCTATGAACGCTGAAGGACCCATAGTCGGTATCTTGTCCGACCTCGACGAGCTCGAATCAAGAAATAAGACTGCCAGTAAGCTCATGGGGAAAGCAGCGGTAGAGGACACGGTTCGGGGGCTGTCCGCTGGATTGTTCTGTTGGGTGTTGGCTATTGTGGGGGGGCTGTTCACGTTTTTGTATATCAAGCTCTTTGGCGACGGAGACCACTTGAACTCACCGCTCGTGACTTACGCCCTATACTTTGGCTTTGCGATGGGCCTCCTGGGCCTGATCCTGATGGTCTTTGGAAAGTTCATTTTTGACTCGTCCCATAACGTCCCGGACCAAGAGACCCTCGACCTTGATCCGATGAACGCGCTGCTGTCTCGGAAAATCTTAAATCAACTCAAAGACTACGTACAAGGGGACACCCCGGTCCAATTCAGTTTGAATCACGGAGGCCTGAAACCCGTCTCATCCGAGGGAAGAGTCACCAACTACGAACAGCTTCCCTTAACCTTTTCAGGCACTCTCAAGAAGCAGGTTATGCTCGATCTCTCCCTGGTCTTTCGGATTAAGCGAATTCAGGAAAAGTACGCCCTCTTCAAGAGATCTGGACGAGCTTTAATCCAGTTGCCAATCTATCTGTACAGACCCAAGAATCACCAACACTTCTCCGACAGAACGCTCCCGTGGGGATCGACCAGCAGATATGATTTTTATCAGAGTTCGGTCGTCCACGTAAGGCTGGCATCCGAGACCTCTATCAGTAGGAAAGAAACCTCCGAGATCTTAGAAGAAGTCGTTCAAGAGAAACTGCGACCGGCTTTCCCCGACTGCGAATTTGAGACAAGTGTCCTCGACAATATCGCTGACATCTCGGTAACTTTTCCGACACTCTCGCAACCGGCCACGCTCAATCTGCCCTATTGGAATGCCCAAAGCGACATCAATCGAGTTCTAAAGCTAGCCGATATCCTTGCAAACTCTCGTCTTCTTCTCCATATGGAAGAGAGCCGTTCTTCGGCCTAGTTAAGATGGACGGACCAACCAACTCTCTGTAAAGAAAAAACGCGGATTACCTCGAAGGAGGCAGAGCCGCAAGTGGCTTACGCCACAAATCTATACAAAGGAAGTATCCGTCATGAGAATTGAAAAGTCAAAATTTCAGTCTGCCATTTTTGTCGGGCTTGATGTCCACAAGAACACTATTGCACTCGCAGCTCGGTCTTACGAAAAAGGTCTGATTGTAGAGAGAGTCTTCTCGACAAAGGATCTTAACAAGTTGCGCAAGTTCCTCAGCGAGCTTTCTCGCAGGGGACCGGTGAGATGTTGCTACGAAGCCAGCGGCGCGGGATTTTTTCTTCAACGCCAGATGAAAGAATGGGGGATCCCGTGCGAGATTGCTGCCTCCTCACTCATTCCAAGAAAGCCCGGCGACAGAAGGAAAAACGACCGACTAGATGCCCGAATGCTGGCGGAGTACTATCAGGCGGGATTGCTCACGATGGTCTGTGTTCCCACCGTCGAGATGGAGGCAGCCAGGGGAGTTGTCCGTTGTCGCCAGTCCTTTCGAAAGAAGGTGACCCAGGTCAAGCATCAGATCACGAAATTTCTACATACCAAAGGAGTGCTCTACACCGAAGGTTTAGCTTGGACCGGGCAACACCGTGACTGGCTGTCAAGACTGAAATTCAACAGCGAAGAAGATAATTTCACCTTTCGGATGTACCTGGGGACACTACAACATCTCGAGAGTTCTCTAGACGAGCTGGACATGAAAATTCAAGCTCTATCAGAAAAGGAGCCATTTCAAGAATCGGTACGTTGTTTGCGAGGCTTTCGTGGTGTAGACACTCTCACCGCCATGGTTCTGGTCACTGAGATTGGGGACGTGCGTCGTTTCAAGTCTCCGCGCCACTTGATGTCCTATGTCGGCCTCACGCCGTCTCTTCACCAAAGTGGAGATTCCGGAAACAAGGCAGGCGGGATAACAAAAACCGGCAGCGCAAGGTGTCGACACGTACTCGTTCAAGCAGCTTGGTGCAACGTTAAGGCGCCTCGTGTCAGTCGAGACCTGAGGCTCCGTCAGAAGGGCTTGCCAGCCTGGGCGATAGACGACTCTTGGCGTGCTCAAAAACGTTTGTACAGCAGATTTAAACATCTGGAGATCACGGTTGGTCGACACAAGGCGATCGTCGCTATAGCGAGAGAACTCATCGGTTTTCTTGGTGTAGCGCTCTATCAAGTACAGTCCGGCACCCGATAGGCACGGCTCAGAGCCGAAAACCGATGACCAACACGAAGTAGGAACAAAGTTTGGACAAAACACCGATAACTCGGAGCACGTTAGGAAAATTCTCGAGTTGCACTATGTGGCAGTCTCGGCTGATCCACGTCCCTAGTTTGAGACCCTTCCCGACGAATACTTATCATGTGGCACCGACTCTACCGGTGATCCACGAATATCAGAGTGATTCGACGTCGAAGAAGCCCGAGTTATCGGTTGTTGCGTCCTTTACAAAGAAAACCACTGCGGGGGGTTGACTGGGTCCGTCCATATCAGT
>JBJHCR010000353.1:0-6341 GCA_050486105.1 Vulcanimicrobiota bacterium
GGTGGGTGATGTCCTTCGTCTCGGGCACCTTCGGTGAACGCTTCGCTTGCGGTCCGCAAGCGAAGCGTTACGTCCCCGTTTAAATCAGCAGCCTCCTAGCCACCCAACTGAGATCGGTTTAGGTCTCTCCTGAGTGCGTTATATTGATAGAGTTACCTATTGAGGTCCTATTGGGTTGGCATGCCTGATCTTTTCAGAGTTCGAAACAATGCGCAGGACTCTGAAGGTTGGACAAAGGAATCAGTATCAGGGTAGGGAACCCCAGGGGAGACTCTCTCACCGGAGAGCTTGAGCGAGGAAGGAAGAGCATTGGCATGGGTATGCGTCGGATGAAGGTTGACAAACTAGGAATAGACCTTCTCACCCATGATCCGGTGGTGATTCTCAAGGACCTCGAAGGAAAGCGCCACCTACCGATTCTCATCGGACCATTTGAGGCCACCGCCATCGCCTTGGCGCTCGAAGGGACTCAGGTTCCTCGTCCGCTGTCGCATGACCTGATGAAGTCGGTGATCGAGGCTCTCAAGGCTCGGGTCGATCGCATCGTGATTCACGATATTCAAGAGAACACATTCTTTGCCAAGGTGGTGCTGGAGTCATCTATGGGCCCGTTAGAGATCGATGCTCGACCTTCAGACAGCATAGCTCTAGCATTGAGGACGAAATCTCCTATCTACGTCTCGGACCAAATCATCCTAGAAGAGTCCGACGATCGAACCAAGGAAGAGCAACCCGACCTCAATGACTTCAAGAAATTCATCGACGACCTGAAACCCTCGGATTTCACCAACACCGACGAGAAATAGGGGCCCTTCTCACCCAGCCGAGAGCAGAGAAGTCAACTGTTCGCTCAAAGCTTCCACAGCATTCTCGGGATCCGGGTCCGAAAATTCTCCATGCACTGCCCCGGCTCCATCAACTAAGAGCAATTGGGCGTGGTTGCTCTTCCAGCCACTTAGAAGAGCTCCCGCAGCCTTACCATCGAGATCGAAGAGCACGTGAACCCTCTGGTCAAGGTCCTCGGGAACGGGCTTCCCTGCTTTAGAGAAGCCTTTGGCTGCGCCCTCTCGAGCTTTAACTTGCCCTGCTTTCAGAAGGGCTGCTGCCAATCCCTTGAACATGCTGGGGACCTTGACAGCGGTCGCGATCTGGAAGCGCGGATGCTCCATAAAGCGCTTGCCTAGGGCAATTCCAGCTTGGGTAGACAGGGCCTGGCTATTCTGGTCTGTGAAGGACAACACCGTGACCTTACCGGAAAAATTTTCCTTACTCCAAGCCTTTCCGTCCAGGGTTTGGAGAAAATTGAATGAGTCTTCCATGCTGTTTCCTTGTCTGTGGAGATTTGTGCGTGATAACATCCGTGAAGTGACTGATCCATTTATCCGTTCTCAACTCGCACGACAAAACCTGGGGCCGGCCCTCTCTGGCAAGACCAGTGACGGACAGAGGTCCTCGGACGCTTCAGGTGATGTCGCCAGCGCCTATCTCAAGTCAGGCTCCCCTGGGGGCTCCAAGGAGCGTCTGACAAATTTTCTGTCCAAACTGGAATCTACCTGGCTGCTCTTCAACCGGAGTACCCTAGACTCTGACGATGGATTACTTCCCAAAGACGGAAGCCTGGCTTTCCTAGATGAAGGAGAGACGCCCACACCAGAAACTCTCAAGCGCATGCGAGAGCAACTCAAGCAGAATACCGAAAAGCCACAAAAGCAAACTGGTTATATGCTTGGGAACCAATCGGGCAGCAAAGGAAAGGGGGCCCAGAGCCCGGGACAGCGAGGTTCTGCTCCCAGCCCGCAGAATACCTCGGCCCAAGGTGGCCAGCCTTCAGGCCAACCCCCTTCCCAGGGGAGACCGGAATCTTCGTTGCCTTCCCACATGCAGCCCCGGTCCGAAGGGCCCACAGCACAAAGCTCCCTTCCGCAATCCCAAGGCTCACCTCAAAGCGGCTCGACCCAAGGTCAGAAATCGGCGAACACTCCGTCCCAGAAGACATCGTCCCAGGCCAATCAAAATACGAACCAGGCACCTCAAGGTAAAGAGACACCAGCCAAAGCCAAGCTTTCGGCGAAGCCCATGGGCCAGGCCCTGCTGAATCAATCTCCTGTGCTGCGACGGCCAGGAGGGGCTCCCTGGGCCGCAGCAGGCACCCCATCAGCCAGAGCTTTCCTAGGGTCCAGTCAGATGCCCGGCACCGCCTTTCGAACCTCCGACGCAAGCGGCCGTCCCAGTACCCCATCCTCGGCTACTCAACTTGCCCGGCAGCCGGTGTTTTCTCAATCCGTGGCCCTGATACACCCGAAACTCACCACCCGACAAGTTTCCTCTCAGATGCCGGTCCATAACGCCTTTCTAGACGAACAATTCGAATCAGAACAGGAAAATGTTTCCCCTCTCCGCCTGTCGTGGAGTCGAAGCAAACCAGGATCTCGAACCAGAAATCAGCGACTCTTTGCCCACCGAGCGCGCATGAATCTGTTCTATCGCTCCAATGGTAAGGGGCAGGCTCTAGGGAACCCAATCTCATTGCAACCGGGAAATGCTGCTCTGGCGGCCGCTCGCAGCGATGTTGCTGGCAGAGTGGCCGGAAGAGCAATCGGTACTTTACTCAAGAAGCTCTACGATAAAGAAGATGTCGAAGAGCTCGATGAAGAAACTGCGGTCACTTCATTGGGACTGATCCTCAGACTCGGAGGAGAATTCACCTATAAGCATTCAACTCGAGTTCTAGATTTGGCCCTGGAATTGGCCGACGAGGTCGGCATCAGAGATAAGCAGACTCGCCGGGAAATCAAGTACGGGGCCGTGCTGAGAGACATTGGAGAATTCGACCTGCTCCTCCAAGGGCAGCCAAACTCGGACAAAAAGCTGCAAGAGATCGGGGACTTCCTGGGCAGTCAGGACATGCTGAGAGCCGGATTGCTTCACGATATCGGAAAGGTCAACATTCCTCCCGAAATTCTGTACAAGCCGGGGAAATTGACCCCGGAAGAGTACGAGATCATCAAAATGCACCCGATCTATGGAGAAGAGATCGTACGTCCTATTGCCTCTTTGCGCTATCTCTGCCCTACCATCCGTGGTCATCACGAGCGTTGGGACGGCAAAGGCTATCCCGATGGTCTTGCTGAAGAAGCTATTCCTTTAGCGGCCCGGATCATCTCGGTGGCCGATGTCTTCGATGCTCTGGCAGCAGAGCGTCCCTACAAAGCGGGCATGGAGGTGCGCAAAGTGCGCAATATTCTAGCTGAGGGACGAGGAACACACTTTGATCCTTCCCTGGTAGACGCCTTCCTCGGGATCATTGCCCGCCGCTACCCCGATGTAGACCTTGATTAAGGAGCAGTCCTGCTTCTTGTGCCTGGTAGGAGAAGGCCGCACCGAAGAGAAGCGCCCGGCATGAAAGCCGCCGAGATACGTCAGTCGTTCTTCGACTTCTTTGCCAGCAAAGACCACACTATTGTCCCTAGCGCCCCCGTCGTCCCTTTAGACGATCCGACTCTGCTATTCACCAACGCGGGAATGAATCAGTTCAAACCCTACTTTTTGGGACTTGCCCAGCCACCAACTCGGCGAATCGCCGACACTCAGAAGTGTATCCGAGTTTCCGGTAAGCATAATGATCTCGAGGAAACCGGCCACGACACTTACCACCACACCTTCTTTGAAATGCTGGGCAACTGGTCTTTCGGCGACTATTATAAGAAAGAAGCGATTCAATGGGCTTGGGAGTTGTTGACTCAAGTCTGGGGCCTACCCAAAGAACGCTTGTACGCTACGGTCTTCGGGGGAGATGAGCAGGTCCCAGCCGACACTGAAGCTGAAGATCTTTGGAAAACTTGCACCGACATCAGTCCAGATCACGTTCTGCGTTGTGGGCGCCAAGACAATTTCTGGATGATGGGGGACACTGGACCCTGCGGTCCTTGCTCTGAAATTCATATCGACCTCACCCCCGACGCAACGGGTGGAAGCTTAGTGAACCAAGATTCACCATTGGTCATCGAGCTCTGGAACCTAGTTTTCATTCAATTCAATGCCGAAGAGGACGGTTCGCTTCGAGAGCTTCCCGCCAAGCACGTCGACACAGGGATGGGTTTCGAGCGAGCCTGTGCTGTAGTGGAATGTACCGACGGCGGAAAGCGCTTCGACGGAGTGGTCTCCAACTATGACACCGAGGTTTTCCAGCCCCTGATTAGAGCTCTAGAGTCCTTGTCGGGGCGAAAATACACTCCAGGTCAGTCCTCAGATCAGGACTCCATCGCTTTGCGGGTCTGTGCCGACCACATACGCATGATCTCGTTTTCTATCGCTGACGGAGCCCTCCCTTCGAGCGATGGTCGCGGGTACGTGGTCAGACGCTTGCTCAGAAGGGCTGCCCGCTACGGTCGGCGCCTGGGTCTAGAAGAGCCCTTCCTTTACAACCTGGTAGAAGTCTTGGCCGACACCATGGGAGACGTTTTCCCAGAACTTCGCGAGCAGCGCAAGAAAATCGAAACTCTGGTGGAAGCTGAAGAAAAGTCCTTCAACCAGACCCTAGACCGAGGCTTGTCGCTCTTTGAGATCGAGATCGAAAAGCTGGTCGCCGACAAACGAACCGATTTTCCCGGTGAGGTGGCTTTCAAGCTGTATGACACCTATGGGTTTCCCCTGGACCTGACGCAAGCCATGGCTCGAGAAAAATCTATCACTGTCAACGAAGACGAGTTTCACCGTCTGATGGAAGAGCAAAGAGATCGAGCTCGAGCCGCCCAAGTGAAAGTCGTGGTGAGCGCCCAGGAAAGGGAGCTAGAGCTTCCGCCATCTCGCTTCGTAGGTCACGAGACTTTGGAGTCCGAGGCGGTTGTGCAAGCCGTGTTGGACAACCAGGCACACTGGGCGGTGGTCTTGGATTCCACTCCCTTTTATGCCGAGCGTGGTGGCCAGCTAGGAGATTGTGGCAGCCTGGGAACCAACGGAAGCCAACTCCGAGTCGAGGACACTAAGCAGCAAGATGGGATCACTTTTCATCTGGTGCCAAAGAGTTCCCAGTCCCTAGCCCTCAAGGATGGCGATCGTATCCAGACTCGAGTGGATAAGGAGCGACGACTGCAGATTGAGCGGCACCATACCGCGACACACCTCTTGCACTACGCTCTCCGAGAAGTCTTGGGCCCCGATGTCCGGCAACAGGGCTCGCTGGTCGCTCCAGACCGACTTCGTTTCGACTTCACTCACTTTAGGTCCGTTACCCCAGAAGAATTGACTGAGATTGAGAGTATCGTTAATCGCAAGATCCTGGAAAACGGCAGCGTTTCTCATTTTGAGCTCCCTTACAAGGACAAGCCCGATTCGGTGTTGGCCTTCTTTGGCGACAAATATGGCGACAGTGTGAGAGTGGTCAAAATAGGGGGGGCTGGGGTAGGTCGTCTGGAGGGTCCTACCTTCGACGGTTACTCTATGGAGTTGTGTGGAGGAACCCACACCCGGGCCACTGGAGAACTCGGCTACTTGGCCATAACCTCGGAGAGCGCTATCGCCGCCGGAGTGCGGCGACTAGAAGCGGTGGCCGGCCTGTCCTTTGGTGAGCGTCTGGAGAAAGACCTGGAAATCCTGAGCCGGCTGGAACAACTCTTGGCCTGCCCTAAGGTCGAACTCGAGAAGAAGGCGACCTCCCTGCTGGAGCACCAACGAGAACTGGAAAAGAAACTTAAGGCCGTAGAACAAAGTCAGGCTCAGGATCGAGCGAAAAGTCTGCTTTCCAAAGTTAAAACGGTAGCGGGTGTTCCAACTTTGGTAGAGCAATTCCCCGACAGCACGCCTGATGAGCTCAAGATGCTCAACGACGGGCTCAAGGGTCACTTTGAAGGAGTTGTGGTCCTAGCTAGTACATCAAAAGACAAGGTGAATCTGCTGGTTGCCGTCACTCCAGACTGGAGAGGGCGCGGCCTTCATGCCGGAAATTTGGTGAAAGAGCTTGCCAAAAAGGTGGGAGGCGGGGGGGGTGGTCGTCCTGATTTAGCAATGGCAGGTGGTCGTCTTCCGGAAAAGACCTCGGAAGCTTTGACGTCCCTCGAGTCCCTCTTGAGTGAGACCCTTGGAATAGCTTAATCACGGGGGGCACCGAGCCTCAGCTACCCGAAAAGGCTCAAGGCTGGCCGGGGATTGAGACAACCGAATCAGGTGCCCAGGCTTGATTCCAACAGGACATACTACTCGCGGGTTGGCAAGGGCCGGGAAAGTCTTAGTAAGGAGATGCGAAGAGAGTTTGGTAATATTGTACCTTACTCCATTAAGGCCCTAAGATGTACTCTTAGCAAAGAGGTTAAGTCCTCTAGACCCTTGGCGGATGACCCCCCCCC
>JBJHCR010000354.1:0-3841 GCA_050486105.1 Vulcanimicrobiota bacterium
GAGTTAGGACGCTGCTCAAGGCTCGAATCCATTCCAATTCCTGATCCTTTCCTTGACCCAACTTGAGCTTGATGCGATGGTACCCTTGATCAAGGATCCCCTGAGCTATCTGGGCAGCTTTGCCCGGCTCTTCGATCCCAATACTGTAGTTGGTGGGAAAGCCTGACCGCTCGGTTCCTAGGAGGCTGGGCAAAGAGACTCCTGAGATTCGACTCTGAAGATAGTGGAGCGCCAGATCCACGGCACATCGCGCACTCTTGGCTCGGGTCAGGGCCAACATCTTGCGATGCACATCGTCCAGAGCCCAGGCCGAGCAGCCCAACAAACAAGGAAGCAGCAGTTCCACCAATACCTGCTGACAACCATCGAGAGTCTCATCGGTGAGCAAAGCTATGGGAGTCGCTTCCCCAAAGGCGCTCTGCCCGCCCTCCTCGATCAGCTCTAGGATAAGACTGCGGCATTCATCCTGAAGCCCGGAGGCTATTCGAAAAGGACGCAAACAGCGCAAAGTGGTGCGATAGAGGCGATAGGCCACGATTCGATTTTTCATAGGGGCCCAACATTTGAGGAGCAGTCTATCCCTTCCTGGAGCAAGCAGCTCAAAGTTTTAACGAACATTTAACACTTGTTACATCTTTGTTACGTTTTGTCTTGATCCGTGTCATCTCTAGAAGGCATAATGGAGGTAAGACTTTCTGGGTGCCCTTTTCTCTATCTCACAGATAGAATTGAGCGGCATCCAAATTAAGGAGAATCGCTTAGTGCAAGCCAACATCAACTTCAACTTTCAGGCGGGCTGCTGCCCTCCTCGGCACGGGCAACCACCTATGGGTGGATTCCCGGGGCAAGGAGGACTCGGCCAAAACAACCCCATGATGCAGATGATGCAGATGATGATGCAACTCATGATGATGATGATGGGGCAGATGATGGGAGGCATGGGAGGACAACCCGGTGCCTTTCCTATGCAAATGGGGAACCCCGGATTCGGCATGGGAGGCGGGATGCCAGGAATGGGCGGTGGTCCCGGAATGGGACCCTTCCTAGGTGGTGGTCCAGGTGGCTTTCCTGGGGGCGGTTTCCCCGGCGGTGGTTTTCCTGGCGGCTCACCAAGCTTTGGTGGACCGGGAGGCGGGCAACCTGGAGGAGGCCCCTGGGGACCTTCTGGTCCTCTTCCGGGACTCGGGCAAAGCAACAGCAATAATCCCATCACTCGGACGGTGATGAACAGTATCCGCCAGAATCCGACTGTCGCCCAACCGGGTTACTGCTACCGAGGAGTGAAGCACCACCTTAACAAGGCCGGCGTCAATTTGACCGGAGGCTCGGCCTACATGGCTGCCGACCAACTCGCTAGAGACAATCGTTTTCAAGAGATTCGCGTCCCCAGAGACCAACTGAGGAATTTGCCGGAGGGGGCCATCGTCGTCTGGAATCGTGGCGCCGGGAAGCCGCACGGCCACATCTCCATCGCCACTGGAGACGGGCGGGAAGCTTCCGACCGAATTCGCAATCAGATGACTAACTATCCCACTCAGCATCGGGTTTTCGTTCCCCGCTAATCCCGCGCAAACCGTTCAACGGCAAAGCTCCAGGTTTTTAACCTGGGGCTTTTTCATAGTCCTCGGAAAGCGACTTGGAACAAATTCTGTCATATCCTGTCAATATTGGTTACATTTTTTTAACATGAAATTGTGACAAATCCTTCGCTGATCTGAGATAATGGAGGCAATAATCCTGAGAAAGTGAGTGCGCTCAATGCAAGCCAACATAAACTTCAGCGTCCACATGGGCCACGGCGGGTTCCCTATGGGCGGCATGCCCGGACAGCACGGAATGCCTGGACAGTGCGGAATGCCCGGACAGTTCGGTATGGCCCAGAACAACCCCATGATGCAGATGATGCAGATGATGATGCAACTCTTGCAAATGATGATGGGGCAGATGATGGGGGGTATGGGGGGCCAAATGGGGGGATTCCCCATGCCTTTCGGCAACCCGGACTTCGGCATGGGCAACGGTATGCCGAATATGGGGGGCTTCCCTAACCCCGGGGGCAGTATGGGGAACTTCCTTGGCGGGAACCCCGGTTTCGGAGGAGCCCCTAGCTTTGGTGGCGCTCCAAGCTTTGGAGGTGCACCCGGCGGTCCGGGCGGTGTCGCTCCTGGAGGATTCGTCCCTCCCAGCAGTCAGGGGGGACAGAGAGCTGTCGACGTCGCTCGGCAATTCATTGGTCGCCGCTCCCGAGACATCCGAGGAGAAATGCCTCACTTCCAAGCTGCCGGAGGATTGACCAACAACTGTGCCGACTTCGTATCTTCAGCTCTCAGGTCTGGCGGAATGCTCGGAGGTCACGAAGTGAACTGCCGACGCTTAGAAGCCAGGCTCCAGCGGGAAGGCTGGAGGCAGATCCCGGTCAGCCAGGCGGGCCCCGGAGATGTGGCCTTCACCCCGAACCGAGGTCACGTTGAATTGGTCCAAGGGAATGGGAGGACCATTGGGTCCAACAACGTTAGGCAAGGACTTCAGTACATCACCGAACGAAATATCCGGCAAAACATGGTGGTCTATCGAAAAGGCTAAGGTTTAGACTCGAAGTTCAATACACTTGCGCGAGACCGTCTTCAAGGAGGCGGTCTCTCTACTTGGCAAGGAGTTGTCCTTCACTATTGTGACGGAGACCTTGTCGACATCAAAGGTCTCCAACCACCGCCCGGCCTTATCGAGGCCTTCCAAGTCCGAACTAGCAACAAGAGAAAAGACCAGGCTTCCAGGCTCAGCCAAATAGGCTCCCTCGTCCAGAAGCGTCACGGTATTACTCTCAAAAAGCAGGAATCGAAAAATCGGGGGAGAGATATCCGATTTAGGTCGTGGGGCCAGGAGCACCACCCTTCCTTCGAGGTCCTCACCGAACCATTGAGGGAGAGCCGGTCCATCGAACCAAACCCCAAAGGCCAGAGCGTCCTCCGGGTCCTCCGTTTTCGGACTGCTCCACCGTATTGCCCCCCCCTGCTTGATCACAACTTCAGTCCACACTCCGTAGTCATCAACCGATCTAGCTATAGCCACGGCCGTCAGGTCTCCGCAATCTTGTGAAAAGAGAAGCTCGCCAGGTGAGATGGTCTGAATGTCCATGCTTTCAGGTTTGGCACGTTTTGGAAATCTCCCCTATCCCATAACCCCCGGGTCAGAGAGAGCTTGATACTCCTTCAATTCTAGGAGGCTGCTGAATTAATCTCCGCGTCGCGAGACTCGTTCATTATTGTCCATGCGAAATCGTTCGATTATTGGAAATATTTCCGTATATTACTCAAAATCACCCGAGTCCGCCTGAACAAAATGTCCTTCGTCTCGCTCGGTCCGATTAAATCAGCAGCCTCCTAGAGGGTTTCCGGTTGGCTCCCTGGTTGAAGACCACTGAAGGAATCCCGTATCCGCCCTGCTCAGGAGGCAGGAAGGGATCAACTCTTGCTAAACCTTTCAATGGGGAATTAGGAGTGTCGAACCCAGACCATGGCCAAGAACGAAGCAACCCATCACCTCAGTTGTGCTATATTGAGAGACTGCAACGGGTTGAGTAGGTCTGGGACCTTAACCTTGGCCTCTCTGTTTCTCCTGCTGATCCTGACTGGCTGCAAGAGCCCGACGGACTTGAAGGATCTGGAAGGACGATGGCTTGACCGAGACCAGGACCGTCATTTGGAATTCACCCCCCATCATCTGCTGGTGGAAGTCCACCAAGCTCCAGCCAATGTGGTGGCCTTCAATGCCTTGCTCAAGCGAGATGTCCTCCACCTGGAACCCCTCAGTTGGCCCTGGAGCAACTTGCTCCCAGCCCCAG
>JBJHCR010000354.1:3851-6326 GCA_050486105.1 Vulcanimicrobiota bacterium
GCTCGGAACAGCGCCGCCGCCAGCTTCGGCCGCCCGGCGGCGAACAGCGGGTCCCCGTCGCCGAGCAGCGCGTACTCCTCCAGCACGCGCTCCCGAGCCGCCTCCCTCGCAAAACTGGCCCATAAACCGCCAAGGCTCGGTCCTCACCTTGGAAAGCCAGGGTTACCGGTGGAGCCTGCACAAGGCCTCCCCTCCGGAAACGACCCTGGGTCGAGTCCCTCAAGACCTCATTGGACTCTGGAGACAACTCGGTGAAGATGGTCTCATCACGTACTTCGAATTCACTCCCTGGTCAACCCTGGTTCAGCTCACCTGGAGGGAGCCCGTTCTCCCAGAGCCGCGTGCCGGAGAGGAGACATCCGAGGCTCAGTCCGAGTGGCTCTACTCGACGGCCGAGTGGTGGGATGTTAAGAGCCCGGAGAAAGGCGTACTCCTCCTTGAAGGCCTGGAACTTGAGGGTGGGTCAAAATCACTGCGCGCAACCTACCAACTCGACGGCTCAGTTCTAACTCTGCGTGAAGGTCAGAAACGCTATACCCTGAGGCAGACCGATCGGGTCGAGTTCGATTCACCCATCAAGGCTGAGGCCCCCTCAAGGGAGGAGTGAAGCGGCGCGCAAAAGTCGTTCAAATGTCTCTCTCTCTGTAGGCGACGAATTGCTTAGGCGCCTTCACCGTCAAGTCTGCTATACTGTAGAGTGATGGCTAAACTCGTGAGATCAAGAATCCGCGGCGCTTCCCTTATTCTGGAGCTTCTGCTGGGATTGAGTCTCTTGCTTATCGCCATGCTGTCCTTGTTTCGGCTGTTTCCTACGGCTGAGCGGGCCACGCTGCTGTCAGACCGCTCCACACAGGCCCATCACATGGCAAGCGAGCTTCTAGACTCCCAACTCGCCAGGCACTACTCGGCCATCACTGTTGGGGTCTACGAAGAGTTAGAACCCATCACTCACACCAAGAGGCGAGGCGTTGAACTGCAGACAGAGTTCCATACTAGGGTGGATATCACTAGACCCTACCCAGGTAAAGACATCTTTAACATCGCAGTGGAGGTCACCTGGTTCGAGGGCAACGACCCAGGAGGGAAGTCTTCAACGGTCCGAATTGAGAGTGAGAAGGGTCGATTTTGGTGAGACGTCCTTGGGGAACAACCCTATTGGAACTGGTGATCGTCTTTAGCCTTCTGAGTACTTTGCTGGCCTTGGTAGCCATGTATTTCGTCCGGGGGCAGCACTACACCATGGACACCGAGAGTTACTCCAGCCTGCAAAGGGAGGCTATCCTCACCATCCGAAGGATGAGGGAGCAATTGACTCGCTCTACCGAACGGCACATTGGAGTGGATGAAG
Organism: Vulcanimicrobiota bacterium; assembly: GCA_050486105.1. GTDB lineage: Bacteria > Vulcanimicrobiota > Xenobia > Xenobiales > JADMJV01 > JAEXNA01. The sequence continues at coordinate 5,200 of JBJHCR010000354.1, forward strand.
TCGATCAGAGCTTCGTTTACTTCTTGTCCTTTAGGTCTGATAACCCGAATGACCCCTATATTGAATTTGGAGGTCCAGAAAGCCAGGTCATTTGGAAAAAATGGGTCTGCTTCTTTCACGACGCGGAACAGGAAGAGGCCTTACAGGCAGATATTCCCTTGGCCACACCGACATTTTCCCTACTGACCAAACCTCTACCCGACGTCAGCCTTTCATCCTTCCAAGCCGCACAGCAAAAGACTCTGGGACGACAAATTCGCTCACTAACCTTTCACACGGCCGAGAATGTCATTCTCATCTCCCTTTCGGCAGTCGGAGAGTCACCGGTTCCGGGTAGGACTGCAGAAGACAAGGTCCTGGAAATTCATCTCAACTCAAAAGTAACCCTGACCAATTAGCAACACTGTGATAAACTCTAAGAAGGGAGCGACAATGGCTAGCCTTAGGTCCGATACGATGAATCGAGTACAACAGTCGAGAGGCGTGGTTTTTCCTGCCGTGCTCACCGTGACCTTGGTCCTCATAATCCTCACCTCCCTGCTGCTCGCCCTGGGAACCAGCAGTCTCCGATTGGTGAGTTTCGATCTCCAATCGGACCAAGCCTATTACGCCGCCGAGGCAGGTCTAGTCCAAGCCATCAACGACTATATTCATGCCACTGGGAATCCTCCGGTCAGTTACTCAGGAACCCTTCCCTTAACTGGTGCCAAATACACGGTCACCGCCTATGAGAATGTCACAGATAGTCCCATGTCGGGTCCATCGGGGATCAGTATCCCTCCGGGGACGGTATACTTCTTGTCGGAGGGAAAGACTCGGAGCCAGAACACTCGAAAAGTTGGTGCCTTACTGAGAATTGGGGCTGGAGCTTTCAGAGCGGGGGTCCTTGCTGAACGCGTGCATGGGGAGGCTTCCAACTTTATCTCCTACGATTCGCGAAGCAATATCGATCCTAACGCATCCCAACTCCCCGGCCAGGGAATACTGACCAGTAGTCGCACCGGGACCCACCTGAATCCGCAATTTACCCTCCTCGACACCACGGTAGCCGGGGCGGTGTACACCGCCCCAGGCACCTCACCTGAGACCCAGATCGCTAAGAGTGGTAGCACCACCGTAGACTACGA
>JBJHCR010000355.1:0-6299 GCA_050486105.1 Vulcanimicrobiota bacterium
ATTTGGTCTGTGAGCTAGAATAGAGCGCTCTTTGCGAGCCGATTGCTCTTACTCTCTGTGTCTATCCCCTTCAAGGTCCCCTAAGCGGGCGCCCGAATGCAGATACTGCGGTGGCGTACCGAAGGTACTTGAAGGCTCTTCAGTTGTGAAGAGGACAGGTTGTCTCTTAGGAGACGGCACAAAAGTTTTCCTGGTGGCGATGGCAGAGGGGTCACACCCGTTCCCATCTCGAACACGGAAGTTAAGTCCTCTAGCGCCGATGGTACTGCCCTGGTGACGGGGTGGGAGAGTAGGACACCGCCAGGTTTTTATTTAAGGCCAGTCAGCAATGACTGGCCTTCTTGCTATACTGCTGTGCCTCGGGCTAGGCGAATTTCTGGGCGAGGAGGCGCCGGGTACCCGCGCGCAGCGTGGGTGCGACAAGGAGCACCGAGCGCCTAGTATCGGCATACTTAAGCGAGGTGCGACGCCGTCGGAGTGGATGGATCCTCGTCCAGAAAACGGAAAGCTCGAGGCATAGCAGTATCCCCCCGTCACTCTTACTATCCTTTCGGATGTGGCTCAGAAAGACGAGAGTGCCTTCATTGGCAGGACAAAATGCCGCTTAATAGAGGAATGAAAGCTCGAAAAATCGCTATTGACTTCATCTTGCCTGTGATTCTGAGTGCATGTCTGTTAGCTGGGCTGATCTATCGAACAACCCCTTATCTTTCTGAAGAGCTCAGTGGAGAGCTCTCGCCTGAAGCGGTTGCCCTTTTTGTAGATTGATTTGACAACCACGAACAAGGGTTCGCGTTTGCGGGTATACGAAAGGACTTTTGCTCACATTTTTCGCATTAAGAACTATGAGCGAGAAGAAAACTGTTCCTGAGGTCTATACAGGAGACATTCAGGAGGACATCCGAACTCGGGAGGTCGAGTACTCGGAGGCCGATCAAGAGATCGATTTTACTCCGGAACAGAATTCCATCTGGGCTGACCTCTATAGCGGAATAAACCAACCCCACCTCCTGGAGCATATCTGCTCGGAGTGGCATCAAGGGATGAACCGTTTGAAGCTTTCTTCTCAAGAGATTCCCACGGTCACTCATCTAAACGACCATATCACTTCCCATACGGGATGGAAGGTCGAGAGGACAGTTGTTCGCTACACTAAGGCCGACGATTGGTACCAGAAATTCTCCCAGCGAGTGTTCTTGATTACCGATTATCTCAGAACTCGTGATCAGATGGCTTTCACTCCGGAGCCGGATATGTTTCACGATATATTTGGTCACCTCCCATTCTTAACTATGGAGTTTTATGCTCGGCTTGAAGATAAGTTCGCCCCAGCCTATCTGAAGGCGTCCTCTGAGGAGCGGGAAGTGATCAAACGCCTGGCCTGGTATAGCACTGAGTTTGGGATTGTCATTGAGAACGGGCGACCCAAAGTTTTTGGGGCTGGTATCATTTCAGGGCGCGCGGAATTGAGCAACACGATCATAGAGTTCTATCGGCTTGATCGCGATGACGTTATCGATTATCGTCACGGATTCTACAAGCAAATCGAGGATCAGTTCTATCGCCACCAGCAAGATATCGATCGGGTCACAGATGGGATCAATAGGCTGCACGAACAAGGGGAGATGTCGTCCCAAGAGCATGGTTGGAACGTAGTGCGACAACTTTACGATGACCTAGGTCTTGATAGGCGAGGCTATTTTGGCGGTGAAGTCCTCTTGGCGCCATTCACCATCGATGCTATCGCCAGGGTTCCCAAGACGGTTTATGCCTTCAATCCCATGTTCTTTGTCTTCGAGTCTTTTGAAAGACTTGATGAGATTCTCGATTCCTACCTCAAGCCTATCTCCGAACGATAGTTCTTCACTTTAGCCACAACAGGTCTTGGCTTTGGTGGATAGCAAGAAGAGAGCACTACTCCCAGGAGTAGTGCTCTTCTGTGTTTCCACGGCCTCAGTTCAGGAGCATTCACCCGTGTGGGTTGGCCTCATCAGGAACCGGAATGAGAGCCTTGCCGGTAAAAGGGCAAGTGGCTTCACGGTTCCAGGTTTGGACCAAGGGAAAGTCCGGACTCTGAAAGAGTTTTTCCCGCACAATCCCGTTTGTGCTGGCTATCCATACATCCTGAACTTGCCAACCGGAATCCGCTCGAGAGAGGAAGAATTCCAAACCTACGCTTGCGGGAACTTCACTGTCTTCCAGCACTCCCTCAAACCCTGCTACCACCGCATATCGGTCAGAATCGATCTCGAAGATTGCCGGCGCTTGGGCGAGTTCTAGTTGCCAAGTCTTATTCCCGAAGGCCGGATCCTGAACTCGGTAGAGGCCTTCGAGAGTATGATGTTCGACGTACTGTGACAGTTCAAAGAGGAGCTCTTCTTCAAGTCCGTTCGGTTGCGGCTGGGCGGAGCCACCTCGATTTCCCGGAGCCATAGCGAGGTCTTGTTCCCCGTTCTCAAGACGCTCATTTCTGGCGATTCGGTCATCGAGGTCCGTGGGGCGAGGACGATAGTACTCGTCGTCTCCGTAGAATAGGGGCTGACCTACGCCGACGAAGCCAGTGTTGTAGTAGCTGAATGGTCTGTTGACAAAGAAACCGAGGCTAAGAAATGGTACCGGGCAATTCCACCACATGCGATTTGCGCGTCGAAAAGCGAAATCGGAGTAGAAGAAGGGATCCCAGGCATAGGGGTTGGCAAAAACCGGTCCGTAGTATGGAGCGTAGAAAGGTTGACGAAGCACTTGCCGGTAAACTCTGGTGTTCGCTTGGTTGACGATCACCGTCTGATTGTTGTTTATGTTGGTGTTTCGATTGACCGCTTGGTAGCGATTCCATTGGTTGCGATTGGAGTCAGGGGCGGAGGTCACCGTGCGACCTTGGCGACGGGAGGTCTGCCAACGCTCGTTGGTCCGTTGGGGGTTCTCTCGAGCATTTGGTAATCGGTCGGTGCGGATCAGGGTTTGGTCCGTTGTGCTGTTGGTGCTGCCGGATCGGGTGCGCGCCCGGGTGTCCGGTGAGCGGAAGGCGCGTTCGGCCCTCGATGGGCTGTCCGGATTTGAGCGGTAGTCGGTACGAGAGTCGCGCTCTCTATGGTTGGAGTTCCGCGGATAACGATCGCCAGGGCTCCTCACCAGGGTCTCTCGATCCCTGACCTCGTTACCCCTTGGATAATTTGGTTGCGGAACTCCTCGCACTTGCTGGTGTACTCGTGGTGAGTGGGAGGCCGCAGGTGAAGCGGTGGAAGGACTCCTGGGTGCGCGGAAGGCCTCGTTGCCTCTTGTTTGCTGCATTCTTTGCTGCTGAACTTGGGGTTGAGAGAGCCTAGGTTGACTCTGGGCACGGTAGGCCGGAGCCGCACTTCTCTGACTTGGCGCAGGCCTGGAAACTTGTCTTGGTGCGCTCGGTCGAGAGACTTGGCGAGGGGCAGAGACCCTCGTGCTTCCCGAACCTCGGCTGCCACCACGCTGCCTTTGGGCTACCGTACCTACCTCTTGGATGATTTCAGTCCCTTCCGGTTGGGTCTCACCGACAACCGGCGCGGCGGTGAAGGCCAGTATAGAAGAGGTGATCGCTAACAACATTGAACGTCTGAGTGACATCGATAAGACTCCTAAGGAGATAATAGGCAAAGGTTCGGGCCTCGGTCGCCTGATCTAAGTTAACAGTCGGTCATCCCCAAAGTTCCTTCTGCTCCTTATAGGATAGCCTCAAATGCCTTAGAATGTTAAAAAATCTGCACTAGGCTTGTCACCTTGGGCTGCCTGGTGTAAACTCAACTCGAAAGAACCTGACCAGATCTATGAATGACCAGCGTCACATAATCAATGCTCCAGCCCAAAATTCGGCTGTACCCTCCTTCAGGTCTTTCCTTTCCTGTTGTTGTTGTTGTTGTTGTTGTTGTTGAACTCCAACCTCATCCATCCACAACCTACTCAGAACAGGAAAATCCAATGCACATCACTCGCCCCACTATCGGAATCGTTATCCCCAAGGACTATTTCCAGCGCGCTCCTCTGAGAGGGAACTCCGGTGACTATCGTTCGGTATTGGAGATCACCGAGGCTGTCAACAATGCCGGTGGTCGAGCCCAACTGCTGTTCCCCGACAGCCCCCAAATCGAGGTAGACGGGTTGATATTGCCCGGTGGAGGGGATTTGCATCCCCAGTTTTATGGGGAAGAGGCCAATGCAAAGTTGGTGGATCTGGATCCCGAGCTGGATGAGTTCCAACTCGATTGGGCCAAGCGTGCCCAAACACAGAAGCTACCCACTCTTGGTATCTGCAGGGGAATGCAGGTGATGAATGTAGCAGCCGGGGGTACTCTGCACCAGGATCTCGACGGCGAACTCGATCACTATCCTGACTCAGTCAGACTCGACGCGAGTCTCCGAAGATTGCCGGTCCACACCGTATCCTTAGAAAGTCGCAGCCGCCTCCACGGCCTGATGGGAGCTCAGAACGTGAAGGTCAACAGCGTACATCATCAAGCTATCAAGAAAGTTGCCGAGACCTTCCGAGCAGTGGCTTGGGCCGAGGACGGGTTGGTGGAAGCCATCGAGGGTCACGAAGTTTGGCAAGTTGGGGTGCAGTTTCATCCCGAAGACCTGAGACACACCGACCCACGTTTGTCTGAATTGTTCGCAGACTTGGTCGCCGCTTCTCGAAAGGTTTCCTGAAATTGCTTCTTGCTAAGTTATCTCACTTGAAGTAGGATCTCCCTAGCGGTCGACACTTTGATTCCGGGGGTTTTTCTCTCTGATGTCCTCTCCGATCTGCAATCGTAACTCTCCTTTGGTAGGAATACCGGTTCCTCACGGTTATTTTGATGGATGCTCCTCGAGAAATTCTCGCCGAGTTTATCGAGCCGTGTGGGAGATTCAAGATGCTCTCCACTTTTTTGGCGCGAGCACCGAAGTGTTCTATCCCTCGGCAAGAGCACCGGCCTTTGATGCGCTGCTCATCCCTGGAGGTGGGGATATCGATCCTCTTCACTATGGACAGCAAGGTGGTAAGCACCTAGTGGAGTCAGACCCCGTCTTCGACGCTTTCCAACTCAAGTTGGTGCGGTCTGCTTTAGACCACGGGATGCCGATCTTTGGAATTTGTCGTGGACTTCAGGTTCTGAATGTGGCCGCCGGAGGCACGGTTTTGCAAAGCATTCCTAGTTTGCAGGATCACTTTCCCATTTGGAATTGGGACAACCCGAAGTTGCGCCGTCGCCCGACCCACCACGTGAGTGTGTCACTTGGGAGCCGTCTAGGAGGGATACTTAGAGTCCAGCAAATCCGAGTGAATTCCTATCACTCCCAAGCAGTTGGAGTGGTTGCACCGGGTTTTCGAGCTACTGCTTGGGCAGACGACAACACCGTAGAAGCCATTGAGCGCGAGGGCGTTTGGCAGCTCGGGGTGCAGTTCCACCCCGAGGACCTAAGACACACAGATGAGCGCTTCAGCAATCTGTTTCAGAGTTTTGCTACGGCCGCATTGGAATTCAGAAACAATAGCCGACACCTACTGCAAACCTCAGAAAAGCGTGGGTGTCAACCGGACAGAATACCAAGCATTGGGGCCTGATTTTCACGAAACGAAGGAGCCGCTCACAGCGGCTCCTTCGTTTCGTGAGGTACGGCTCGGGTAAGCAATGCCTGGGCTATACGTGAGCGAGTTCGACTGGTCCGTGGTCGTCACAATGATCACCGTGGGGGTGATGGAGGTGACCGTTCACTAGGTAACAGATGTGATCGCCGTGGGGCACCGCTTCGTGACCGCATCCGGGTCCGTGCACATGGTCGGCATCGTGACCTGTGCACTGATGCTCTGGAGTGCAGTGGTCCGGGTTGGTTTCGGTGATCTCCAGACGGTGTTCATAGACGGTGGCGCCGTCAACGTGATGCAGGCATCCATCGTGGAGATAATCGACATGTCCGTCGTGGACGATGGCGGTGTGTCCGCATCCCTTGCCATGGGTGTGGGGATGATCGTGATGTACGTGAGTCATAATTTTGAATTTCCTTTCTTGTACATTTGCACATGTGTACAAGTGTATTGTCGAGAGGGACTTCTAAGTCCTGCAAGCTAGGTTGAAAATCGAAAATATTTTGGGCAACTCTCCCGTCGTCGGAGACGGGGACCTAGTGCTCTGTCAAGCTTAAGTTTGCGGGTTGGGATGGAGAGGCGCAATTCTGAGAAAATCAATTCGAGGGCGCGTACCCAGGTTGTACGTAACCGAGAATTGATGAAATCAGAATTGATGGATCTCCGGCCCAACCCCAATTCTTAGGTTTGACAGAGCACTAGG
>JBJHCR010000356.1:0-6292 GCA_050486105.1 Vulcanimicrobiota bacterium
GGGCGGAACACGGGAGTCTGGTGCAGGAGAGGGTGTTCACTCACAAGGTGAACCGTGGCGGCCAGACAACAGCAGCGCTCGCAAGCTGTGACCTCACCAAGGTCGAACGAGAGCGCCGAGAAGGCCAACCGGGAACCCTCCCGTCGCCTGACTCGTCCATTGTTGAACAGGCGAAACCGTTCGATTGTTGCCAAATATTCTCGATATTACGCAAAATCGTCCGGTTCCTCCCGTCCAAAATGTACTTCGTCATGCTCGGACTTCGTAGCGCCTACGGCTTGCCGGGTTTCCGGCCGGCCTCCTAGGGACTCTCAACCCGAAGCAAACGAGATAGGCCGAGACTCGCAAGGGTCCAGCGGCCGCCAGAACGAGGGTTGGTGAACCTCTTCAGGCAACGAAAGACGCACTTCTTCGGAAGGGCGTCTTTTTTTATGCCCGAGGGAGCTTGGGGCTGCGAGAGTGATCTTGGTGGTCCGCGTTTTGGGGCGTGCGCGGGGAGCGCCGCCTCAGAACGCGGTGGCTTTGGGGCTCCAGGAAGGCTGGAGGCAAGCGGGAAGTCCCCGAAGTGACTTCACCTCTAGAAACCTTAAGGCAACAGTACCCGCAACTCGAATTTTCGATACTAGGTGAGGAAGCGACTTATCCGATCTGGTTGACTCGAGTAGAGACCAAGGATCCGGTGGCCGAATGGGAGTCCTTTCGCAGAAACCACGAGACCACGGGGCTTTGGCCTTTGCTCTGCTCGGCTGAGGAGCCCAGTCTTCGAAACCTTGCTGAGCAGTTGGTGGGTTTTGATGGGACTCGCTCAACCCCAGAAGAGATCTGCACTCAGAGTGAGAAGTTCGCTTCGACCGATGATATTGAGACGGCGATCGCCACAGAAGTTGAAGACCCTGTGGTTGAGGAGGCAGTCCTACCTCGGCCATCGGGTTCTCCTTCTGCCAAAGCCCAATTCACCTTGATCAGTATGAGGTCCACGATCGCCAAGAAGGCAGGGTTACTAAGCCGCCTGAGAGGGAAAGCGCACGAGCACCTCTTCTGTTTTGTGCCTGCGAACGCTCCTTGGAAGGTCTTCGCCTACTTGAACTATGGTGAGTGGAACGATTGCCCTTCGGCGCAGATCCACTCGGCTCTCCACAGGATTTGGCATTCAGCCTATGGGGCCGAGCCGGTGACCATGGCCTTCGACACTGTGGAATGCAGGGTTACCCGATGTCCCGAGCAGCCGGAGGAGGCGTTGGAACTTGCCAGGCTGCACTATCGCTATTGCCCGGATATTGTGGATCAAGGGGTTGAAACGTTGACCGCGCTTGCCGAGCAACTGATGAACTCTAGAACTTGGTATTTTTGGTGGGACTGACCAGGGTGCTGGCCTCGCTCCCTCGAGTCACCCCAGGGAGTTGACCAGAATACGGGCTGTGGCCGGGCAGCCTCGCACAAAGCCAAAGAACGGACCAAAATCCTGAGTGGAAGCGAAGCTGGTGAAGTACAGACCCGGTAGGCTGGACTCGAAGTTTTCCTTTAGGCATGGATAGCCGTTGCGAGTCCTTATACTGGACAGAATGGTCTCCGGGCAAAGGTAGTTCAGGCGCTCAATGTCCATGCGAAAGCCGGTGGCCAAGACCACTCTGTCGGCGGCGATAGTGCCTTCAGGTTCGAGTGTTGCGGCTTGACCGTCCCAATCGACCACCTCGCGTTCGGGCCAGAGTTGGATCTCCGGACGATCCAGGCGCGGACCCAGCCAGGGCTCGAGCTTGAGGCGACCCTCGTCCCAGAATCGCTTCGCCAGATCTTGGCGCTGTTGGTCGTTGAGGCCAGCATACCAGCCGGGAGTGCGTTCGGCCTGCTCCATGTATGGGTCGAGCCAGTCCCAATCCGATGGGGCAAAACGTGGGGTGGGGTGGCGATGGACAACATGGACTTCCCGAGCTCCTGCTTCGGCTAACAGGGCGGCCCACTCGAAGGCGCCTTGGCGCCCTCCCACCACGATCACCCTTTGACCTCGAGCTTGCTCGAATCGGGTGAAATGGTCGGTGTGGAGGACACCTGGTCGCCCGGCGACGGGATGCTCCAAGTTCAAGAAGGGCCGAAAACCCGGACAGATTACTACTCGTGTTGCCGTCACCGTGCCGCCATCCTCGAGTTGTGCCTGGAATCGTCCAGCGGAGTAGGTCAGCAGAACGACCTTCTGTGTGCGAGGCTCAAGTTCGTAGGCATCACAGAACCAGCGAACATAAGCGAGAAAAAGAGAGCGTGGGATGGGGGTGAATTCTTTCGGAGCTAGCATGTGCTCGGCCACAAAAGCCTGAAAGGTTTTCTTTTCGAGGGGGTCAAGATGCCAGCGGGCTCCCGAGCGCAAGAACATACCGTCGGGCATGTGTTCTCTCCAAGCATCCATAGGGTTGCCCAGGAGTTCGAATTTCAGTCGATTGGATTTGGCCTGGGCTGCCACAGCCAGGCCGTAGGGTCCAGCGCCGATGATAAGTAGGTCGGTGGTCACCGTGGGAACTTCCGAAGAAACATCCCATGACCCTCCTCTGGGGTTGTGGGCATCGGTTTGAGGTCGTTGGTGTCACCAGGATGTGCTAAACTCAACTAGTGAACCCGATCCTAAAGACCGAAGCCTTGGGCTCTCATGACTGCGCTCCAAGCTTGTTGGAGTTGCCGGCGACTCTGAGAGTAGAGACGGCGGCTCAGGTGCTCTCAAAGGTCACTTACGAGTATCGCGCCTGGTGTCCGGTTACCCGCGAGAAGCTGCTCTTGCCTCGTACAGCATTGGCGGAAGCTCTAAGCATTCATCTGCAAGAGGGATTGAGTAAGAGGTACTGGTCCGAGGGGAAGATGTTTGGAGTACTGCTGGTCCAGGACTCTAGTGGGCGGCTGGGTTATTCGAAGGCTTATTCCGGACGGCTGGCCGCCCTGAAAGACGAACCCGAATGGGCTCCGCCTTTGCACCTTTATGAACCAACAACTCTGGAGCGGGAAACCCTAAGAGAATTGGCTCGCTGTAAGGACCGCTTGTTGGAGCTTTCTGCCCTGACAAACAGTTCTCCGTATTTGGCCGAAGAGGCACGTTGGCAGCGGGAAACTGAGGCGCTGAAACAACGTTTGAGCGCCTCCAAAGCCGAACGTCGCCGCCTTCGAGCCCAGCGACCCCAGGACCAGGCCGAGTGGGACCGGCAAAGCAAGAAAGACAGCGCCGAGAAGGCGCAGCTCCGTCGGCGGCGAGATCAGGCCTTAGCCCCCCTCAAAGCTCATTATCAGGCCCTGAGCGAAGAAGTGAATCAACTCAAGCGTCGTCGCAAGGCCCTCTCTCGGAGACTGCAGGAGCACCTGCACCAGGACTTTATGTCCTCGGTTTCGGTGCGTTTGGGCTGTTCGCTGGAGCAACTCTACCCCCAGGGTCTTCCCACCGGCACTGGAGACTGCTGTGCCCCCAAGTTGCTAAATCTGGCCATACAATGCGGGCTCGAGCCGCTGGCCTTGGCTGAGTTTTGGTGCGGGCCTGAGTCCTTGACTGGTAAGCGGCACGGCGAGTTCTATCCGGCCTGCGCCCATCGCTGCCAAGCTCTGCTGGGGCCGCTGCTGAGGCGAGCCCAGACTGGGGTGGTTAAGGTCGTATATGAAGACGACTTTGTCCTGGTGGTGGACAAACCCCCCGGATTGCTGACCGTGCCGGGGCGGACCGGCCAGCAGCAAGACTGCCTCCTGATTCGCTTGAGTCGAATCCACCCCGAGGTGAACGCTGTTCATCGGCTGGATTTTGAGACTTCAGGGCTGTTGCTGTTGGCCAAGAATTCGGAGGCTGCAGTCAACCTCCGTCAGCAGTTCGCCCAGCGCCAGGTGCGCAAAACCTATCAAGCTCTCCTAGAAAAGCCGTTGGAGGTGCAGCAGTTCGTGATCCAGGAGCCCCTGGCTCCAGACCCGACCCGGGGAGGGGTAATGCGGGTGGAACCTTTGGGCAAGCCGGCCCACACAGAGCTAAAGGTCCTTGGGGACGGAGGGCGCAGGGTTGAGCTTTTTCCGATCACCGGTCGCACCCACCAACTCCGGGCTCACCTGGCCTTGGTCCTTGGTTCCCCCATTCTTGGCGACCGTTTGTATGGGGATCCTCAATCGGTGGGTCGTCTTCGACTCCACGCCTGGCGTCTGGGCTGCCGACACCCGGCCACCAGTCGTTGGTTGGACTTCGAAGCGCCGGTGCCCTTTTAGTCAATATCGGGGGTGAGAAACGCATGAAGAAGGCTCTAAAGATCGGTTGTCTGGTTCTGCTGTTGCTGGTTCTGGTGGTGGTGGCCTTGGCTCGGCCAAACTGGCGCTCGATTGAAGTGGATGGGCAAAAGCGTCACTATCTGGTGGCCGAGCCATCCTCGATGGAGGGACCACTTCCGGTCTTGATATTCTTCCACGGCGGGGGCGGAAATGCCCCCATGATCTCACGCATCGGCTTTTCCAGATTGGCTGAAGAGCGGGGCTATCTGCTGGTCTATCCGCACGCCATCAGGGGTCACTGGCAAGTGGGGATGACCGACCATCCCAAGTACGATCCAAACATCGACGATCTCAACTTCGTTCAGGCCCTCTTGGAGCAACTGAAGTCTCAATATTCGGTGGACTCCTCTCGAATCTACGCAGCAGGAATCTCTAATGGGGGCATGATGAGCCACTGGGTGGGGGCTGAGTTCTCGGAGGATTTCGTAGCCATCGCTCCCGTGATCGGGGCTATCCCCCAAGGCTTGGCCGAGCGCTTCGCACCCAAAAAACAGGTGTCGGTGCTGATCATGCAAGGCACCGAAGACCCTTTGGTGCCCTATGACGGAGGGCCGGTCACCATCGGCGAGAAAAAATGGGGGTCTCTTTTGCCCACCGATGAGGCTGCCCAGCTTTGGGCTGACCATAATGGGTGTGGGCAATTTGAAGTTGAGAACCTCCCCGACCCGGCGGACGACGGTTGCACGATCGTCTTACAACGTTGGTCGCGGGCAGACCGAAATGTTGAGGTGCTACTTTACCGGGTGGAAGGCGGTGGTCACACCATTCCCGGGGGAAATCAATACCTTCCCGTAGCTACGATCGGGCCTCTGTGTCACGATCTCGACGCGGTGGAAGTCCTGGGAGATTTTTTCGACAGCCACCGGCGTGAACCTTGAGGAGAGGCCTTTATTGATCAACCTTGTCCTTGAGGACTGCTTTTTGGTACCAGCGCCAAAAGCGCTCAATGCCTTTTGGTACGCTCACTTTGGGTTGGTAGTCCAGCAGCGCTCGGGCTCTGTTGATGTCGGCAAAAGAACGGTCGATGTCAGCGTCCATTTTTGGGGCTGAAACGGTGTTGGAGGGCTTGCCAGTAAGCTTTTCTATGGTGCTCACGAAATCCGAAAGCTTCACCATCTCTCCTCGGCCTAGGTTGATGATCTCGAAACCCAGTGGGCGCTCGACAGAGTTGCAGACCCCTTCAGTGATATCGTCGATATAGGTCCAGTCACGCCACATCTCCCCCCCGTTGAAAAGCACCAAGTGTTCGTTCAAAAAAATGTTGTCCAGTACCTTATGGGCCATCATGTCGGGTCGGCCTCGAGGGCCGTAGACTGTGAAAAATCGCAAGACCGTGGCGTTCACCCCGAACAGGTGGTGGTAGGTGAAGGCCATCATCTCCGCAGCCCGCTTACTGGCGGAATAGGGAACTAATGGTCGGTCGCAAGGGTCGGACTCCACGAATGGGATAACTTCGGTGTTGCCATAGACCGAAGAGGTTGAAGCGAGCACGAAGTTGCCGATTTGGTACTGCTGGCACAGCAAGAGCAGGTTCAGGGTGCCCACCAGATTGACGTCGGTGTAGAGGTGGGGGTCCTCGATGGAGACCCGGACCCCAGCCATGGCGGCTAGGTTGACCACGGCATCGAAAGAATGCTCTTCGGCTAGGCTGCCTAGCAGGGCGCGGTTTCGGATGTCGCCTTGCACGAAGCTGAAATTTTGGGCCTGGGGGTGGTTGCCGATCTCCTCGAGATTGGCCCGTTTTCGAGCCGGTGAGTAATAATCGTTGAGATTGTCCAGCCCCACCACCCGATGCCCTCGGGCCAGGAGCTTTTCGCTGGTGTGGCTGCCTATGAAGCCGGCGGCTCCGGTGACCAGAATGTTGAGTGGCTTCACGAGTGTCTCCTTAGAGCGTCCTTTTCGAGCATTGTGGACTAGGGTCTGTTGACATTCAACCTTCACGGCGCTGCACTCGCTTATTTTCCCTCTCCGAAAGCGCATTTTTGCTTAAGTACTCTCGGGTACTAGGCTCAAAAAACCA
>JBJHCR010000357.1:0-6280 GCA_050486105.1 Vulcanimicrobiota bacterium
GACCAGCACGGTGGTGCGCTGAGCCCGGATCTCTGGATCTTGGTGCCTGGAGGACAGGATGGCATCACGGGTCTGATAGATCAGGTCCGCTTCAGCTTGGAGGTTTCCGTTGACGATGATCCGACCGTTCATGAATTGGGGCTTTGGGGACTTTTTTGGCGTTCCTCTCAAGAGACATAGGACCACCATGGAAAGTGCTGAAAAACAAAAAAAGAGGCCCTGTAGTACAGGGCCTCTTTTTTCTGAGTTTAGAGTTGGAGGTCCGGTCGGGCCTCTTAGAGTCTAATCTCTGCCACTGAGCATGCTGAGGACATAAAGGATACTCTGAAACAGGTTGAACAGTCCAGCGAAGAGCACCAGGGCACCGGTAGCCGGGCTGTCAAAATTGGGATCGTTGCAGAGGGTACTGGTCATGGTGGCGATCTGGTAGATACCTAGGGCGCCGATGGCCAGTCCGATGATGCCTCCGATGAGGGCGCTTTGGAAGAAGAATTGCAAGGGAATGAGAACGCAGACTCCTCCGAAGAGAGCCCAACCAATTCCTGCAATCGGCCGGAAGTTCGCTTTGTTGATAAAAACATAGGCCGTGATTCCGGCAAACATAGCAGCGGTAATCATCAAAGCGGAGGTCACCACATTGCCACCAGTGTTCGGGTCTGCATTGGTGAAGTAGAGACCAATGAAAACCGCAGGGGCCAAGGCCATACCAGAAATGAATCCCTCCACAAGCAAGGCAGGCACAGCCAGCCTCGGGGTGTTGTGGGCGATCTTGATGGTGATTGCGGGTAGAACATTGATCAGCAGCATGATCCCAATTAGCCAGACCCAAGGAGAGCCGAAAGCGAATTTGAGGTAAGGCTCCGAATGCGCTCCAAACCAGGCTCCACCCATAGCTCCTACGACGGCCACCGCCAAATACAGGTAGGTGGTGTGGAGCATGTTCTGTCGTTTTGCGATCTGCTGATAGTCCGGAAAACTGGCGCTTCCTTGGACGGTGTACGGGTAGACCGACCTCTGGTCGGCTTCGGTTACTCCAACCGAGGGACCGAGGGCTGCCCCGTCATGATTTCTCTCGTAAGGTCTCAAAGGATTCCTCCCTAAAAAGTGTCGTTCGTAAACTCTAAGCTATGGCCCAATATTGTAATTCGATTTTCCCTGGGTCCACTCTTCTCTTAGTTCTCACTTTCCTCTTTCCATCCTTTACTAACCGACAAACTTTCTTTGGGTTCCCCAAGATGAGTCATGAGGTTCGAACTTAGCTTTGGGAAAAATAGGAACTTCGGAAACTCTCTAGGAATGCTGAGGTCCACTGACTAAAGAGAACCCTAAGTCTCGAAAGACGTGTCGTCCAATGCAAAGCCGAATCAGTCATATCGCAAACCATCAGTACTTTATGCAGCGAGCCATACAATTGGCGGCCAAAGGCTTGGGACGAACCAGCCCAAACCCAGTGGTTGGGGCGGTCTTAGTAAAAGATAAGCGCGTCGTGGGAGAAGGTTACCATAAGCGAGCTGGGGAGCCCCACGCCGAGATTCTGGCCCTTGCCCAAGCGGGAGAGTCGGCCCGAGGGTCTACCATGTACGTCAGTCTGGAACCTTGCTGTCACCACGGGAGAACCCCCCCTTGTGTCCCGGCAGTGGTGGAAGCAGGCGTCTCCGAGGTGGTGGTGGGCTTGGTTGACCCGGATCCCAGAGTTCAAGGCCGCGGCCTTGCAGCTTTGAAAGAGCACGGAGTGAAGGTGAAGCTGGCAGATCGGGACAGTCAGGAGCAATGCGCTGAAGTCAACCGGGCCTTCATCCGCCGTTTGACCTTAGGTCGCCCCTATGTGACCCTAAAATTCGCTTCCAGTTTAGATGGCAAGATCGCCAGCCGCACCGGACGCTCCAAGTACATCACCGGCAATGAAGCTCGGCGCTGGGTTCATCGCGAACGTGACACCCATGATGCCATTATGGTTGGCATCAATACGGTTCTGGTGGACGACCCCGAATTGACCGCTCGAGAGCCAGAGGGGCGCTGTCCGATCAAGGTCATCGTGGACAGCGCTGGGCGTTTGCCGGCGGAGGCCAAGTTGTGGAAGAGTTGCCAGAACGGGGTGGTGGTGCTCACCACAGAAGCGGGGAGTCGGCAGCTGCCGCAACGGGACGAGTTGAAGGTGGTGGTCTGCGAGGACCACAATCGGGTAGACCTCAAAGTTGGTCTGAATCGCCTGGCTGAGCTCGGGATCGACAGTATTCTCCTGGAGGGCGGGTCCCGTCTCAATGGCTCCATGTTGGACTTGGGGCTGATCGATCGAGTGGCCGGTTTTGTGGCTCCACTGCTTCTAGGGGGCAAAGACGCCCTATCACCCATTGCGGGTTTCGGCGTCGATTGTGTGAGCAGCGCTCTTCGTCTTAAAGACGTCGGCTGGAGCGCCCTGGGGGACGATCTGTTGATCGAAGGCTATCTTTGGACCCCTTTGGAAACCGTCGAGTTGAGAATTGAAGATACCATCGAAAACATTCAAGACAGTTCCCTAGCTGACGAGACCGGCCATGCGGTTGACCGATAAGGCCGAACTCAGTTTTGAGGACGCTTGTTCGGGGATCCGACAGGGGAGTCCGGCCTTGTTCCAGCAGGCCTCAGCTCTCAGAGACCAGCACTTCGGCAAGACTCTGACCTACAGTCCTAAAGTCTTCTTGCCGGTCACCAATCTGTGCCGCGACCGATGTTCTTACTGTACCTTTCGCAAGAGCCCTGGCGATCCCGGAGCCCACACTATGACTCTAACCGAGATCGCTGAGGTGGTGACGGCGGGTCGCAAGCTCGGCTGCGTGGAAGCCCTGTTGTGTCTCGGCGACCGTCCCGAGACCGTTTTCCCCAGCTACCGAAAGCTTTTGGGAACTGTTGGCTTTTCCACCACCCCTGAGTATTTGGTTGAAGTTTCACGACTATGCTTGGAATTGGGGATGCTGCCCCACACCAATGCCGGCTTGCTTTCAGAATCCGAATTGGAGGCTCTCCGCCCCTATAACGTGTCTATGGGCCTGATGCTCGAGAACGTTTCCGAGCGCTTGGCCCAGGTTGGAGGGGCCCATATGAGCGCTCCGGATAAGCGGCCCGAACTGAGGTTGGCCATGCTTGAAGCGGCAGGCCAACTTAGAATACCGTTCACCACCGGAATTCTTGTGGGCATTGGCGAGACGGTGGAAGAGCGGGTGGAGAGTCTGCTGGCCATTCGACGCTTACATCAGCAGTATGGCCATATTCAGGAAGTGATCGTGCAAATTTTTCGAGCCAAGCCGGGGACCAGAATGGCCGAATTCCCGGAGGTCTCCGATGAGGAACTGATGCGCACGGTGGCGGTAGCTCGCTTGCTGTTAGGCAATATGAATTTGCAGGCGCCGCCAAACCTCACTCCGGAAGGCCATCGAGGGCTAATCAGGGCGGGGATCAATGATTGGGGGGGGATCAGCCCTCTCACTCAAGATTTTATCAACCCCGAGGCGCCCTGGCCCCACCTCAGAGATCTCGAAGAGGTCTGTTCCACATATGGCTATGCCTTGAGACCGCGGCTTCCGGTCTATCAATCCTATTTGGAAGAAGAAGGTTGGCTTCATCCGGACTTGGCATCCAAGGTGTCAAGTTGGCGAGGGAGGTTGCTCGATGCGCAACCCTTGGGATAGTTTTCATGCTGAGCAACGCACGGCCCTGGAGGCACTCTTCACCGGAAGAGACTGGGACCGAGCAACGGGGCTGAAGTTCTTGGATTTGTCGCCCTCCCAGGTGATGCTCTTGGCCCTGATCGCCGACCAACTGCGCCAAGAGCAATGTGGCGACGCCGTAACCTACGTCATCAACCGCAACATCAACTTCACCAACGTCTGCATTAAGTCGTGCAAGTTTTGTGCTTTCAGTCGGGATCACCGCAACGAGGAAGGTTACTATCTTCCTACTGAGGAGATTTTGCGTCGAGTGGACGAGGCCGTGAGCTTCGGCGCCACTGAGGTTTGTGTTCAGGCCGGACTGCCACCAAAGATGGATGGCGGCCTCTACCTGGAGTTGACTCGAGCGATCAAAGCCAGGCACCCAGGGATACATCTCCACGCTTTTTCCCCCGAGGAAGTCTTGTATGGAGCGGTGCGTTCGCGCTGCACTCCAGAAGACTATCTCCTGAGATTGAAGGACGCAGGCTTGGACTCTCTGCCCGGGACTTCAGCAGAGATTCTAGACCAAGACTTGAGGGATCGCCTGGCACCTGGACGGATCAACGTGCAGCAATGGGTGGAGATCGTGACCTCGGCCCACCGAATGGGACTCAAGACCACCTCCACCATGATGTTTGGTCATCTGGAGACTCCAGAGCATTGGCTGGATCATATGCTGTTGCTTAGACGGATCCAGGAGGAAACCGGAGGATTCAGCGAGTTTGTCCCCCTGGGATTCGTGCACAGCGAAGCGCCCCTTTCTCATCTCCCGGATTTTTCAGCACAAGAACTCGGACCATCAGGTTCTCAAGTGGTGCACGTCCACGCCCTGGCGCGCTTGCTTTTGGGGCGCACCTTCAAGAACATCCAGGCGTCCTGGGTTAAAGAGGGGGAAAAATTGGCTGGTCTGCTGCTCGGCAGTGGCTGCAACGACTTGGGTGGAACCTTGATCAACGAGAGCATTTCGACGGCCGCCGGAGCCTCCCACGGTCAGCGTTTGTCGCCACGGCGCCTGAGATCGGTGATCCGCGCCCTGGGAAGGTTGCCTGTGCAGCGCAACACGCTCTATGGCATCATTCGCGAGTTCCCTGATGAGCCCGCCAGCGAGATTTGGCGAGACGAGGCTGCCGGGGATTCCGATCTTGGTTCGTATCAACAACTCACCCAATCTTCAGATTTTCGATTTCAGCACCCTAATCGCGCCGGGGTTTAGGCGGAGGGGCATTTGAGGTCGGCGGGCCTACAAAGCCTTTATCTCGATTCCCACCCCAAGGTAAGCTAGTCCCAAAAGGCGATCGCCCCAGACCAGGAAGGGAATGAAAACTTGAATCCAACCTGAGATTTCACCTAGAGGTGAAAAGCGAAACGAGACCGACGACAAGATGAGATAAGATCGACCGATGATGATAAAGTAGAGTTTGAGTGAGCCAACCGTTTCGCGCATGCTCTGCCCTCCGCCCCTGAATTTCTGTCCAGGATAGTCAAGTTTCTTGGCGCCGACTGATAGAATCATCTGAGGTGCATACTCTCGGGATAATGCTATAGTAGAGGGGTGAAACTATCGTAGCCTCAATCTGTGTACCACGATGGGTCCCTTTTCATGGTGCCTGTGAGGTAGGGTTCGTTAGGAGTTTCCAAGGTTGTCAATGGAGTTGCAGTCGAAAGTGGTGGTGAGTTTTCGATGATAGTTATGATTCGCAGGGGGTCGAGAGGGGCCATGCTGGTTCTCACCTTGGGGCTTGTGGTGGCCCTTTGGTTCCTCGTTTTGGGTTTTGCCAATTCCTCGGTGCAGTCGCTTCAAGTGGCTCAGTCGGCGGTGGCCTCCGAGCGCGCCATGCGGGCCGCCGAGGCCGGTTTGGCGGAGACCCTAGCGGTGCTCAAAGACCAGCCGGAGTTTCGCTCGAACGACCGGTACACCAAACTCGCCAACACCCCGGATCAGTACCGGGTGCAGATCTTCCGGGACCACACTGCCCCGATCAAACTGCCGACCGGCACGGTGTACGTGGTGAGCCACGGAAGAGATCGCAGCGGTATCGAGCGCCGCGCCGCCGCCCTGGTTCGAGTGGGAGCAGCCCCTAAGCAAGGGCTCCTTGATTTCTCCATATTCACTCAGTTTCTCGAAGTCAATGGGGGTTCCAGCATCGACTCCTTTGACTCCAAAGTGGGGGACCTTCCTAGGGGAAGCCAGGCCAACATCGCCACCAACTCCACCAAGCCCGGAACCATCGACATCAACGGAGGTTCTTGGATTCAGGGAACCATTCAGGTAGGTCCCGGTGGTAAAACCGGCCAAGCCAAGCCGAGCCAGCCAACCAGAAACTCGGATAATGTGGTTTGGAAGAACTGGAACACTTGGAGTCTGGCAGAATCCAACCTGAATCAACCCATCGAGTACCCTCCCGTCCAGGCTCCGGCAGCGGGCACGGGCAGCACCAATGTGGGTTGGCAAGGCGCTAATTTGCCACCCGGGTCTTACGGGGACCTCAGGGTCAGCGGCGGGGGTAAGGTTACCTTGCAGAGCGGTACCTACGTTTTCAAGTCCATCACCTTGACCACCCGGGGATCGACATCGCCAACATCCATGGCACCAC
>JBJHCR010000358.1:0-3914 GCA_050486105.1 Vulcanimicrobiota bacterium
CTCGAGAGGGGCTTCGAAGTCGGCGGTGGCGTCTCGGCCGGTGGCGTGGAGTTCGTTCAACAGCTCATCGGTGTACAATCGGATCCCTGACAATCCACAAAAGGTGTAGAGGTCGGCCATGCCGTGGTAGCCACCCAGGCGTCGGTAGCGTTCTTGATAGAATTCCCAGCTTAGGCGGCGACGCCCAGCCCGATTCAAAAAGCGCTTACGCCAGCGGTTCGACAGGCCCAGGCGGTCCAACACTTGGGTGTAACGAGCCGCTTTATGCCAGGGATAACCGGCCAGCGCTTCATCGGCCCCTTCACCAGTGAGGGCCACCTTGTAGCCCGCTCCACGGACGGAAGCGGCCAGGCGATACAAGGTGGCTGATGAGGTGTCGATGACCGGGGTTTCTGAAGCTATGACGAGGGCCGGATAGGACTCGGCCACCTCCTCCTCACCACAAGTAATGGTGGTGGGCACGCTGCCGATCTGTCGGGCGGTAGTCATGGCCCGTTCGGTCTCGTCGAGCTTGGGGTTGCGAATTTGTACGGTGAAGGTCTCGAGAGTGTCTTTCCGTTCGGAAAGCCGGTCTCCGGCTAGGCGGGCTACCAGGCTAGAGTCCACTCCTCCGGACAGATAACTGACCACTGGAACGTCGGCTCGCAGGCGCCAGTCCACCGCTCGGTGCAGATGGTCCGAGAGTTCCGCGACCAATTCCGGGAGTGGACCAGTTCGTTCGGTCCCCTGGTCGGGGAAGTCTAGGTCATAATAACAGTTTTCGGTGAGGGTCCCGTCGGCTGTGACGGTGAGGGTGTGCCCTGGTGGCAGAGCGCTGACTCCTTGGAACATAGTTCGGCGGGTCCCCATAGCGAAAAACGTAAAGATGTGGTCCACCCCCCGGCGGTCGAGGTCCGGCCGAAGCAGACCAGAGGCCAGGAGGCCTTTGATCTCGGAAGCAAAGAGGAGCCAGCCATCGTCCGTTTGGTGGAGGAACAACGGACAAATCCCAAAGGGATCTCGGGCCAAGAACAGCACCATTTTCCGTTTGTCATACAGAGCAAAGGCGAACTGGCCCTCTAACTCCAGAGTGAGAGCCTCTCCCTTCTCTTCCCACAAGTGCACCAACACCTCGGTGTCGGTTTCGGTGCGAAACACATGGCCTCGGGCTTTGAGTTCCTGACGCAGCTCCGGATGATTGAAGATCTCTCCGTTGAAGACCACCACCACCGAATCATCCTCATTGGAGATGGGCTGCTGCCCCTGCTCAAGGTCGATGATGGATAGACGGCGAGAGTGAATCCCTAAGCCTGTGAGGTTCGAGCTTCCGGACTGATCCGGTCCACGATGGGCGATGGCCTTGCCCATCCGAGTCAGAATCTCAGGCGGAAAATCTCGCTCTCCTTGAAGGTCGAAGGCTCCAGCAATGCCACACATGTTTTCGGCGCTTCCCGTTCTGGGGAATTAGGCCTGCTTTCGGAGCCATCCGCCGAGTAGCTTGGCAGCCTTCTAGTCCGTTTCTCTTGACCACATAGTCGTCAGCCCAACATCAGCGACTTTCCCGTTCGCATATCTCACGAAAACGATGGGTTTGTGCAGATGGTATACGTCCACTCCGTCGCGGCTCTCGTACGTTGAAGGTATCCCAAGCAGTCCTTGAATACGCTGCTGGCTGTCCTCCTTCTTCACCAAAGCTACATTGTTTAGGGTCATGATTTGGCCTTCTACGCGCACCACTTGGCCTTCGAGCAAGGTAACCTTGGCCACTGGATTGTCATACAGATATTCTTGGTAGCTCAGAGTCATTCCATACTTCGTCTCAAGGTAGTCACGGCTACTCCGCGGCTCTCCTCTTAGAGCCTTCACCTCGTCTTCGTGCAGCCCAGGGGCGAGACTACCGATACGCAGTTTCTGGGCGTCGATACGAGACGATGACCCCCGGACTTTTTGGCTTTCAACGCGGGACGAGGGTGGATGAAGTTGGTAGCCCCACTGCACGAATAGCGCGACAGCTAGTGCGGTGACCAAGGCGCGCATCCACGGAAAGCGACCCCAGCGAAGGCTCCATCCTCCGAAGCCTAGTCCTCCTAGGAGAAAGGCGTGGAAGACCACGCGATTTTGAAACTCGGTTGGAGGGAGTTTAGAAGCCATCGCCAGTCCCAAGACCAAGCCGAGAAATAGCCCCAACAGAAACCGCCCTCTATGGAAGCTTCCTTGGTTTGGCTGGCCTTCGAGTTCGGTCTCCATCAGGCTGCTTATATTCCCCCACAATAAGGCCGGGAAACTAGACATACTTTCCGTGCTTCCCGATGCGAGGAATGAGGTCTGCTTTAGTCTCCAGCGGCACAGGAATTCTCCGTGCTTTTATGTCGCAGCTCAGAAAGGAATAGACCCTTACTGAGGGAACCAAAGCGGCTTGAATGAGAATAGATTAAGGGAGATCCAAGACTAGACTATGGACGAATACATAGGAACAATCAAACTTTTTGCCTTCAACTTTGTTCCAACCGGGTGGTTTGCGTGCAACGGACAAACCTTGCCCATCAACCAGTACATGCCTCTATTTGCCCTCATCGGCACCACCTATGGTGGTGATGGAAGAACCAACTTCATGCTTCCTAATCTTGAACCACACAAGGATGCCTCTGGGAACCCGGTGGGAATCTATTGCCTCTGTCACGCGGGAATCTTTCCTCAAAGGAGCTAAGGTGAAAAGGAGAAACTTCCTCAAGGGAAGCCTGGGTTTAACCGCGCTGATTCTCGGTGGCTGCGGAGAAGCCTTTCAGGATGTGCCGAGTGGGGCTGCAGGACCCTCGACGTCGCCCCCACCCCCCAGTCCTTCGGCCGCCACGGGTCTGTTGAGTCGCGAAGGCTTGCTGGTGGCTGGACCCGATGGGGTGCTCTACGAACTGGATTTTTTCGACCACCAATTGCGTCGCTTGGACCAGAGCGGGCAAGTGGTCTGGGAGGTCGGAGAGCTGCCCTTTGGCGACGGGGTCTTCAACTACCCTTCGGACCTCGAGTTCGATGCCGAAGGGCTTCTTTATATTGCCGACCGAGGCAACGCTGAGATCGATGTCCTGGACCCAATCAATGGTGCGTTAGTCAGGACGCTGGGACGAGACCACCTTTCTTCGGTGAAAGATCTCACCTTCCGACGCGAAGACAACACCATCTACGCCGTTGACACTCTGGCCCACAGAATCGTGGTCTTGAGTACCCAGGGGCAACTTCTTCGGACTTTCGGAGACTTCGGAGTCGAAGAGCAGCAGCTGAACGGTCCCACCGCTCTGGCCTTCGACAGCCGGGGCGACCTGCACGTGGTGGATTCGGGCAACGCTCGAGTTCAGGTTTTCAGCGCCACGGGCTCTTGGCTGCGCAGCTATGGCCGAAGGGGAAGCAACCTGGGCGAATTTGTCACTCCCATCGCTATCCTGATGGTTCCGGACCAGGAATTGGTTTGGGTTGCCGATTCGGTGGCGGGTTTCATCACCGTTTTCGACCTCGACGGGAACCCCCTGGAGCGCTTCGTTCCAAAGTTGCCGGACGGAACTTCGCTCCATCCGAAATCCATGGCCCTGGGACTCGATGATTCGGTCTTCATCACCGGGGTGCCTCAGGCTCCCTAGAGGGCCAACCGGAAACACCCATAACATCTTGCTCGTTCATTATTGCCCCTGTGGAATCGTCCATTTGTCGCCAAATATTCCCGAAAGCCGAAGGCGTTCCCACTGGACAATTACGCGAAAATGTCCACAAGCCGAAGGCGTTCCCGCAGGGCCATCCACAGGACCAAAATGCACTTCGCAATCTGTCAAGGGGGTTTCCGGCCAGCCTCCTAGGAGGCTGCTGATTTAATCGGACCGAGCGAGACGAAGGACATTTTGTTCAGGCGAAATCGGGTGATTTTGAGTAATATACGGAAATATTTCCAA
>JBJHCR010000358.1:3924-6201 GCA_050486105.1 Vulcanimicrobiota bacterium
GACACTAATGGACGAGTCTCGCGACGCGGAGATTAATTCAGCAGCCTCCTAGGCTCAAAAAAACACTTCCGGAGAGAGAAAATCTGCTTCGCGCAGCTTGAAACGCTGAATGTCAACAAACCCTAATTCTTCTACGACTTGAGTCTCGAGGAGCCTGTCTAAGGATGCATCTGTTCTGCCCTTGGTGTATCTTGCTTTGGTCCGCCAAGGGTCGTGCCGGTGAACATCCTCGACCCTACACTTCCGTGCGTTGAGTTGTCCGCATTCTGGCCGAGGATCCATCGGGTTCCCTCTGAGTGCTGGCTTCGTCGTACCTCGCTCAAATATGTCCAATATTATGCGCTCGGCGCCTCCTCGCTCAGCATTCCTGGCCCACTCAACGCACGGAAGTAAAGAGACATCATCGCTTTGCACAAATTGTAAATTCAAGGCCCAGGGGTCCACATTGGGCTTGTGGTGTCGAACCGCAATCTGAGGCAGGCCTTCTGTCTGCTTGGTCGGAACCCTCCGGCATGACACAGCACACCGTATTCGTCACCGGAGCCACCGCAGGGATCGGTCGGGCTATCGCCTCTCGATATCTTGAGGAAGGGGCCAAAGTGATCGCCTTGGGCCGGCGGAAAGAGCGCCTAGAGGAGTTGCGGGCTCCCAGCAACCAAGACAGTCTTTTTCTCTGCCCCCTGGACCTCACCGATGGGGAGGCTTTGAGCCATTTTCTTGAGACTCTCCCGCCGGAGTTTCAAGAGATCACCATCCTGGTGAACAACGCCGGAGCGGCCTACGGTATGGAGCCGTCTTGGAGCGCCGACCTCAAAGACTGGGAGCGCATGATCGACCTAAATGTCACTTCGCTCTTGAGGCTCACTCGTTGGATTCTGCCAGGGATGGTGGAGCGCAACCGAGGCCACATCGTCAACCTGGGTTCGGTGGCCGGAACTTATCCTTACTCGGGGGGCAACGTTTATGGCGCCACCAAGGCCTTTTTGGAGCAGTTCTCTCTGAACCTTCGCTGCGATCTTCACGGCAAGAGGATTCGAGTCAGCAATATCGAGCCGGGTTTAGTGGAAACGGAGTTCTCTATGGTCCGCTTTGCCGGAGACCGACAGAAAGCCGAGGCGGTTTATCAGGGGATCGAAGCCATGACTGCCGAAGACATCGCCGAGGCGGTCTTCTGGTGCACCTCGATTCCCGAGCGGGTCAACGTCAACCGCATGGAACTCATGGCCACCATGCAAACCCCGGCGGGCTTTCGCTTCGAACGAAGCTAGGTTTTAGGTTCCTAAATTCAGGCCACGCAGTCGAGATTTTTCTGAGAAGAGAACTTAGGCGCGAGCTGCCTCGGGAAACTTATGGCGAGTGCAGTTGGCTAGAGCTACCAAGGAAAGCATGACCGGGACCTCAACTAAGACGCCCACCACCGTAGCCAGGGCCGCTCCGGAGTTGAGGCCGAAGACACTGATGGCCACCGCCACCGCCAGCTCGAAAAAGTTGGAGGTTCCGATCAAGGCTGCCGGGGCTGCCACACTGTGAGGGATCTTCCAAAGGTAAGCCCAGACGTAGGCTATCAGAAAAATCCCATAACTTTGCAAGAGGAGTGGCACGGCGATGAGGCCGATGACCAGGGGGTTGTCCAGGATGGTCTGAGCCTGGAAGCCAAAAAGGAGCACCACCGTGCCTAACAGACCCAAAATGGTGAAGGGTTTGATCTTTCCAGTGAACTCCGCCACTCGGTTCAGGTTCCCCCCACCATCGAGTTTTTTTCGAGTGAGGTATCCGGCTCCCAGGGGAATGACCACATAGAGCATCACCGAAAGAAACAGGGTGCTCCAAGGGACCACGATGTCGGTGACTCCCAAGAGCAGCGCGGTGATCGGGGCGAAAGCGAAGACCATGATGATGTCGTTGATGGACACCTGCACCAGGGTGTAGTTGGCGTCACCTTTGGTCAACTGGCTCCAGACAAAAACCATGGCGGTGCAGGGCGCCACCCCCAAGAGAATCATGCCGGCGATGTACTGCTGGGCCGAATCTGGGTCCACCAGGCCGGCGAAGAGGTGGTTGAAGAATAAGATTCCCAGAGCGGCCATAGTAAATGGCTTGATCAGCCAATTGACCACTAAGGTCACGCATAGCCCTTTGGGCTTCTTCCCGACATCCTTGAGAGGTACGTGGATAGCGTTCGATCGGGGTCAAAGTTAGAGGTGGGCGAGTTGAGGCTGGGCGAGCGCCCGCATGACCAAGTCGACGAAGTTGACACCGCGTTGAACAGAGGTTGAG
>JBJHCR010000359.1:0-6198 GCA_050486105.1 Vulcanimicrobiota bacterium
AGGGACTGATGCCCAAGGCCGGAGAGACTCCAGAGATGGGCGCCAATCCCCAGTTGGGTTTCGGTCGAGTCTATGCTCGACCGGAGATCGCTCGGGCTTTGGACTTATTGGTTCAACGGCTCTTGAATGACCCGGACTACGGTTGGAGCGAGTTCTACGCTAGCCTTAAAGACGCGGGAATCACCGTTTGGGGAGCCGCCATCGACACCTTGGAGAACACCTCGCGCTTTGCCCTCGGTCGAGAATCCGGCACCATGACCATTCTGCACGTTTACGACCAACCTCTGCAGATCGTGAAGCCCTACGAAGGTTATATGGGCACCATGGTCCTGCCTCGCTCGGTGGTGCGCACGGCCGAAGACACTTCGGTGCTTCTAGATTTTCGAACACCTAGGAGACTGGTCTTGGAGGCCATTCAGCGGACCTACCCGGACCTAAAACCACAGAACGTTCACGTTTGGACGCTTGGAGGTCCGAGCCGAAAGGCAAGGATCGGTGGCCTTTGGCGTCAGTGGGAAGATTTGGGTTGCCACCTGGTTGAGGATGGTTGGAGCTTGCCCGGCGGCGGTACAGCTTTCACCGAGTCCGGCACCTATTCGCCCTTGCACGCCGTGCGAGATTGGCGAGACGAAAACGGACACCGACATCTTTTCATCGTGGACGGATACGCCGCCTCTGCCGAA
Organism: Vulcanimicrobiota bacterium; assembly: GCA_050486105.1. Lineage (GTDB taxonomy): Bacteria > Vulcanimicrobiota > Xenobia > Xenobiales > JADMJV01 > JAEXNA01. The sequence goes on from JBJHCR010000359.1 coordinate 684, forward strand.
GCGGTTCAGGCCGGCACCTTGGCCCCGCTGCTAGATTTAGAGGCGAGCTTGGCGGTCTTCACTTCGGACTTTAAGCAAGACTATCGACAAGAGCAGCAAATCATGCAACTCCATCCCGAATCGGAGACCTTCCAGGATGAACTTTCGGAAATTCTTGGACATCAAGCTACAGCCGGAGAGGTCAGCCATTACGGGGCCAAGATTGAGGAAGCGAGGTCGGCAGGCTTACCTCTAGACCGAGGGGGAATTCTGCGAGCCGACGATCTGTTTCCCGAGAAGGTCTGGAATGTTCTGGCTGTCGGCAGCTATATGGGACCGGAACCTTACACCGACCTTCCCGGAGTGGAGAAATTGGCCGACGACCTATACCGGGTGACGGTTCGATTATCGTCGAGGTCTACCGACAAAAAGGTGCACCTAACCTTGCGCTTGATGAAGGGGTTTCAGGACAGCCGAACTGTCTTCCAGCCTTTGTTGCAGAGGTTCTTGGCAGGTGCCGATCACACTCAGCGGCCGGTGAAAGTCTCCGATTCTGGCCGCATTCGAAATGAGCTACAGACGCTATGCTCAGAAGCTTTGGAGTTCCCAGGTGGGGAGCGCATGCGGGTCCACTTCGACCGTATCCCAGAAGCCGTGATCTCTCCACCAGGGGTCGCCAAACTTCGGGAGGTACTCGCCTGGTATAGGGCTCGCCATCCGTTCTGGTTCAGATGGTTGGAGTTTGCCGAGGATCGCGCCGAGGCGTGAGTTGGCGAGTCGTATTTTGGTCTATCACCGTCGCCTTAGGAGGGTTTCTCTTCGGCTTTGATACGGCAGTAATCTCGGGAGCCGAGCAAAGCATACAACAAACCTGGAACCTCACCGATGAAATGCATGGATTGGCCGTGGCCATCGCCCTTTATGGCACGGTCCTAGGGGCCATATTCGGTAGCTATCCGGCTGATCGTTTCGGTCGAAAACCGGCACTCATCGGCGTAGGCCTCCTGTACTTCGTTTCCGCCGTGGGGTCAGCCTTGGCCCCAGACATCTATACCTTTATGGTATTTCGCTTCCTGGGCGGAGTAGGGGTGGGAGCCTCCTCGGTGGCGGCCCCCATGTACATCAGCGAGATTTCACCACCGAATATGAGGGGTCGCCTAACCTCTCTCTTCCAGTTCAATATCGTCACTGGGATCTTGATAGCCTACTTTTCGAACTACCTGATCTCTGGTCTTGGAGACCATGCTTGGCGTTGGATGTTGGGGGTGGAAGCTTTTCCGGCGGCACTCTTTGTGCTCTTGATGACCTTTGTCCCCCGTAGCCCAAGATGGTTGCTGGCTCATCGGGGAGATCGTGCGGCAGCCCTGGAAATCTTGTCCACCATTTCCGTTGAGACGGCTCACGAGGCTCTCAAGATGATGGAAGAGAGCATACAGCAGACGGGAAGCGGAGTTCGGCTCTTTGTTTGGCGTCACCGGTTCCCCATCAGCCTGGCTGTTATTCTAGCCGTTTTCAACCAGGTGTCCGGGATCAATGCGGTGATCTACTATGCACCCCGAATTTTCATGATGACCGGGCTTGGAGACAGCGCTGCCTTGCTTTCCAGCGCTGGTGTGGGATTTGTCAACTTGACCGCCACTCTGATCGGAATAGCCTTGATCGATGTTTTTGGAAGGCGGGTGCTCATGCTGATCGGTTCGGTGGGGCTTTTCGCTAGTTTAGCTTTGATCGCCCGAGCATTCTTCGTGGAGGATTTCGCCGGGGTGCCCATCCTGATTTTTGTCTTCATTGGTTCTTTTGCCGTCAGTCAGGGTTGTGTCCTGTGGGTCTTCTTGTCCGAGATTTTTCCCAATGCGGTGAGGGCAAAGGGGCAGTCTTTGGGGAGTTTCACTCATTGGATTTGCGCGGCTCTGGTGGCTCATTTCTTTCCCATCGCCGCAGGAAAATTTGGTGGGGGATCCGTCTTTGCCTTCTTCGCAGTGGCCATGTTTGTGCAATTCTTCTATGTCTATTTCGTCATGCCTGAGACCAAAGGTGTTCCACTTGAGACCTTACAAAAGCAACTTCTAGGCGAGGAATTTTCGGAATGTGAGCGAGAATCGGTCTCCGAAGGAGGCCGAAAGTGAAATTTGCAGCTTGGAGTTGTGTTCTTGTGCTCTTGTTCCTGGGCCGTCCAGTCGTGGGTCAGCCGGACTCTCCAGAGTGGGAGCGTCCGCAGATTCACTTCACTCCTGAAAAGAATTGGATCAATGACCCCAATGGCTTGGTCTATTTTGACGGTGAGTATCATCTGTTTTATCAGCACAATCCGTTCGGAGATACCTGGGGACACATGAGTTGGGGACACGCTGTCAGCCAGGACTTGCTGACCTGGCAGCACCTTCCTATCGCAATTCCTGAGAGTGACGATCTCATGGCTTTTTCTGGCTCGGTGGTGGTGGATTGGCACAACAGCGCAGGCCTGCAAGAGGGAGATAATCCGGTCTTGGTGGCACTCTACACGGGTTATCGGCCCAGTGATGGGCATCAGGCCCAGTTTCTGGCCAGCAGTCAAGATCGAGGGCGAACCTGGGTCCGATTCGGAGATAAGCCCGTCTTGGATATCGATTCTACGGATTTTCGAGATCCCAAGGTCTTTCGCTTCCACGATGAGTGGCGCATGCTGATCGCCCTGCCGGCGGAGAGAAAAGTCGCTTTCTATGGCTCTCGAGACCTGAAGACCTGGACCGAACTCTCGACTTTTGGGCCGGCCGGTGCCTACGGAGGAGCTTGGGAGTGTCCGGACCTGTGGGAATTGCCGGTGGAGAACCGGGAGGGGCAGAGCGTCTGGGTCCTGCAGGTGGACCTCGACCGGCGAGGCGTTGCTGGTGGTTCCGGAGGTCAGTACTTCTTGGGGACCTTCGATGGAGTGCGATTCCTCCCAGCCTCTGGAACTCATCGTCGGAGCTTGCCGGACATCGAACCGAATCTGAAGCTAGAATGGACCGTTAAAGGAGAGGGTCTTTCGGTCGAGCCCTATGGGATCTCCAGCAGCGAATCCGGGGTAGGGGAGGCCGTGAGTGCCCCCTTTCTCCTTGAAGAGCCCTATTTTAGTTTTGCCGTCCTGGGTGGTCGAGACGCTGAAAACCTGAGTTTTGAACTGTGGGTCGACGGAGAGATGGTGGCTCAGACAACAGGTTTCAACGGTACCGTTTCGGACCGTTTGAATTGGGATGTCTCGGAGTACCTGGGAAAACAGGCTAAAGTGCGTCTGGTCGACGCCAGTTCAAGTCTTTGGGGCTGGCTTGCTGTGGGGTCCTTCGCTCAAACCCCAGAACCGAGTCCTTCGTCTGTAGAACTCGGGACATGGGTGGATTTTGGTCCGGACTTCTATGCCGGAGTGTCCTTTTCGGAAGCTCCAAACGGTCCGGTTTGGCTAGCTTGGATGAATGATTGGCTGTACGCCGAGTCTACACCCACTTCTCCGTGGAGGGGATCGATGTCGTTGCCTAGGACTCTGGGAGTACGCCAGCTTTCCACTGGTCAACATTTGGTCCAGAGACCAGTCCCTCAATTCTTAGAGGCTCTCGGTCCGGCCACTGAGTGGACCTGGGAGAAACTCACTCAAGCCGACCAAGAAACGGAACTTTTTCTTCCTACGTCCGGACTGCTGGAGCTTGTCTGGAAGCGAGGTGAGTCTTCCGAGTTGGGTCTCAACCTCAACGGCCTTCACCTGCAGTGGCAGCCAAACTCGGCTCAGATTCTCATCACCAGAGGACCTGGCCAAGAGTTTTCCCATCCTGAGTTTTCTCGTCAAGTTCGAGTACCTCTCTTGGAGCAACCTGAGCGCTTAAGCCTTCAGGCGGTTCTCGATGAAGGCTCTGTGGAACTCTTCTTTCAAGGGGGAACGGCAGTGGCCACCTTTCTAACCTTTCCGACAGGAGAAAACCGTGATCGCCTATCGCTAAGAGTTCTAGACGATCGCCCCAGTGGCTCCTTGGAGGTGTCGGTCCGCCGATTTCCCGAGTCTCAGAGCAACGACAAGAGAAGATGAGGGCCACCTCAAAGAAAAGGCGCTGCTCGTCTAGACGGGCAGCGCCTTGTTCCCAACCGCTTTGGACTTCATCAGGCAGCGGTTTGGGTATAGCAGCAACTTTCAATCTGCTCGGAGGTCACTTGTTTGGATTGCCCCAGAGCGCCCGCTAGTTCCTCTGCCAGAATGTCGATGGCTCGGCGCAACTGGTTTTGGTCACTGTTGGCCAGAGACCCCCGTTTTTTTTGCAAACGAATCAAGCCCTTGATGACCACGCAAAGTTCTTTAGGGTCCCCGCTGATCATTCTCTCGTGATTGTTTCGGGTTCTTTGCTTCCAGGAGGTTGCGAGGGTGTCGTCCCAATCCCTCAAAAAACTGAGAACATCGAGACCTTCCTCTCGCGTCATGACCTTGCGGACTTGCTCGTCGAGTTCTCTTTTTGGAACGATCACTTTTAAACTTTCTCGGTCGAAGTAGAGAGTTACGAACACCGCCTTGGACCCGAGCAACTCTTTCTCTTCGATGGCTTGAATCGTACCTACTCCGTGGTAGGCATGTGAAATACTATCTCCTTGCTTGTACAGACGAATTCCACCTTTCTATTAGGATGTCCCCAATCGTCGCTCAAAGACCCAAAATCTCAAGGCATAGGTTTTCTAAGGTGCAAAAATTGGGGGTTACGAGATCCATTATATCACAAAAAATTGGATCCTGCAAAGAAGGTTGAAACCTGCTATTCTCCTAGGTTATATGTCTGATTTTTGCCCAAAAGCCTTCCCCCCCAGAGCCGAACGAGAGATCCTTTCCATCTCGGAAGACCTGAGAGAAGCCTTTCAGGCTGAGAACCGTCGCCATAAGGCCTGGCAGGTACTCCAGCAACTCGACGAGCGCGCTTGGCTTGCTCGGTCCGTAAAGAGCTTCTCTAGTCTGTTTTGTCAGCATCGATTTCCGGTTCAATGGGACGGAAACTTCAGCAAACTGACCCCTGAGACCCTTGAGGGATTGCCGTGGAGGCTGATTCAAGCAGAACTGAGAGTGCCGGAAGAGACGTCCTATTCGGTTCAAGTTACGGCGAATGGACGTCTCGAGTTGCCCTTCTCTGAGATTGCTCAGTTGGTGCTCCTCGGGTTAGGTCTGAATCCAAACCAAGGGAATCCTCGGAGACCTGAATGGGTGGTCTCCGTTTTTGTTCACCAGAGCGCCTCGTGCTCGCATCTTTACTTCGGAGCGGCGCCCACCTTGGAAAACCTTTCTCCCTGGGCTGGGGGCAAGTGCCGCATTCCCCGACATCCTGAGTCCATCAGTCGAGCTGAATCCAAGCTCCTGGAGGCCTTGGAGGCATTTGAGGTTTCCGAACATCTGTCGGATTCCGGTCGGGTACTGGACCTCGGAGCTGCCCCCGGTGGCTGGAGTAGGGTCCTAGCAAATCTAGGACAGCATTTGGATGCTGTAGACCCTGCAGACCTCCATCGATCGTTGTTGAGTCATCCGGGGGTGACTCATCATCGCCAAACAGCAGGAGAG
>JBJHCR010000360.1:0-6159 GCA_050486105.1 Vulcanimicrobiota bacterium
CGCTATGGCGGGGTTTTTTTGTTGGGCGGGGAGAGGGGAGGACTTGATGGTGGTTGGGGCTTGGTAAGTTGAACTCTGCAAGTAGTTTTAGTCGCCATCAACGGAGGGGGTTTCGAGCAAGTCGCAGCGCGTCCCAGGAAGACCCATTTCAAGCCACTTCCAATCCCCTTGGGTCGGAACAGGTCCGGTTTCGGTTCACCGCTCCGACGTCGGTGGCGATCAAGAGATGATGCACAGTGCCGCGCTGGTTTTCATGCGGGAGACCCGTCCGCTATAGAGAAGGCCGCTCCATGCCGAATGACTCCGAGCCGATACTCTATCCTACTGATGATGGCGAGACGCGAATTGATGTTAGATTGGTGGACGAGTCGGTTTGGCTCACTCGTGCCCAAATGGTAGATCTTTTTCAGAAGTCAAGTGCCACGATCCACGACCACGTCAAGAAGATTTTTCGAAAAGGTGAATTTGATGAATCGTCAGTTGTTCGGAATTTCCGAATAACTGCCGCCGTTGGAAAGGGCGACGATGTGCCTAGCTTCCGGAGCATCGGAGGGACGGTCCTGTTCTTTTGGTCGCTTCCGATTCGGACCACCGTTTTCGAACTTGAGCCTCGTGAACCAGGAAGGCGTATGAAGATGGTCCGGGGCTTTATCTCGGTCCTCGGTATGTTTTGGATCCCGATTGTCAGCCAGAAGCCCCAGGTCGGCGTCCAGGAGTGGGCCTAATGTATCCGGTCCGGATGTTGCAGATGTGGTCCGTTTGCAGGAATATGAATTTAAAAGTACATATAAGCAGGTTCGGGAAATTTGTCGGCAGGCGCTGAGCTCGTATGGGTCTTTTCAAAGGGGCCCAGCCACAAGGTCAGGATTTGCTGGCTGAAGACCGGGTCTAAGTGCGATTTTACCGTGGTTTTCGATACGCAAGCAAAGCAGGCTAAGGGACTGGTTCTTCGACGGTTGCAGTTTTTCGCAGAATGGGAGAAGCTGCAAAACTCCGATGCAGGCACACCCATTGAGGGTATGTGGGAGTTGCGCGGACACCCCCACGACTTTCGGGGATTCCTTTCCAAGCACGCGGTTAGGGACGTCTGGGTGATAAACAGTGCCCTGCAGAAGAAGCGGAAGAAGTTGAAGCGTGCCGAGATCGACCGGGCACACGAGCGGGCCAAACTTGCTAAAGACCTGCCGCTACCGGAATGAGAGGTTATAAAGATGGGTACATATGACAAACTTATCGAAGAATGGGAGAATGATCCGGAGTTCATTCTTGAGGGACTCCTTGTCGAGATTACGGAGCAAATATGTCATCGAATGACTGAGTTAAAGGTGAGCCGTGCCGAGCTAGCCCGACTCACCGGCAAGAAGCCCACTTACATATCTGCTATTCTTAACCATACAAAGAAGAATCCCACTTTGTTGACTCTGGTCGAGATGGCCGCGGCGCTCGACCTTCGCTTATCTTGTCGATTTCACGACTCGGCGGGATTCGTTGCCTATTCCGGTGTGAGAGCTTATCTTCAGGAGAAGGAACAATCCGAAAGGGTTAAGCCGGTTCCCGAACCTTTCGAGATTTCCGAGCCCCAGAAAGCCGGGGCTTTACTCGACCAGGATTTCTTGACTCTAACGATTCCGTTTTCCGTGGAGAGGCAGATAGCGCAGGCCCCCGTGTTGCGGAAGTGCAACGAGTCTCTGACACCAAACTTGAAGATTGCATCATAGGATGCTAGCGTCGCTGCAGCTAATGGGGTTCGAGCTACTCGAGTTACACCTTCAGAGAGATCCCAACTGGAATGAGTCTGATGAAAGCCTTAGCTATATACTAGCGTTTGGCGCTGGCCAGCAAAAGTTCATCCGGGATAACAAGCTTGCAGTGTTTGCCTGTCACCAGGAGTTCGCATTGACCCCTGCCCATCCCAGAAGGAAGAAGAGCGTCACGAAATATAAGAAGCTATCTTATGTTGTCAGCGGATACTTGGTCCTCCCACAATCTTTAGCCGATGAGGCTGACGGAGCCTGGGGCCGGACGATCGCGATAAACTGCCACAGTATTATCTACGGGGTAGCACGCGGAATCGTGCTGCAATCGACGAGCCTGTCGGGTGGAGTGGGCTTCAGCATACCCAGTCTCCATATGGAGGAAGTCTTCGACAATGCTTATGCCGATTTCGACAGCGAGTTCTTCTTGCGCTGGCTCAAGACTGGAGAAGGCAACGAAGACTTTGCCAGCCCACGCGGTATCACTTATCACATTCGTCAAAAATGACTAGGACCTCATGGGCGCGTTAGCATCATAGGTGGGTCGACTCTTCCCCATAGTTCCAAATGGCATCCGCGGTTCGGATTCCTAAATGCCACGGTTTTGGGTCGGTTCGCTAATTGGTTCTTTCGAGGCTCGGCGGGGTGACTGACAGCTCATTTGAGGTACCGAGGGTGTCGCCGAGATGATGGGAGTGTCTGGTCCTCAAGCCGATGCCCCTTGAATTGTTGATCTACTGCTGCACTGGAGTTCATCAAAAAGACCCCGACCAACCAGGAAGAAAATTGGGCGCAAACCCCATGAAACCAGGCTCTGGCGGACTGGCCCAGTTTGGCCGAGACAGCACCGCAACTCACTGGTTATGAGTAGGTCGTCGGTGACTCCGCTTCGCTCCGTAGTAGGCCTGCGGCCTTTGCGAGTCCGATTCTCGGCTCCATAAAGAAAGCCCGCGTTGCTGTGGGCTTCTTTTGTTGGGGGAGAGAGCGAGGGTTTCGGGGCTCGATGCGGATTCGATCACCTTGGGACGGAGATGATTTGCCAAGAGATGGCGACGAAACCCCAATGAAAATGCGAAAGCTGGTAACTAGGGGCTCCTAGCCGGAACTTCTACTCTCCTATTCGCTTGTAAGTCCGGGTATTCTTTTCGCTCGAGGGGTCTTTGGCGCTCAGCAAAGTGTAGACGATGGTGTCTTCATCGACTCTCCTTAGTTGAATGACTTCGGGCTCAGATTCTGGCCTGCTCTGGCGGTAAAGTTTGACGAGAGCACCCTGACGCACCGCCCAGCTCTTCGCACCCCCAACATTGTACTGAGTGCCGTCGAAAGGGTACCCTTGCCTAACTAAGCTCTCGTCAGAGGGGTCCGAGGCCCCTATGAAAACCACGAACATATTCTTTTCCACTCGGACCTGCAGATGACCAATGTTTTGCTTGTGATCCCATTTGTAAGTCCCTACGAATTCCTTCTGAGCCTGCGCGGCGCCACAGATCGCCATAACGAATATCAAAGTCAACAGAGTCCGTGTCTTGTGCATTTTGTTTCCTTCCGTGTATCAGCGAAGTTGAACTGCGAACTGTCCAATTTTATTTGAATCAGAAGCCGTGCGCCGAATCCGGCCGTCGGAATCGACTTTTAGCAGCCCAGCGCCTCGAAGACGCCATTGGGCTGCACTACGAGATCTCGGAATGGGGGCCGTAATGGTGAGAGATACTCTCTTCCAGAGGTCCACAGGGAACGAGATCCAAGTCTTGTTGTTCACTGAGTTGATAGGTCCATCCTACCGGGCTATCCTAAAAAAGCCTTGAAAAATAGATGGCCTGGCTGAGTTGGACTGGTATTCATCGAGGCCAGGTACGCTTCGCTCGCCGCCTCTCAAGGGATCTTTTGAGGCTACTCCTCAGGGTTACCAAAAAGCTCATACCATTCATCGACGGCAGCGTTGAATTCGGCCAGATCGGCGTTGGGTATCATATGCTGGTTCGTTTCGGTGACAAGCTCGCCGGTCTTCTCGAAGGCGTAGATGAGCATGGGTGGAATCCCCGCAGCTTTCATTCCCTCCACCGCGCGTTGCTCGACCAATTCCATTGGCTCATTAAAAATGGGATGGTCTGGTCCGGGGGGCGCCCATGCTTACCGATGAACTTTTGCCGATGAAGTATCAGCAATTCTCTCATGTCGTCGGTCATCGGGATTTCCCGGGATACGGTGCCCTGACTGTCGCGCACCCAGGCTAAGCCTTTGTCGATGCAGTGGCTTTTAGTCAGGCCGTCACCTTGCCGGCTGAAGGAGATTTACGTATTGGACACGTTCCGTCGGTTTCAATACTACGCAGTGTCGAAGCGAAATTCCCTAACGGCATCCGAAATTCCCGAGACTCCACTGGTTTTCAACAGCTGGTCTCGCAGACGACCCGCATCCCACGGTCCGGCAAAGCGCCGTCCACGGAATATGGTCCAAGCTTGGAGACCGGAGATACCAAGGGTCATGGCACCTAAGAAGGCTCCAAAGGCCGGAGCGAGGGGTGACTCAATCTTGCCTGCCACCGATATTTGGTAGAACGCAAGCGAAGCTCCCAGGGCCGCCGCCCCGCCGGCGCCGGTGGAGAACCACAACCAAGCCAGAAAGAACGCGGGCAGAGCCTCAAGTGGCATCCCCTAGGCGACCAGCTTGACGGTGAACAGTACGCCCGCCATGGCAGAGGGCACAAGGACCGCGCCTTTTACCGCATTCCGGGCTCGTCGCCAATTTGGCCCAAACATCGGACCAAAGTGAGCGCCCGCCGCGCCTAGGAAGGCCACGGTCAGCAAAAGCAAGACAATTGCGGGCTCCATCTGCTTAGTTTAACCCGTAGCGCACAACCTACCTAGGGGCAAATACCCCAAGACCCAAAAGCGCCAGATTCTCAATGTAGCATTCGACGATCTGAACGCTCGTGGCCGGAGTGTGGACCATCAAGCTCCCAGCGGACGGCCTCACGGTCACGGTAGATTCAGTGCAGCCGGGCTCGTTTGTTCGGGGTGAATGGTCGTCAGGCACGAGCCTGCAGCAGCGGGCTCTTGCCTATCTTGGCAGCGGCGAAATGCAACGCCGCCGAGGTTCAAGCAACTCCGACGACAAAGACCATGTCATGAGTTCTCTCCCGCCGAAGATCGAGGCGCTACTTTGCAAGGCGGAGGCCGATGCCTCTGCAGCTCGACGGGACTTTTCTCGCGCGAGGACTCTCTACGAACGCGCCTGGAGCATCGATCGAGATTGCATTGAGGCTGAGCAGTTAGCTCGCCTTTACTTTCTCGCGCAGGATTGGAAAGCGTTGGAGAGTCATGTGTCCTTTGTTAGCGATGGCCGCCGCTTGGTTTGGGAGACTCTGCTTCAAGCCCACGAGGGTCGCCAGGTGAGTTGGCCAGATACGGCATCGAAGTGGGAACACGACTCTGCTTACAAGGCCTGGCTGTTGGTCCTTGCCAGCCGGACGGCTGAAGCACTGGAAGTTGGGATGGATTATTTCCGCACCGTGGAGGCCGGGTGGGAGCGCGACTTCATGGGTCGAACTCTGCTGAACCTTCAACCCGCCCAGTGCTGTGGCTGCAGGTCGAAGCCGGCGATTGGCTATTTCCATGACCGGCCTGTTTGCGCAGACTGTCGCTCTTTCGTCGAGGATGAGTCTGCTTTGATGGAGGCGATGGAAGGCAATGACCCTGGGACGGCGCGCTTGATAGAGAATATCTCAGGTGAGCCGTTCGTGCCACAGAGGGCGTATGATTTTGTTCGGGTTCAGAGGCCTCCAGATTGGCAGTCTCCTCCTGCGAAACCGCTTTTTGAGATCGAGGATTCGGCCGCTCTGGTCGAGCTCTTAGATGACCAGGCAAAAGATTGTTGGCTTCGGGCGCTGGAGTTGGCAGGCCAAGAGCAGATGTCGGTTGCTCTCCGTCATCTTTGGCAGGCTCTCTTGGAGTTACCCGATTCAGCCTACGGTGTCCTGGTCCCCAAGGAGGTCCATGTGATTCGCACGGCTTTCCCTGTTGAGGTTGACCTGCGATGGGTTCTCAACATCGCCCGTTGGGGAGCGGCGCTGTTTCCCTATCGGGTCAGCGAGTTCGTTTCACCGCTAGACCTGCTCTTGGCTTTGACATGGACGCTGCCGACCTCAGGCCGGCTGCCGAGGTCGGCCGTATCGCGGGCGAGCGCGCGGTGCGCCGGCTGCGGCCCCGCAAGGTATCGACCGCACGGGTGCCTGTCGTGTTCGAGCAGCGGCTCGCGGGTGGCCTGCTCGGGAACCTGGCATCGGCGATCAACGGTACGTCCATCGCGCGAGGTACGAGCTTCCTCAAGGACAAGCTCGGCGAGCGAATCCTACCCGCTGGTGTCCGCGTGATCGACGACCCGCGGCTGCCGCGCGGCCCGGCCT
>JBJHCR010000361.1:0-6152 GCA_050486105.1 Vulcanimicrobiota bacterium
GCCCGCTGGTTGCCGGAGGCCCTGCAAGCGGACCAAAACACCCGCAAACTCCAGTTTGCCAGCCTGAACTTCGATGTTTCGGTGTGGGAGTGGTTGCTCACTCTGGCTTGCGGTGGCACCTTGGTTTTGGCCGACCGGGAGCAAATTTCACCGGGTCCGCCTCTGTTGGAAACCTTGCGCCGGCAGCGCTGCACCCATCTGACTCTTCCCCCTTCGGCCTTAGAGGTTCTGCAGCCGGAAGAACTGCCGGACCTGCGCTGCCTGGTGGTGTGCGGTGAAGCTTGCCCTCCTGAAGTCTTGGCTCGCTGGGTCCGCGAAGGTCGCCTGTTGTTCAACGCTTACGGACCCACGGAGGTCACCATTTGCACCACCTATGCCGAATGCCACTGCTTTGAAGGAGCTCGCTTTCCTATTGGTCGCCCCTGGCCCTTCGTGGGAACCTACTTGCTCGACGAAAACCTCGAGCCGGTACCCGTGGGCCTTCCCGGGGAGCTCTACCTAGGCGGCGTGAGCGTCGGGAGGGGCTATCATCGTCGACCCGGGCTGACGGCGGAGAGATTTCTGCCGGACCCTTTCAGCGGAGTTCCCGGCTCGCGCATGTACCGCACCGGAGACCGGGTTCGTCAGCTCCCCGACGGGCAGCTCGACTTTTTGGGGCGCTTGGACGACCAGGTTAAATTGAGGGGCTACCGCATCGAACCCGGGGAGATCGAGGCGGTGCTGCGCTCGCACCCGGCCGTTCGGGAAGCCCTGGTGCAAGTCAAGGACGGGAGGTTGCTGGCCTACGTTACTCCCAAGCCCCATTTCGAAGAACTCGAGGGATGGCGACAGAAGCGGGTGAGCCAATGGCAGAGCCTGTACGAGAAGACGGTTCAAGGCACTCCGGAAGACCCTCGTTTTCACATTGTTGGATGGAACTCAAGCTTCACCGGAGGACCTATCCCCCCTGAGGAGATGCGCCTCTGGGTCGAGGACACCGTGACTCGGATCAATGAGACCGGAGCTTCTGGAGATTTGTTGGAAATCGGTTGCGGTACTGGTCTCTTAGCCTGTCGCTTGGTGGACTCTTGCCACTCTTATGTGGGAATAGACTTTTCTGCCGAGTCCCTAGCTCACCTTGAGTCTCTAAAACTCGAGAAAGTCACCCTCCTCCGGGGAGACGCTCTGGAAATGCCGGATGTCGAAGCGGATCTGGTGATCCTCAACTCCATCGTGCAATACTTCCCCAGCGCCTCCTATCTCGAAGAGGTGTTAGAGAAAGCCATCGCCCGGGTGCGGGCGGGGGGAGCGATTTTCCTTGGTGACGTTCGCAACTACGAATTGTTTCAGGCCTTCCAACGAGAGGTCCTGGAGGCGCGCCATCCGGGCCTATCCGAGAGCGAAAAGGAGCGTTGGGCGGCCGCTCGGATGGCTTCGGAAGAAGAGTTGTTGCTGTCTCCTTCGTACTTTGTCAGGCTGTGCGAGCGGCACCCTCGCCTGAGTGGAGTGCGGATCTGGCCAAAACGAGGTCGCTACGACAACGAGCTCTCTCGCTACCGTTATGAAGTGGTGCTCTATGTAGAGCGGGAGCTTGCCCCTCGAGAGGTTGTTTGGCAAGACTTTCCGGGCCTCGAGAACTGGAGAAGGGAGCTGGCGCTCTGGCAGGACCAGTTGGCAGCCGGTCGGTTGGCCTCCGACCTTTTGGCTTGGAAAAGGGTGCCGAACGGACGCCTTGGCTCGGGGGTGCATCCCGAGGACCTATGGGACCTTGGGGCGGAAGTGTCCTGGACTTCGGGCTACCAGGATGGCTCCTTCGACGTGATCTTTGGTGGAGATTGGGCGAGAGCACCGGAAAGACCCTCGGAAGACCGAAGGCCTTACAACGATCCACTCCTCGGATTAGCCCAGGCCGAACTCGTACCAGCCTTGAAAGACCTCTGCCGGCAGAAGCTCCCCGAGTACATGGTTCCAGCCGCAGCAGTGCTCCTCGAGAGCCTTCCCTTAAGCCCTAATGGTAAAGTGGACCGAAAGGCTCTTGCCGAACCTCTGTCCCTTCCCGGGGGTGGGGCGTCTCCCCGGACAGCCCTCGAAGAACGATTGCTGAAAATCTGGTCGGAGGTCTTGGGGTGCGACGGCTTCGGCATCGACGACAATTTCTTCGATCTCGGGGGGCATTCGTTGCTGGTCGCCCAGGTCATCAGCGAGCTTCGAAAAGCACTAGATGTCGAACTCCCACTCCGAGCACTCTTCGAGAATCCCACGGTAGCCTGCCTGGCTCGGACGGTCGTCGAGGCCCAACGGACAACTCTGGCTTCCTCTCGCCCTCCCATCACCCGAGCGCCACGAACTGAAGACGCTCCCATATCATGCTATCAAGAGCTATTCTGGAATCTGGTTTGGCGGTGGCCGGAGAGCCCTATGCTCAATATGGCCTTCGCTCTGCACCTTCGCGGTCCCCTGGAGGTGCAGCATCTCAAGGACAGTTTCGCTGAAATCTTGCAGCGGCATGAATCCCTTCGCACCACCTTCCACGGCTGGGAAGACCAGCCCGTGCAGCGGGTCTTGACGAACTTTGAGCTGCCCTGGCAAACCTATGTCCTGGCCGAGTCAACAGCTTACGAACGTGAAGCCCGGCTGCTGGAGCTGCGCTTAGCCGAACGCAATCGGCCGTTCGATCTCTATCGCGAACTGCCCATCCGAGCCAAGCTCGTGGTGGCTTCACCGCAGGAGCACTTCCTGCTGCTGACCATCCACCACTTGGTCTTCGACGGGTGGTCTTTGGGAATCTTTCTCGATGAACTGGAGGCGACCTATCAAGCCCGACGCCAAGGCCATCGCTCAACTCTGACCCCACTTCCGGCGCAGTATTCGGATTTCTCTATTTGGCAAAGGGAATTCTTGACCCCTTCGATGCAAGCGGCGCAGCAAGCCCACTGGAGTGAATACCTGCAGGGCGCCTCCACCTGGTTGGATCTCCCTTATGACCGAGAGCGCCCGCTCCAGGAGAGCTTCAAAGGGAGGAGCTGGCTCGGTGAAATCGCTCCACAGCAGGTGGAGCGCCTAGGACATTTGAGCGCCAAAAAGGGCGTCACCCCCTTTGTCACCATGGCCACCGCCCTGGCGTTGGTGCTTCGCTCGTTGGGAAACAACCAGGACTTCGTGCTGGGCTTCAATTTCGCCGACCGACGCTTCCCGCCCACCGAACAGATGCTGGGGATGTTCGCGAACTTTCTGCCCTTGCGCTGCGCACTTCACGGCGATCCCACTCTCCCCGAACTCTTAGAAAGGATGCGGCAGAGTTATCTCGAGGCCACCGCGCATCCGGAGATCGCCAGCTCGAGTCTTCGCTCCCTTCTCGTTCCGGAAGGCAGCCCACCTCGTCCACTGCTTCAGGTGGCCTTGGGGCTCAACAATTTCCCCGGCTCGACCATGAAGAGCCAAGAACTCCAGATAGCACAACTGCCGGCGGAAGATCTTCCCGAGGGCCACGCTCGCGTCGACCTTGAGGTCTATCTCAATCCACTTGTCGAAGGTGGTTTGCAGATCAACATCACTTACGCCACCGACGTTTTCGAGGCCGGGACCATTGCAACCCTAGGCCAGCGGTATCAGAGACTGTTGGGGGCGATGCTGGCGACACCCGAAGCCCGACTGACGGAATTTGTGAGAGCCTTTCATCGATCCCCTCAATAGAGTTCCGACCCCGAAACCCGGACCTCTAGGCGGGATGTTCTAGACACGGCCTAGAACGGAGAGAGCACTATGAACCCGGAGTTGTCTAGATGTTGAGTGCCGACACCCACCCTGAGAAATATGAAACCACCTCGGAGAGTATAGCGATCATCGGCATGAGCTGCCGTTTTCCCGGGGGTGCCAATTGCCCCGACGACTTCTGGCACCTGTTGGAATCCGGAGCCGATGCCATCGACGAGATCCCTGATTCCCGCTGGGATCGCCGGGCTCACTACGACCCCGAACCCCGGGCACCCGGCAAAATGTACACCACCCGGGGAGGTTTTCTCTCCGGTCCCATCGATCGCTTCGATCCCACCTTCTTCAACATTTCGCCTAAAGAGGCCGCCTGCATGGACCCTCAGCAACGCCTGCTGCTAGAACTGAGTTGGGAGGCACTCGAGGACGCCGGTCACGATCCCACCGCCCTGCGAGGCAGCGACGCGGGGGTGTTCATCGGAGTCTCCAGCATCGACTACAGCACCATCAGCGTTCACGACAATATCGATCGCGTCACCAGCTATTCGCTCACCGGAAGCTGCCAAAGCGCCTTGGCTGGACGCATTTCTTTCGTGCTCGGCTTGGAAGGGCCTAGTCTTGCCATCGACACCGCCTGCTCCTCCTCTCTGGTTTCCATCGACTCTGCTTGCAACTTTCTTCGCCTTGGCAAGACCAGCCTGGCCTTAGCCGGTGGCTTCAACTTGATGCTCAGTCCGGATATGCAGATCTGCCTGACTAAACTGCAAGCGCTCTCCCCGGATGGGGTTTCGCGCTCTTTCGACGCCGCCGCCAATGGCTATGTGCGAAGCGAAGGCGGCGCCCTGGTGGTGCTCAAGCGACTCGGCGAAGCGCTGGCCGACGGCGACCGCATCCTGGGTGTGATCCGAGGGAGCTACGTAAATCAGGATGGGGAGAGCACGGGCATATCAGCACCCAATGGGCGGTCTCAAGAGGCGGTCATTCGAGGTGCCTTGCGAGAAGCGGGTCTCAGTGGAGCCGATATCGACTATGTCGAGGCCCACGGAACGGGGACCCGGGTCGGTGATAGAACCGAGTTGACCGCCATCGGGACCTTCCATCGTCCCTTCCGCAGCCACGATCACCCCGTACTGGTCGGTTCGGTGAAGTCCAATATCGGGCATCTGGAAGCGGCCTCGGGCATCGCCGGTTTGCTGAAAGTGGTGCTGGCCATGCGCCACGAAATGCTGCCGGCCAACCTGCACTTCCAGACCCCGAACCCCGCCATCCCTTGGGCCGACCTTCCCATCAAGGTGGTTTCTGTTCCCACTCCTTGGCCTCGCGGGAACAGACCTAGGAGAGCCGGGGTCAGCTCCTTTGGATTCGTGGGTACCAACGCTCACCTGATCCTGGAAGAGCCACCACTGCCAAAACCGGCAAAGAGGGTCCCGCCTTCCTGCTATCTGCTGCCTTTATCGGCACGGCGACATGAAGAGCTTCGAACTTTGGCCGGCCGCTATGAAGAATTCCTCACCCGAGCCAGTGAGGACGACCTGCTGAACATCTGTCACACCGCCAGCGTGGGTCGCGCTCATTTCGACTATCGAGCCGCGGTGACCGGTACAGATCCGGCAGCCCTCATGGACGGCCTGGAAGAGATTCGCCTGCAGGCGGAGCGACCTCGCTGTCTTAGAGATCCAGGAGTGGTCTTTCTTTACACCGGCCAAGGTTGTCAGTTTCCCGGCATGGGGCGACAACTGTACCGGAGCCAACCCGTCTTCCGGGACACCCTCAACGAATGCGAGCGAATCTTCCAAGAATCCCAGGGAGAGTCCCTCTTGGAGATCCTCTATCAAGATGCCACCCCGGAACGCTGCCACCACACCCGCTGGGCACAACCGCTGATCTTTTCCATCGAATGGGCCTTGACCCAGTTGTGGCTCAGTTGGGGCGTTCAGCCGGCGGCCACCGCCGGTCACAGCATCGGGGAGTACGCCGCTGCCTGCCTAGCAGGAGTGATGTCCACCGAGGACGCCCTACGCTTGGTGGCGATCCGAGGACGTTTGATGGGGTCGGTGCCGGGAGAGGGCGGTATGATTGCCGTCAATGCCAGCCGCGAGATGGTTGAAGAGATCCTAGCCGAGCACGCCCCCGGGCGGGTGGAGATAGCCGCCCACAACGCACCCGAGAGCCTGGTGGTCTCGGGGTTTGCCGACGACCTCAAGAGAGTGGCCGCAGCCTTCGAGCAGCGAGGCCTCCGGCACAAATCTCTCCAAGTTTCCCACGCCTTCCACTCCGCTCAGATGGACCCTATCCTAGACGAGTTCCGGGCTGCCGTGCAGGCCGTCAGACTGCGCGAGCCCGAGCTTCCCTTGGTCTCCAACCTCACCGCCAAAGCGGCCCTCGCCGGACAGTTGACCGACCCGGAGTATTGGGTGCGCCACCTGCGCCGAACGGTGCAAATGAGCGCCTCCTTGGCCTTT
>JBJHCR010000362.1:0-662 GCA_050486105.1 Vulcanimicrobiota bacterium
CTCCTCGGCGTCTCGTCCATCGTGGGTGCCCTGAATTTCATCACCACCATCATCAATATGCGGGCTCCGGGGATGACCATGATGCGGCTTCCGGTGTTCAGCTGGATGACTCTGGTCACCGCTTTTCTGGTGATTCTGGCCTTTCCGGCGATCACCATCTGTCTGGTCGAGTTGATGTTTGACCGTTTGTTCGGAACTCACTTCTTCCAGGCTGCGGCAGGCGGACTTCCCATTCTGTGGCAGCACCTTTTCTGGATTTTTGGCCACCCAGAGGTGTACATTCTGATCTTGCCTCCTATGGGCATGGTCAGCGAGATCCTCCCGGTGTTTTCTCGCAAACCGCTGTTCGGTTATCCGCTCATTGTTGCCAGCGGTGTTGCCATCGGTTTCATGGGCTTCACCGTCTGGACTCACCATATGTTCACTTCTGGCCTGGGCAACATCGCTACAGCAGCCTTCGCCCTCACCACCATGGCGATTGCGGTTCCTACTGGAGTGAAGATTTTCAACTGGATCGGAACGCTCTACAAAGGGCAACTGATCATGGCCACCCCAATGCTGTTTGCCCTGGGTTTCATCTACCAATTCATGATGGGCGGATTTTCGGGGTTGATGCACGCCAACGCCGTGCATGACACCCAACAGCATGACACCTACTTCGT
>JBJHCR010000362.1:672-6130 GCA_050486105.1 Vulcanimicrobiota bacterium
GGTGGTGCGCTGTTCGGAACGTTCGCCGGGATCTACTATTGGTTTCCCCTTATGACTGGACGCAAATTGAACGAGAAGTTCGGAAAGTTTGTTTTCTGGTTCTTGTTCATCGGATTCAATCTCACGTTCTTTCCGATGCATTGGCTTGGACTCAACGGGATGCCTCGTCGGATTTACACCTACACCGACAATATGGGCTGGAATGAGTTGAACCTGGTCTGTACCCTCGGTGCGGCTCTGATGGCCATCGCGGTGATCATCTTCTTCGCCGACTTGTTCCGCACGGCGTACGGTGGGCAGGTGGCCGGAGACGACCCGTGGGACGCTCGGACTATCGAGTGGACAACTTCTTGCCCGCCTCCGGTTTACAACTTCAAGGATGCGCCCACGGTTTCGCGCCTGGATGACTTCTGGTACCGCAAATATCCCGCCGCCCTCCATGAGGAACATGGTTTAGATGCCACGGACTCTCCCTATGAAGGTGAGAGTGGGGATTCCATGCATCCCTCCGATCACATTGCCCATCATGGTCACGACGATCACGGGATTCATATGCCGGGAGGAAGCTGGTTTCCCTTGTTTGCTGCATTCGGGTTCAATCTCGGAGGGTTCGGTATAGTCACTCACCGGTGGTTCACCCCAGTCTTGGAGGCAGATCGGCAGATGCCTTACCTCCAAGTGCTGCTGCGCGAATACTGGCTTTTGATAGTGGGCGGGGTGATCGGTGTGCTCTCGGTCTTCGCCTGGGCTATGGAGCCAATCGGTGGCTACAACATTCACTTTGAGGAAGAGGAAAAGGCATGAGTTCAAGTGCGGGTCACGCAATAGAAAACCCACACGAGATCGGGTGTACCGGTCTGCCTCATCGTAAGATTCTGATGTGGCTGTTCCTGGCGTCTGACTGTATGTTCTTCGGAGCTTTGATCAGCACATACCTGGTCTACCGAGGCCGGAGCGTCTCTGGTCCAACCCCGGAGGAAATTTTCGACATCCCTCTGACCACGACCAGTTCGTTCGTGCTGTTGATGAGTTCATACCTTATGGTACTCGCCTTAGCAGCCATCGAGCGCAATGACCTCAAGTGGTTCCGAGTCCACTGCTTAGGAACGGCCTTCTTCGGCTCCATCTTCCTTGGCTTTCAGGTTTACGAGTTCTCCCATTTCTACCACGCCGGTCTGACCTTGCACGGTTCCTTGTTTGGCAGCAGTTTCTATGTTCTAACTGGAACCCATGGGCTGCATGTGGCTATCGGAGTCCTCTGGCTATTGTCGCTGTTTTGCTACTCCTTCACTGGGGGAGTGACCCAGAAGCGAGCTTTGGATGTTGAGGTCGCCGGTCTATACTGGCACTTCGTGGATATTGTTTGGATCGTCATCTTCGTGGTCGTCTACCTACTTGAGTACGTGATATAGAGGAGCGTTATGTTTGCAGAAGATCAAGAAGTCCGAGGTCTGTCGACCACAGCGAAGTACACCATCATTGCGGTTGTTCTTGGCATACTGACAGCCATCGAAGTACTCGTGCTCTACCCCCCGTTAATCCTAGCTCCTACGGTAGTTAAGGTTGCCACTTTAGGGCTCTTGGGGACGGGCAAGTTCATTCTGGTGGTCGCGTTCTTTATGCATCTATGGAACGACCACCCTATCTACACCGGAATTTTCGCCACCGGGATGGTCATCGGGGTGGGAACCCTGGTTGCCTTGCTGGCCCTGATGGATGTCTATCCAAAGCCGGAGAATGCAGTCAAGGCCCCGCCTTTGGAGGAGATATTTGAGCAGAGACGGCTTAAGCACAGCGAAGGTGCAGACTATGAAGAGCACTCTTGGGCTTTCCCGACCTTGGTCGAGGTTTCTAGGCCGGCCTAGGAGGGCCTCTGTTACTCCAGGCTATTCCGGCTTGTTCCTGGCCAAGATGGAGCATTCGGGATGACTGTGGAACGCTTGGTTCCGTCGGCTATCCTTCTGGTGTTGATCGGGATTTCAGCTCACCTCTTCATCAATAAGACACGGTCCGTGTCCGTGCCCCTCGAGTGGGCGGACAATCGGGCCGTGTCCCTTTTTTATGAACACGATTGCCTCACTTGCCATACGGTGAGTTTCTTGCCCGAGGCTCGGGGGACCTTGGGTCCGGGTTTGGACGGTGTGGTAGAGGTAGCAAGGGGGTTCGACCCGGTGGAGGATGGGAAAGCCTATCTCAGGGAGTCGCTGCTTGAACCCTCAGCGGTGGTTCGCAAAGGCTTCGTTGATGCGATGCCGAGTTATCGGGGCGTCCTCACGGAAGAAGAGATCGAGTTGATGGTCGACTGGCTTCATTCCCTGGAGTCGGCACCAAGGCGGGATAGGTTTGAAGACATCGAACCCGTGAGGGTTTTGCCGAGGGGAAGGGAGAAGGAGTAGGCAGCCATGCGACAATTTCTGGAAGGGTTTTTCACCCCGGAGCCTGGAGTTATTGATGGAATTCTAGGTCTATCGCTGGCTTACGTTCTCATCATAGGGCCCCTCAGAAAGTTTCTGGCCCCAGGGGAAAGCACTGAACGTTCCAGGGTAGTGTCATTCTTTGTCGGCGTTGTCATCCTGATCCTCGCCGTGGCCACACCCCTTGATTCTATCGGAGAGAAGTATCTCTTTAGCGTGCACATGATTCAACACGTGCTCTTACTTCTGGTGCTCCCTCCGTTTTTGATCTACGGCTGTCCCCCATGGCTTGCCAATTTTCTCTTTCGCACCGAGGGCCTGGGCGTGATCTTGAGATTTCTGGTCCATCCAGTGGTCGCCTGTGTGCTGTTCAATGCCACCTTGTTGTTTTGGCACATTCCCTTCTTCTACGAGATTGCCCTGAGGGACAGTCTGGTTCATCTCTTAGAGCACGTTTGCTTTGTGGCTGCCGGGGTGTTCATGTTTTGGCCGCTGTTTGGTCGAAGCGACCTCACTCCGAAGCTCAATGAAGGGCTCAAGCTTCTCTATATCCTGGCAGTGAATATCGGCCAAATCCCCTTATTTGCCTTTCTCACCTTCGCCACCACAGTATTCTATCCCACCTACGAGGCCGCCCCAAGAATCACCGACCTCACCCCACTTCAGGATCAGATTCTCGGTGGGGTCATCATGAAACTCGCTGCAGGCGTCTTCATGTTCGGGGGAGTAGCGATCTGCTTCTATCGTTGGAACCGAGAATCTCGGCGCTAGGTAGGGTCTCTCACCTTCAGGACTGGGTCGCTGGTGAGCTTCCTCGCCGACTGACCAAGTAGCCGTGAAAGGCTGATGCAAATCGGTGGAGGTCCTTCTTGGAGTAGGGGCGGGGTCCTCCGCCTTCGACCAAGGAGGCTCCACGCAGATCGTCTAGCAGGTTGCGGGTGGCCAATTTAGCCTGTATGTTGTCAGAGGTCCACATTTTGCCGCGCGGGTCGAGAGCTGTTCCCCCACTTTCGACGGCGCGAGCCGCCAAGGGAATATCTGCCGTCACCACCAGATCGCCGTTCACGACCTTCTCGGCGATCCAATCGTCGGCCACGTTGAACCCACCATCCACTACCATGCTGTTGATATAGGAGCTATCAGGGTGCTTCAGAGGGACGTTCGCTACCAGGACCAAGGCGATCTTCTCTCGCTCGGCGGCTTTGAACATGACTCGTTTAACTTCGCCTGGCATGGCGTCGGCGTCAACCCAAATCGTCATGGCGGGAAAGCAGGCAGCGGTTGTCAACTGAACGGAATGCTCGTGGGTCATCGATTCGTTTTGGGATCATCAACCTCAAGCTAGTCGGCCGATCCTTGGTCTTGAGAAGGGTTAACTGGTCTCAAATAAGGCATGAGGTCCTCAGGCTCGGCTTGGACAATCAGGTCTCGCGCGTAGCGGACCCGGCTCAGGAAACAACCCCAGGTGGCCAAGACGAGCAGCAGCAGAGGCAGGGTCGTCACCGGTTGAAAGAGGTAGGCGACCGCGATTATAACCGCTCTATCCGGATGGTCGCCAAATCCGGGCCAATCCCGGTTGTCCATAACCCGGACCAGGCTGCACCGGGCTTTGGCAAAAGAGGTCATGCAAGTGCCAATGATGCCTAGGGCGACCAGATTAGGAGCCGTTGGCAAGAGGCCGAAGAGAAGGATGCATTCCCGGGTCCGGTCTCCTATGGCATCATAGTAGTTTCCAATGGGGGTGGTCTCCCCGGTAGCTCTGGCGACTTCTCCATCGGCCATGTCTGTGAGAACAGCCGCCACCGCCAAGTAGAATGCCGGAGAATACAGTTCCATTCGGGCAAGGATGGCGGCCATCAATGCTAGGACCACACCAAAGATCCCGACCGCTGTCGGCCCGACTCCGGCCTTGAGGAAGGGCCAAGCCAGCAGGCGTTTGATAGGGCCAACATATTTCCGTAAGTGACTGAGCATCGAGTTCTCCTTTACCTGATTGGATCGGGGAAGTTCCCTGATCGGCCTAGTGGTCTTAGAGGACTAATGGAGGTTCTCCTGGGTTAATCGCTCCGGGGGAAAGACTCTCACCTCTGAACCTACAGCGTGAACCACGGACTGCGGCTGCAATCGACTGAGCCGACTTCCCCAAAATGGGCCGTAGGTGGCGACCCAATCCACGGAGAGCCGCACCCTATCTAGGTGGACCCCTCGCACCAACCAACGAGGGTGCTCGACTCGATATCTTAGTAAGGCCCCGTTGCGGCTCTGGCCATATCCCCAGGTGTGCTCCTTGAACCACTCCTCTTCGCTTTCTGGGGTGGGTGCCGAGACTCCGGGGCTAGCGACCACGACGACCGAACTGGAGCCACCTCTGCAGGTCCAAGAGGTGGAGATCTCTTGAGAGCCGTCAGGGTGAAACTCGGTGCTGCGAGAGATTGGGCACGATGCGTAGGGTTCGTTATAGGTCAGATTGGCGATGGCACTAGGCAAGCGACCCGGGATGAGCTCCTTGACGAAATAGACCCCCCTCTGGCCCGTTTGAGGATCTTGGACATAGAGTCTGAGGTTGATCTCTGGAAAAGAGGTGTAGCCTGGCCAGGGTAGGCCGAGGACCTTGATCTGTTCAAAATCGAAGAGAACCAGGCTGGCATAAGCCTTTCCACGGAGAAGATCAGGACGCAAGGACGAAGGGAGAGCCGCCATGAGGGTCTCCGGCTCTAGGGCAAAGTTCACCAGAGTCAGTTCCCTCCAGGCTGCGGTAAGAAATGGCCGCATCGCAAGCATGAGCAAGGGATGCGCTAAGGTTCCAATAAACCCTTCGAGAGGGGCCATCAAAAAGGAATCTCTGAGCTGACTACTAACCTGCCTTCATGAGGTTGGACTATTTTGCTCACAGTTGCTTTCTTCTCGAGCATAAGGGCTTTCGAGTGTTGTTTGACCCCTACGATCCCGAGATCGGGTATCCTTCCCCCAATGTTCGGGGTGTCGATGTGATCGTGGTTAGTCACGACCATTCGGACCATAATGCCGTGCACACAGTTCCAGGT